>JAHRHE010000225.1 GCA_020027965.1 Nitrospirota bacterium | reverse complement strand
ACCGCCGGCAGGGGGATCCCGAGCTGCTCGGCGACGACCAACGCCGGAAGGATCACCACGCTGTACCGCTCGAGTAGCTGAACGCTTTCAGTCAAGTTCATCAGGGGTTTCTGCCCGCTCCCGAAACAGTCAGCCGCAGGCCCGCCGCGTCGGATCGCGACGACCTCGGGGCATGAGTACCTGTTCTTGCTTTATCGGCGGGTTAGCCTGCCCTCTCCCCCGCCCGCTCCACCCAGTAGTTCCGTAGCGCCGCCTCGATGTTGCGCTTCTCCTCGTCCCACGTGCTCTCCTCCGCTCGCCAGCGCAGGTACTCGACAATGGCTGCGGCCTCCGGCTCTGTAAACACCGCAAACCTCTCCTGCTCTATTTCAAACCAGGTGCGCTCTCCGTAAAACCGAGGGTTGACAACTTGGTCCTTGGTCTCGTCATCGAGCCCGTGCCAGAGGGCGAAGGCCGGATCGGTGCGCTCGAGGTCCCCGTCCAGGTCCGCGATGAGGTAGGCAGGGAGGTAGAACCGGAAGGCTGCGTGAGAGAAGAAGTGGAGCGCCGTCCCCAAGCCGTCCGGCGCCTGATCGATGAAGCCAGCGTCGAGCGTGCGCCAGTCCGTTTTGCCCTTGAACTCGGCCTCGAGGCGGTACGGTTCATCCCCTAGGTCGCTGCCTCGGAGGTTCTCGTCCCCCGGATACCACACATTCGCGAATGCTTCCCGGATCTGCGCCTTGATTGCCTCGGCTGTTTTCATACCCATAACAATCGGGGTCAGATTCGAATTTCCCTCAACGGATACGACGATTGGGCAGGTCCGCGATCATTCAGAGGCAAGCTGCGCTTGAATCTCTTGGGCGATAGCACGGGCGCGCCGCAGTTCGATCGGCAAGCTCACGAAATACATTCCGGCCGCGAAGGCCCAACCGAGGGCAGTGAATACAACACCTCCGAGAAGACCGGGAGGATCGGCTTGACCGAGAGCCACCATCACGCCACCGGTGGTCCACCCTACCAACCAAGCGAGCAAGAACAGCGTGGTGCCGAGAGGGATGCGGCCCTCGAGACGAGTCGGGACCGTAGCCCAGTTGAGACGTCCCTTGATCGGAAAGAGCGTGTGAATCTTGAAGGCGAAGAGTTGAAATTTGCTGCAGAAGAGGAGTTCGTGATCGTTGATGAATCGGAACTTCCCCTTTGATGTTGGGTAGACACGGTCGATCTCGAATCGGTTGCGACGTAGCGCGAAGGATGTAGATTCGCAGAGGACGGTTCGTCCGATGCGGAAAACTGACGGGCGTAGGGTGTACATGAGGATGAACTCGATGATGCCTGCAAACCAGGAGGCGACGCATACGAACCATGCGGCGATGAAGATAACTGCCCCGAGAAGGTGGACAGGGTCGGACACGGTGTCTTGAGCTGCCTAACTATTGAGTATGCTGGCCAGCGAATGCCGCTCCTCAGACGCAGAAGGGATGCGGCGATTCTCGCGGGTTTCAACCTACTGCCGGACGTAGACGACGGAGTGGATCGTCACGCGGCCGCCCTCGGGCGCCGCGGTGGTAATCGTCTCGGGCGGCTGGCCTCCCATCTGAATGCGCAGCTGATTGCCCTTCAAGCTGTAGCGGCCCGAATTGACAGGATCGGCGCGCTGCGCGGCGTCGAAGTCGAATCGGCTGACGTTGCCGCCCGGCACCGGAAGCTCATCGTAAGCGCGATAAACGCGACCTTCTGGGGAGAAGAGGTAGTAGTGCAAGGCGGGTACACGGATCATGTTAAAGCCCACTGGGCGATTCGGATCCACCGCATCCTTGACCGTTCTCGCCATGTAGAGCCCGGCCACTGCACGCCCCGCGGGTCCGGGACCTTCTGTTATCGCGGGCGCCCTGCGACGATCACCATCCGCATACGCGGCTTGGCAATTCCGACGATGTTCTCGGCAAACCGCGCGGTGAGGACGATTTGCGCGCCCGGGACGCTAGCGAGCCTGAAATCGGGCTGCCCCGCAACATTGGTCTCCTGATACCTGGGATCGATCCATTCGCGCAGCAGCGTCTTCTGGAACATCTGCTCGATGTTCCCGCTAAACGGTCGAAAGGGATAGATCTGGAGTGTCGCGTTGAACTCATTGGAGGAGTAGTCGTCGGGCGGCGTGATTGCGCTACGGTAGAAGTTGAGTGGCGGGTCGTAGTGCAGCATGGGAACCTCCTCTTGAGCAATCGCGCTTGTCACGACAAGGCTCATCACCATGATGCGTCCGAGATGGCGCTTGACTGACTCGACCGAGGATCTCATGGCGTCTAACTATTGAGTATGCTGATCAGCATATCCCGCTCCTCAGACTTCGAACGGATGCGGCGATTCTTGCCTCCTTCCAAGGAGTTGTCAAGCTCCGTTGCCGACGGCCCCGGGCAACATAATCCCATGATAGCTTCGACGGATTGTACAAAACAGGGTCGAGCCTTTTGTTAATAAGGCATGTCAACTATGTTGCGGTAACTTCTCTAAACTATTAAATGCGATAGTGGGCGGGGGTGGCCCCATCGCTCCGGGCCTTCCAGCACCCTTGCCATCGTGGAACGCTCCTTGCGGTGAGTTTCCTGGCCGGAGAAGCCGTCAGTCTAGCGGAATTCGTCAGCCTGCACAATCCGCCAAACGGACTAGCCTAGGGGAACAAAGAGCTCAGGATTAGATGTCCAGTCTAAGGATGTGGTTTCCGGGTAGTCAAGCGGAAAATCGGGCGGCCTGATCGCCTGGGGTGACTGGGCGGATGTGCTCTTCAGACAGCAGATCGAATCACCGCGTCGTGGGATTCTATTGAAGCTTCTTGAGCATTTCCTCAAAGAGGGGACGATCTCTCAGGCTCATGAAATCACTCCTAAACCGGATGGCCTCGATATCAGCCTCAGCGCTTTCTTTTCCACCTGGTCCCTTGTAAATACCCTTCAAGACCAGCGCAAACCGAGTTCCGTCCGCCAATTTGATGTTGTCCATATAAGGCAGATCAAAATAGGAAACATTCACCGGAAAAGCCCTCCCCGGTTCGCTGCCCACATAGGTGTTCCGATCGAAGAAGTCGGCATAGACCGTGACCTGAAGCGCTACACTAGCGTCTCGCAGTTCCGTGACGCGGAGCTCGATGGATTGTTGCTGGTGATAACCCTTTGTGGCGAGCGGCCCTTGGCCGTTCTGATTTGGGCTCGTCGGTGTGTTTGTTCCTGCCTTTGCCTCTGCCTCCTTCTTCCGATCAGGCAGGCATTCTCCATCTTCGAAAGTCTTAAAGCGGGTGGCCCCGTCACGTTTTCGAAGATCTTTAATGTCCGCTTTCTCATAGAGTCTTATGCAACCTACTTCGCCTTTTCTCATGGCAAAGACAACGCTGTACCCAATAGTATTCAGCGTCGTGGTCTGTCTGGAAGCGGTCTCCTTAGCGACGCCCGTAATCTTCTTCTCCAACTCCATCCATGCGTTTCTTGTTTGTTCATCTTTCACCGCGCCCCGATGTTTCACGAGCTTCTCATAGACCTCCTCAAATAAGGGCTTCGCGTTGATAAACTCCTGGAAGTTAGCCGCGAGAAGCTCGAGAAATACAATTCGTTTTCGAAAGGATTCCAAATCCTCCTTTTTCACGTCTTCTTTGAGCGTTTGTAAATACCCATCCAGGAGAGCCTTGAACATGTTCTCCCTGATACTGGTATCGGATTTTTCCCTTTCGGTCATCATCTGAACATACACCTGAGACTTGCGATTCTCTTCGGTGTATTGATTAATGAACCACGGGATCGCGAGCGCTCCCGCGGCGGCACAGACACCGGCTAAGGTTTTCGCAAAGGATTCCCACTTGTCCCACCGATCTTTCGTGGTTCGTGCTTCCTCAGCCATCCGAGGATCTCCTTGGTGCCATTCCGTAGGCCTAGAAGCGGATGTCTTGTTTTGTTCCCCCAGGTGAGACTGTTACGGGGAATCGTTGACCTCGAATGATGAGGACATTGTTTCCTGGTGGTAAGTCGAGCCTGTATCCCCCCTTGCCGTCCGTCCTCGTCTCAGTATTCCTGCCTTCCACGGTGATGCTCAGATTTGCTGCCGGCACACCGCCACTGTAGGCCGTCCCGAAGAGTTCCGCCGCGACAACAGGGTCAGCAATAGCCAACAAGACCAGTGAAATCAAAACGATCTGAAAAATTCTCATGGCGCTGTCCCTCAGGTTGGGTTTGCTATTCGTAAGGGGTGCTTTGACGCGTTTGGCGATTGATCACTTGCTTCTGATGCTAGCAATGACTTGCTCCACACTGCGCCGCCAAAGTAGATTCTGTTTAAGAATTGGCTCTGCGCATCGTCCCCCCACAGCTTCTCATCTGTGAGGATCTTTCCAGTTTCCCTGCGTTACTAGTGGAAGCTGGAGGATCGCTTTCCGATCTCTCCGTCAGGGAGGCGACAACGTTAAGCGTCGCCCTGAGGTACCTCGTATATACTCAAGCGCCACGACGCATGTCAAGCGGAAACCGCGCTTTTCGAGGCTCCATTCGACTGGGACAAGGGCGCCCGACCCCTTCTACCGATCAGGAAGTAATCCGCCCCATCCGACCGCTATGGTAATCTTCGACCGCCTGGCGGATCTCTTCCTGCGTGTTCATGACGAAAGGCCCTTGGCCGACAACCGGCTCGTCAATCGGCCTGCCGTTCAGCACCAGGATGGTCGCGTCCTCCCGGGCCTCGATTGTTACGCGCTGTCCATCACGGTCAAATAACGCCAACTCCACTTCTCTAGCCGTCTCTGACGCATTCAGCACAACATCTCCTGTCAGGATGAATAGGGCCGTCGTGTAGCCGCTTGGCAGGCTCAAGTCCGTGCGACGACCAGCCTTCAGCCGCAGATCCCACAGGTTGATCGGCGTGAAAGTGCGGGCTGGGCCTTTCATCCCCTGGAGATCCCCGGCAATCACGCGTCCAACACCGGCTCCGTCAGGAAGGTTCACGACGGGGATTTGCCGGTCGAGAAGCGTCTGGTAGCCCGGCGGAGACATCTTGAGCTTGGCCGGAAGATTCACCCAGAGCTGCACCATCTCCAGCGTGCCGCCGTGCTTAGCGAATTCACGCGCATGCCTCTCCTCATGGACGACGCCGGAAGCCGCCGTCATCCACTGCACATCGCCGGGACCGATCTTGCCCTGGTT
>JAHRHE010000023.1 GCA_020027965.1 Nitrospirota bacterium | reverse complement strand
TGAGCGCGAGGGCCTTGTCGGCCAACGCCACCGCCGCCACCGTGCCGGCCGAAACTTTCAGGAATTGTCTCCGTGACAGGAACATCGTACACACCTCCTCGTTGATCGAACCCTTCCGTCTCTACTCACTCCCAAGACGCTCTGTCTTCAACACCACCTCCTTCCTCACCCCTCATCGACCCACTCCTTAAGAAAACCGATCCTTAAGAAAACCGACAGCCACACGCCACTCACCGCACAGACCTTACCGACCTAGAGGGGCAAGGTCCAAACTCAGCAAGAGCGTTGCCAACCAGAGCCACTCCGCCGGTAAAAAAATCGATTCGCTGATCACTCACAACCTATTAAAAGTACAGATGATTTTAGAATCTCTGCAACGCGATCGTGACGCGGTCAGACAGGCTGGAACCAGAGAGCGACCATGCCGATATGCGGCAACCTCAGGGGAGCTGAATGAGCCTCAATTAATCAATGGCTTGGTGATCGCATAGAAAACTATTCATGCGATGAATCAAGGGGGAATTTTGAGGAATCAGGTGGCTGGAGGGGGGAATCAGCGCACTCGCGTTACTGGGATGAAACACTCCAGTCGAGGTGAGGGACCTGGCCGACGCTGCCCGGGGCCTGACGTTACCGGAACACAACAGAGGAGGAGGGGGGCTCTCGGCTCAGGAAGCGTCGCCGGCGCCGCGTCCAAGATAGCGCTTGAGGAGCAGGGAGAAATGTTGGCGAGGGATGCTGCTCGCCTCGGCGGCCTTCGTGATGTTGCCCTCATGGATCGCGAGCTTGCTCTGGAGATAGGCACTCGTAAAGTCGGCGAGGGCCTTCTTCTTCGCCTCCATGTACGGCAAGTTCGAGTATTGCGCCTCCTCGCCTGACGCACCGGCCTTCCTGGCCGTCGGGAGCAAGCGCGTGATCTCCTCACCCGTGATGGCCTCGCCGGTCGCGAGCATGACCGAACGTTCCACAACATTACGCAGTTCGCGCACGTTTCCCGGCCAGGCATACGCAGTGAGCTCCTCCAAGGCCGAGGCGTCAAAGTAACAGCGCGGCTTGCCCATTTCTCTTCCGAACTTGGCCAGCAAGTGGCGAGCGACCACCGGGATGTCCTCCCCGTGCTCACGAAGCGGCGGCAGCCGGATCACCACCACCGCCAGACGGTAATAGAGATCTTTCCGGAAGGTCCCGCTTCGAACCTTCTCCTCCAGGTCTTGATTGGTGGCCGCCACGAACCGCATATCCACACGCTTCACGCGCGTGCCGCCGACCGGCCGGACCTCGCTGTCCTCCAACACCCTGAGCAGCTTGGTTTGTAACGGGAGCGGCAGCTCTCCGATTTCATCAAGAAAGACGGTCCCGCCGTTGGCGATCTCGATCAAGCCCGGCTTGTCTGCGATGGCCCCGGTGAAGGCACCCCGCACGTGGCCAAAGAGCTCGCTTTCCACCATGCCTTCCGGCACCGTGGTGCAATCGATGACCTGGAAGGGTTTGTCCCGCTCGCGGCTCTGGTCGTGGATCGCTCGGGCGATCAAGCCCTTGCCCGTCCCGGTCTCGCCACTGATCAACACGGTCGACCGGACCTGGGCCGCTTCCCGGATTTTCCGGATCTGCTCGTTGAACGCGTCGCTCACCCCGACCAGGATCCCGGCCTCCATGTCATGTTCATGCCGCACGCTTCGCTCGAGTGCCGAGTTTCGCCGAAGAATTTCAGAGATTCTGATGGCCCGGTGAAGCCGCATCCCCAGATCCGTCGGGTTCACCGGCTTCAGGATATAGTCGTAGGCTCCGCGCCGCATGGCGTCCACGGCGGTCGAGATCCCGCTGAGCCGCGTGACGACCAGCACGGGGAGATTCCGGTCGATGTCTTGAACCTGCGTGACCAGCTCCAGACCATCTATGCCGGGCAACACCATGTCGGTCAGAAGCAGATCCACCGGCCGCTCCCCGAGCAGTTTGAGAGCACCCTCGGCGGTCGCCCTCACCTCGACTTTGATCTCTCCCTCGACGGCTTTGAGCTCCGCCTTCTCGATCGCATGGAGCAGCAGCTCGGTATCCGACGGATCATCCTCTACGACCAGAATCGTGAACGGCGCCCGTGCCATCCTGGCCGTCGCGACGGATTCGGGGGTCGGGCTAGGCACTGGGCTCCCTCCCCTCTGCACGCCGGCTGGGGACCTGGTTGGCTGCTTGCTCCGCCTGCACCTCGGCTCCCCGTGCGAGGGCCGGTTCTTGCGCGCCAGGCATCGCACCAGCCTCGGCGCCGGCCCGTGAGAGCTCAGCCAGCGCCGGCAGGGTGAAGCTAACCGTGCAGCCCGAATACTCGTTGTCCTCGATCCACACACGGCCCTCATAGAGCTCGATGATGCGCTTCACGATCGCCAGTCCGATCCCGCTCCCCTTGGCTGACGCCGGACTCAGCCGGACGAACGGCTCAAAGACCCGTTCTCGGTCTTCGGGTGGAATACCCACGCCGTTGTCGGCCACGGAGAATCGGACGCCGTGCTCCCGCTGTTCTGCCGTGATCCAGATCCTGAAATCAGGCCGTCCGCCGGAGAACTTGAGGGCATTCGAAACGAGGTTGTCGAGCACCTGGCGCAGATAGGCCCGATGGCACGCGACCATCGGAAAACCCGGTTGCACCTGCACACGCACGTGACGACGCTCCAAGTCGGCCGCCATGGATTGGAGCACCTCGTTGATCACCGGCGCCGGGTCGACGGCCTCCACGGCATCCTGCCGCACGCCCACCCGCGCGACCTGCAGGATGTCCTCGACGCGCTCGCTCAGCTCCTTTCCATTCGCCTCGATCAAGGCCAACCAACGCGTCGCCCGCTCATCCAGCTTCCCACCGTACTCCTCGAGCAGCATGGAGGCCAGGCCTTCCATCCGCTCGCCCGGTGCCTTGAGGTCATGGGCCAGCGCCTCCGCCAGATGCTCGAGCTGCCGGAGACGGGACACCAGGCCTTTCCCCCTCTGCTGGGTCGCTTCGGAGAGTCGGGCCGCGGCGATCGCCACGGCCGCCTCCTCTGCAAACCCCTCGGCTAACTGGATGTTCCAGCTCTCGCGGGGGACCGGCCGCTCCTGCACAAACGTCAGCACGCCGAACGGCACCCCCTGTGACAGGAGCGGAATGGACAGCATGCTCGCGCTGATCAGGTTCCTCCGGAGCCCTTCATGCGCCACGTCCCCACGCAGCTCCTCCCCGATCGCCACCTTCTTGGTCTCAAAGGCTCTCACCGAGACCGGGGACTCTTCCCACGGCACCACGGCCTTGTATAAGCGGTCAGACCATTTCCCGGACGCCGCTTCAACGACCCACGATCCGAGTTGGTCGCTCCGCAGCAAGACCAAACAGGCATCCGCCTGGAACGTCTCAGCCGCCCGGCCGGCAATCCGTTTCAGCACCTGATCCAGCCCATCCGACCCGATGCCGTGGATCTCACGACCGGCTTCAATCAGGGGTTCGAGCTCCTTGAGATGCAGGCGAATGCGCCGCCCCATGTCCTCAAACGCCCGTGCAAATTGCCCGATCTCGTCTGACGATCGGATCAGGATGGACGTGGGGACCGGACTCGGCTCGGCACCCTTCCCCATGGTGACCATGGAGGCTTGGAGCAACGCTAGCGGCTGCGTAATGGACCGCGTCAGCCACTTCGCGCCGAGCAGCCCGACGGCCAGCGTAGCGACCACCATCACCAGCAGACCCCAAAAGGCGCGACGCGCCGATTTCCCCTCCTCGACGTCGAGGAGTTCCGTCCTCCGTTCCAGCCGATCCTCGATGGCGCGGAATTCCTTTCCCAGAGCATCCGACAGCCTCAGCCCCTCTCCCGAACGCACATAGCTGAGGACTTCATCGCTCTGGCCGGCCTCGAACCGTCGGATCAGGGCATCTTTCGATTCGAGGAGCGCGGTCAGCCGGTCGGTCACACGGCGAACGTCTGCCACGAGGTCCGGCACACTGTCGGTCGTCAATGAGAGGGTTTGGTCAACGGTGGGTCCAAGTCTGGCCTTCGCATCCTTCAGGGGCTCCAAAAAGGAGTCCTGTTTCGTCAGGAGGTAGCCCCGGAAGGCATCCTCGATGTCCACGGCGAGTCGGCGTAAGACGCGGATGTGCTCACGAGCCAGCACGGTCTGCTGGTGCTGCTGCTGGAGATTCAGGAGCCCCTTGATCAAACTGACATGGACCACCAGCCCGCCCACCATCGGGATGAAGATCATGAGCAGAATGGTCCAGACCTTCTGCAGAAGGCGGAGTCGATCCCACCAGGCCAATCCCCTCGAGATCACGGTCTGGTCCTCCGGGCTCTTCACGAGGCGGAACGGGACACACGACCAACCAGGGCATCCTAATCCCCCCCGAAAATCGGTGTCAAGGAACCGCCTCAGGCATGTCAGATATAGTATGGAACATGCGCTGCGGCGGGCTGGTTTTCTGAGCGGTTGCAGAGGGCGACCCGATTGATGGGCCGGGACCCGGGCGGGCTCGCCCATCATTGACCGATTGCCTTGCACCGTCACAGAGCATTAGAATGATGCCTGCCACCCGACGGAGATCCATGATGACCTGGAGCACGCACACCCTCGCGCGAACCCTGTCCATCCTACTCGCGGGGATGATGGGCTTGCCGACGGGGCAGGCCCTGGCCTTCAAGATTGTCGAGCCGGCCGAGAACATCGTGCTGAAATCCGGGAAGACCGTGACCGCCAGGACCGACTTGGGGCGGGACACCGGGATCGTGAAGGTCAGCTACTATTGGTATACCGAATACGGCGACACGCTGGTGGAGCAGGAAGCGACCTTGTCCTCGGGGGTCCCGAGCAAGGACAAGCTGGCCGATGAAAAATACTGGCAGAAGGACAGCGCCTCCGGCGGCTCCATTGTCGCGGTCCCGGTGCTCAGCTCGACGGAGCAGGACCGTCCGCCGTTCGGCGGACCGCTTCGAGTCCCGATGGATGGCATCGGGACGATGCGGCTGCTCGCCGTGGGTGAGATCACACGAGGCCGCCTGGGCACCCGCTCTGTGTTCGATGAGATTCTGGTGAAGGTCGAGCCGGACGCCGAGCTGACCGCCATCGATTTTGAGACCGAGAAACCGCTGTCCCTCGGACGGGCCGGGCAGGCGGCCACGTATGGCCAGGTGGACTCGCTCGGCAAGATCTTCGAGCTCCCCGTCGTCGGGCTGTTCTCGGATGGCGTCGTGCGTCCCATCGCCCACACGACGACCGGCACCACCTATCAAACCTCCAACGAAAAGGTGATCAAGACCCTCCAGGAAGGGCTGCTCCAGATCGTCGGGAACGGCCGGACCACGATCACCGTGACCAACCGCGGGAAGCAGGCCTCGTTGGATGTCAAAGTCGAGGTGAACGAGGAGCCGAACGAGACCCCGAGTGCGGACGCCGGCCCCAGCCGGACGGTGAAAGGCGGGAGCAAAGTGGAATTGAACGGGCTCAAGAGCCGCGACCCCGAGGGCGAAGCCCTCTTCTACGCCTGGAGCCAGGTCCGGGGCGCCAAGGTGCCGCTGCTCGACCTCAATATGCCGAGGGCCTCGTTTGCGGCGCCGCAGGTGTCGGAGAAGAGGCTGTTTCGGTTTAAGTTGAGGGTGACGGACAAAAAAGGGGCGGATAGTTTGCCGGCGTATGTGGACGTGTGGGTGGAACCCTAGCAGGACAGGAGTGCGTGGCGGGGTGCCTCCCGTGCTCGCAGAGCGCGCACACAAGAAGGAGGGGGGCGCCGGCCAGGCTCCCTCCTGTGCTCGCGCTCCCCTCACTCAAGACTTATTGGTTCCGGGCCAAGGTGGATGGAGTGATCGTCGGACGCGCGCAGTTGGAGGCAACCTGGCCGCCGCCCCCAGAAACCAGAGGAGGATGGATGTGTGCCGGGGACCCGTTGCTCTCCAAAATGCAACGGGTGATGACGCGCGCAATCTGAGTCCAACCTGCCACCTGCCCGCGCCCCCAGTCGCTTACGAGATACGCTTCACGAGTTAAGAGGACGCCGGCATTGGGGGAGAGAGCAGGTGAGGAAAAGGGTGCTTCTGCCCTTTTCCTCACTCGGAGTGGAATCCCGCACTCGTCGACTATCGAGCAGTCCCAGGGGGACGGTTGAGCGGCGCGAACGGCGTGTTGGGGTTCAACCGATTGATCGGGTTCAGCGGATTATTGGGATTCAGCTCGTTGATGGGATTGAAGGGGTTGTTGGGATTGAGGCGGTTGATCGGATTCGCCGGGTTGCCGGGATCCAGGCTGTTGATCGGGTTGAAGGGATTGTCGGGCGCGATCGAGTTGATCGGGTTCAGAGGATTGTCCGGCCGCAATTGGTTGATGGGGTTGAAAATATTGTAGTCGCGCTCATACTTCGGGTCGAACCCGGGCGTCGGACTCGGCGTCAGACCCGGCGTCGGCATCGGGGCCAGGCCGGGTGCCACGCCGGGGGCTAGACCGGGCGTCCAGCTGGGCTCCAGACTCGGCGCCCAACTCGGGTCATACTCCGACTCCGCAAACGCGCTCGTGCTTCCGAGCAACAGCACCATCGTCAAAACAGCAAGAGTCTTCATGGCTTCCTCCTTGCTGGGGGCTTCATGCTGGGAAGCCCCCACCCCAAATTCTACAACCCCAACGAGCCTGGCTCAACCCGCCGAGCGGAGAGGCCCGGCGGAACAGGGTTCCAGCACCCGCGTCTCCGAGTCGACCCGACCCTGTACCGGTGCGCCCGCCGGAGCAAAGGCCAGCTGCGCGGAGAGGGCGGCTCGAACCCCCTCGTCATCCTGTGTATGGAGCAGTACGGGACGCCCCGATGTCCGACGGATGAGGAGCCCCCGCAAGAACCACGGGTGCAGGGGGAGAGCCCGCAAGCGGAGCACCTCCCGCCAGGCCCTCCACAGGGACACGACTTCGACGGCCACGATGTCATGGAACGGGATCCGGAAGAACAGCGGTGACCGCATCTTGAGCACGATGGCTCCGCTCGTGACGAGTACCTTTCGTGGCATCAAGAGGCCGGCCAACACGATCGCCATGCCGAGCAGGAAGCCGGCCGTGATCCACTTCAGATAGGGACTGGCCAGCGCGAGCGCGTCGATGCGCCCAAAACCCAGCAGGCCGTAATCGACGCCCCAGTCCACGTGCCAATAGAAGGCAGTCGCCACCGCGTACCACAAGCCGAGCTGGATCCAGCCCACGGGGCGGTAGGGCACCCGCGTCATGAGCGCGATAGGCTCCCGAGGAAAGGGACGCCGAAGGAGCGCCTCACTGGCCCCCACACCAAAGAGGATGGTCAGAGCGAACAGCACGACATGGACATAGGGAGCGGGCACGACGGGCATCGAGAGCTCTAAAAGCGGTGCCGTCTTCCCTTGCCAGGCCTTCACCCAGCGAAGAAACTCCTCGTAGGACAAGGGCTGTCGCGGACCGGAGATCCTCATCTCCTCTGGCGCGGGCTGATGCAGCGGGTGCAAAGCAATCCGGGCCAACACCCAGTTATGGACTCTTGTCACCTCCCGCATGCGAGCCAATTGTTGCGCCAGGGTCGACTGGTATCGCTCGTAATCCTTCTGATTCAGGTACTGGCCGAGGTCTCCCCAGACCAGCTCCTTCACCTCGTTGAGTTGCTGCCAGTAGCGCTCAGGGCCTGACTCCAGATCAAACTGGACAAAGCCGGCTCCCCGGTAGGTATCGAGCCCGGAGGTCACCGCGTAGGCTTTTCCCTGGCCGTACCGGAACCGCTCTTCCAGGACCTGCTGCAGCACGTACCGATAGAAGAACAGCTCCTCGAGCTGCGAAAAGCTGAGCCCCGTGAACACGTGCCCGATCGACATGCTGTACTTCGGGTCCAACAGAGGAAACGGCAACCGGTGCTCGAAGGCAGCACGGGGAGAGACCGTCTCGGCGACAGACCGAAGATTCGGCTTCCGTCCGGTCTGAGAAGCGCTGCCGAAGCCGGCCTGCAGCGCGGAGGTCACCACATCCAGCGGATGCGGTCCCACGTACTGGAGCACCATGTTTTCCGGGTAGTAATACTGCCGGTAATGCGCCTCGAGCTGAGTCGCCGTGAGATTGCGTGCCACCCGGTACGTGCCGCTGACGGGCTGGTCATAGGTGCGCAATCCGAAGGCCAGCTCCCAGAAGCGAGGGAGTTTAAGGTACGGGGGCCGGATGAGGTCCCCGATCCGTTGCCACCACGTGGGGTCCGACCACCCAGACTCCCGATTCACAATCTCCTTTTCCTCGTTCAATCGGTCGATTACCAGCTTGTCATGGAACAGGACCTTGTGAAGCCACTGTGGACCAAGTTGGAGACGAGATGCGGGCAAGGTCACGTAGTAGGACGTCTTGGCCTGGGACGTGACCGCGTTCGCTAAGCCGCCGACCGACTCCACCAGGGCCTTGAACTCAACCTCGGTCATGTCGGGCTGGTGGAACAGGATATGCTCCAGGAGATGGCTGACGCCCCCGGTGACTTTCGGGTCCTCATCCACGCTCCCCACCCAGACGGTGGCCGACAGCATGAAGGTCGTGGCCTCCTGCACCCTGACATGGTAGAGCATCAAGCCGTTCGGGAAGGCGTGGGAGCGCACCTCAATCGGAGCGGGACCGCCATCCGCACCGACCGCCGGCAGCGGCGAGAGCAAGCAGACGATCGCAACGACGGCGGGGAGCCAACGGCCCCCCTTCGGCAATTTGAGTTGTGACACGCGCGTCCAGAGTGTCCTCAAAACATCCATCATGGTCGCCCTCGTGGTGACAGGGGGTGTGTTGATGACCCATCGACCATCGATCTTGCCGTCTCCATTTCCGTCCCGACCCCTGATGCGGGATGAACGGAGGATCAGCCATGATCAATGTGTAGCACCCATGTGTGACCGAATAGGTCACACAACCGCTAGAGGGCTATGGATCTTTATCACCGAGCCGTGGGGGAGTAGTGGCGGGACGCGGAAGAGAGCGTGGTTTTTACCAACTCGACCAATTCGGGCGGCCCCAGGACCCTGGCCGTGGCGCCCCAGGAGAGAACCCATCGCAGGATCTCTTGGGTCCCACCCGCCTGCATCGTCAGGAGGACGTCCCCATTCGCGAGGGGCTGGAGCTTCTGGGTCGGATGCCACATGCGCTCTTTTAGAAAATGGGCGACCTCCCGGCTGAAGCGGATCCGCACCGGCATCGCCGGGCCCTCAACGAGGCCGAACGGCCGCTGTGTGACCACCCGACGCAACAGGTCGGGACGAATCTCAAAAAGATCGCCGGTCAGCTCCACCTGCTGGATCCGCTCCACCGCATACTTGCGCAGGTCCTTGGCGTGGTGAGAGTACCCGACGAGGTAGAGCCCGCTGTCGTAGAGCAGCAAGGAGTAGGGATCCATCTCCTGAGATTCCGGCTCGCCGCGACCCGCCTTCAGATACTGCAGCCGCACCGTGCGTTGCAGCAAGAGCGCCTGGCGGAGCAACGTCAGCACCGCGTTCTGGACCGCATAGGGGCGGATCATCGTGGGACGAGAGATGAAGACCTGAACGATCCGTTCCAGGTGATTGACGGTTTTGCGAGGGAGGCCCGCCGTGAGTTTCTCCATCACCCGGTCCAGGTCCTCCGCGAAGGGCGTGCCGTGGAGATAGGCCAGATGGCTCTTGGCCAGGTAGAGCGCCATGAGCTCGTTCGGAGAGAGCGTGATCTGCGGGAGTCCCTTGTACCCCAAGGGGAGCTGCCACAGGCGATCCCGTCCCTCCCCGTCATGCTTCAGGGGATGGCCTTCGTACTGGATGCGATCCAAGTCCCGATAGACCTGTCGGCGCGTGACCCCGAGCGCGGCGGCTAGTTCGCCAACGGTCACGGCCCGCGACGCCAGGGTCCGGATCATGCGGCTCAACCGGTCGGCCTGGCTGTAGCTCTTCGGCTGTCTCCCCATCGCCCACAGCCCCTGACCACCGCCTGCCCTGAGCTCAATCGAAGGGCCTGCCCAGAACCCCCCAGTCCCGAGCTTGTCGAGGGATCGAAGGGCCTCCTGTGGCTACGGCATGAAGATACTGCGTCCCGGGTCGTTCGTGCCAGAAGATTCGGTCCCAAAGCGCGGCGGAGTAGACCATGTGAGGGCGGCGTTTATCAGCGACCTCGGCGGGGAGCGACTCGGGGTCAGGCAGGCTCTCGTTCTTGATCGAGAAGATGTCCAGGCTGACCGGGTCGCGCGGCAGTGGCGCGGGTTAGGCCAGAGGTCAAGATTCAAGACCTGGCCCTGGCCGGGCCTTTTTGCATTCTCTTCCCTCATCCTGCATTGACACCGATTTGGTTAGGCTGTATGATTTTGTCATACAGGGGAGGGCTTCTTATGAAGCGGACGCGCGTACCTGTGACAGTTTCAGTGCCCCCGGACCTCGCGACCCGGTTCGAAAAGCTGGCCAAGGCCGAAGCCAAAAACAAAAGCCAGCTCTTCCGGGATATGTTCACCACTTACGAGCAGCGCCGTCGGGAAGAGGAGTTCGTAGGGCTCCAGCGGTATGGCGTCACGCAGGCGCGCAAGAAGGGCATCCTCACGGAGGCTGATGTAGAGGCCCTGGTATTTCACGGCCGGTAGCCGCCAGACGTGCGCGTCGTCTTCGATACCAACATTTTTATCTCCGCGTTTGCGATCCCCGGCGGTAACGCTGAAGAGGCTTACCTCCAGGCCATCCAGGGAACGTTCGAGTTAGTCACCTCCGTCACAATCCTTACCGAAACGGCTGGAATTCTCCGAACCAAATTCGAGTGGGCCGACGACAAGATTGAACAGTTCTTGCAGTCCGTCAGTCGCGTTGCGACGGTGCTGAAAACCCACCCGCATCTCCATGTGGTCCAGGATGAAGCCGACAATCGGATTCTTGAATGCGCACAGCTTGCACGTGCGGACTACATTGTCACGGGAGACCGCCATCTCCTCGCGCTACAACGCCACGAGCAGACGACGCTGATTTCGCTCGCCGATTTTCTCGCATTGATCAGGAAGGCGTGAGGCGTATTGCCTTCCAGTGACATAATTCTGCTGGCGGCGTGAGGGAGGAGGAAAACAGAGCGACCACCGAGCGGCGGTCGCGTGGGTTAGGCCAGAGGTCAAGATTCAAGACTTGACCCCAGACATGACCCCAGACATTAGATTCAAGACCCCAGACATTAGCGGGCGAACGCGTCCATACTGATGGCGGTGCCGGGGAATGCCCGCAGAAGTTGCCGATCGGCCGTCACCAACCGCGCAGCCAGGTCTTGCGCGACCGCCACGAACTCGCAATCATAGGCTGAGCAGCCGGACGCCTCGGCGAGGCGGAGGACGTCATCGGTCGTGACGGCGTACTCCCGTCCGGACATCCAGGATTCGGCTCGATGCGCAATTTCCCCGGCTAGGCCCACCGTGAGCTGGCCTTGGCGGATCAGTCCCACGAGCGCGCTTCGAAATTCGGAGCGCCACACCAGCGGACACACCCAATCGGGGTCACGCGCAAACACCGCCTCAGCCTGAGCCGTGAGACGGCTTGGCACATGTAGGTACACCAGGAGATTGGTGTCCACGACGATCACAGCCGCCCGGCGCTCTTAAGCTGCTTGAGGCGGCGCTCTGTCAGGAGCGGTCCCTTCACCAGTTTGCGAATGTCCCGCGCCCGCGCCAAAAACGTCTCCGGGTCCACCGGCACACTCCCGGACGACCGTTCCAAACAGGAAATGATCTCCTGATTCAGGCTCCGTCGATGATGCGCGGCTTGATGCTTCAGCCGCCGATAGACCGGATCGGGGATGTTCTTGATGGTCAACGTGGCCATACGCCCTCCACGAGTGTCGAGACTCCACAATGGTTCCAGAATGGAACCATTCTACATGCGGGCGACGAGCGCGTCAAGGCTGACGGACCTTCCCTTTGAAGCTCGGAGGGTGCAGGAAGGAAGAAATGAAAGAGATCGGCTAGCTATGGCGGTCGACGGACGCCGGGACGCCCGGCTGAGGTATCGACGAAGACGGAGCTGCGGAGCAGGTGGGCGCTGAGTCTCAAGGTTTGTCGTGCAGGTACTTGTCGTGATCCCGGCTGATGTCAGAGAAGCCGCTGGCCCCGAGGCCAGCCAGCGCAAGAAAGGCCCGCCGCTGTTGGGCACCCCACTGCAAGACGCGCCTGGCCTGGACCCCGCCAGGCTCACGACGCCCTGATGTCCGAGCTTTCTTGGGCTTGGGTGTCTTCATACGGATACTCATGAATCTCGGGTCTCACTCTGCCATCAATGCCCGCTCAAGTCAACTAGCGGTGCCAGAAGGCTGCGCCGCCGAGGGCAAGCGGCGCGGGCGTGCACGCGCATCCTACACGAGCGCGCCTGAGAACTGGCAGCCGTGCCCGGTCATTGCCGCCCCATCTTCTCATCGCGTCGCAAGAGTGCCCAGTCAAGCAATGACCCCGGACTTGACCCAGCGGTGGCATGATCTCACGGATACCACAGGAGCGTGACAGAATACGTCACGCACAGAGGGTGGCGGGGCGAAGCCGTCGGAGCCGGTGCTCCTCACCACGCCCTCGACAATCATAGGGTTCGAGTCGACGAGCAGCCGCTGACTTGGAGGGCGGAGTGTGGGTGCTATCCTTAACGTACGGGCGCGTAGCTCCACCACCGACACGCCCACACAGGTGCATCAGTGGCCGATCTTCCGACAGGTGCGAATCTACTCCCTGGGAGAGCGTCTTGCGTACGCCGGGCGCGGCCGAGCACGGTACTGAGGCGAGGGGGGAGAGGCTGTCTGGCATCTCTTCCAGTATGCGTGCTGTTCCTTGGTTGGCTGACCCCGAGCATCCCGGCCTGGGCCGACTTCACGGGCCAGGTGGTCGGCGTCTCGGACGGGGACACGATCACCGTCTTGCACCAGGGTGTGGGAGAGCGTGTGCGGCTCAGCGGCATCGACTGTCCCGAAAAGGGGCAGCCATTCGGGAACCGGGCCAAGCAGCTCACGTCCGCCCTCGCCTTCGGAAAGTCGGTCACGATTGTGGGAGGAAGCCGTGACCGGTACGGTCGCACGATCGGGGACGTGAGGCTCCCGGATGGGAGACACCTGACCCATGCCCTCGTCGAAGCGGGCCTGTGTTGGTGGTACCGGCACTACGCGCCGGCCAACGCGGCGCTCGCGCAGCTCGAACGGGACGCCCGTGCCGAGAAACGGGGGCTCTGGGCCGACCCGCATCCCATCCCGCCGTGGGAGTGGCGGAGGCAGCACGTGGCCAACGCGGCGGCGTACTCGAAGCCGAACCCCAACCCCGAGACCCCGTCTCCACCTTGAGTCTCTAAGCGTGTTGTAGTACAGTGGTGTCATACATCACAGGGGGACCCTGCCATGCCGCTCAGTGTCCGTGTGGATCTGAAGACAGAACGGGTCATCGAACGCCTCGCCCGCACCAAAGGGCAAACGAAGTCGGAGGTCATCCGGGAGGCCATCGCGGCCCTGGCGCACGACAAGAACGGGGCTGTGAAGGCCGGGCGTCCCTATGAGATGGTCCAAGATCTGATCGGCTGTGTGAAAGGTGGACCACCGGATCTCTCGGTTCGCACGGGTGAGAAATTCCAGCGGCTCCTGGCTCAAAGGGGCAAGAGGTAGGTGTGGTCTTAGTGGATGCTGGTCCGCTGGTGGCGCTCATCCACGCCGACGACCAGCATCATGATCGCTGTAAGGCGGTGCTGCGGTCGTTGCGTGAACCCATGGCCACGGTCTGGCCGGCGTTCACCGAGGCCATGTACCTGCTGAACTTCTCCTGGAGGGCGCAAGACGCACTGTGGGAGATGCTCGAGCGCGCTGTCCTCCTTCTCCCGCTGGACAGCGCCGATGTCCCCCGAATGCGGCAGCTCATGGAAAAATATAAGGACCTCCCCATGGATCTCGCGGATGCGGCGCTCGTCCGCGTCGCCGAGCGGGAAAAGGTCCGCCGCATCTTCACACTCGACCGCCGCGACTTCCAGGTGTACCGGCCCTCCAAGCTTGGACGGTTTTCCGTCCTCCCCGCCCCCTAAGGTCCAGCGCGCCCCTGCCTCGCTCCGCGATGTGTGATTGCAAGACCTGGCCCCCAAACCTGGCCCCCAAACCTGTGCAGCAAACTGAAAAGACTCCCCGCACTCGTTCTTTCCGTTCAGCCATGCTAAACATGTATCACCCATGTGTGACGGAATAGGTCACGCAAGTCCTTGGGGGCGAGGAGGATCGATCAGCGAGCTGTAGAGGAGTCGTGGCGGAAAACGGGCGAGGAGGGAAAGTCACTCGAACGCCTGCCCGATGTGGTTGAGCTAAGCAAGGACGGCCAGTCCGTTGTCACGCTTCACGGTCAGGCGGCGTCCACGGAGGCCACAGTGCCCAGGGCGCTGACAGTGGCCGAGCGATAACTGGCGATCCGCTTCCTCCGACACCAAGCCTGTCCCCTTGTATCTGCCCTTGTTAGCCAGCATTGCGATCGAGGGCGGAGTCGATTCCTGCAGCTATCTCCCCATAGCCCACCCGCCGAGCCCCAGCCTTTTCTAGATCGATGAGCGAGACGGATTGACGGTTTCTGAAAGACTGATCAACGCGATGGGTGGCCAGGACGAGGAAGGTCCACTGCGAGACATCAAGGGGGTCCACGGTAGCCTTGTCGCGATGATGATGCAAGCAGAATACGTACACGTCGGAGTGGCGACTCGCAGTCTCAGTCAACGTGTTGGTTGTCGGGTCCCAAGCTCGTGCCCGACGGATGGAGAAGCGCGGAGTGGACAGTCGGTTCTGCTTCCAGCTCTGGACGTAGCCAGAGGCCTTGACCTCAATCCGGATACCGCCGGCCGTTTCGAGATCGAAGCCCTCCCAGTCGCGGCGTGTGGCTCCGGTAAGGCCGAGGTCTGATGCGACAAGGAACTCCGCCAGCCAGCCCCGGAACGTGTTCACTACAAAATCGGAGCCAGCCCACTGCCAAAAGTCGAGGACTGACGGCAACAGATCCTGACCTGCGCGATGCAAGTGCTCGGCACCCGTATAGCGGCGCGAAGGAATTTGGCCGAGTTCGCTCATGCGCATCGCCGGCGTCCGTGGCGTCGGACGTTCGTCTGGAGGCACGGTCCAGGGATCGCGAGCCCCAGGCCCGCGCCGTCAGGCGTCAAGGCCAAGACCAGGCCCGGCCTGGCGCAACGCCCGCCGGACCCGACAAACACTCAAGGGAATGGTGCTCTGACCCCAATTTCTCTTGATGTCCTGCGCACGATCGCGCCGGAGAAATGACTGCCCTGCCCGTTCATTGCCGAACCATCTTCTCATCGCGTTGCCAGAGTGCAAAGTCAAGCAATGACCACGCCTCTTGATGACCCAGACCTGGCTCTGTCCGGTGAACATTGCTTTGTCGCGCCGAAGTCGCTGAGGGCGGGCCACACGTCAAGATTCAAGACTTGCCCTCGGCCTTACACTTGAGGAGGTGCAAGGTCAAGCAATGACCCCAGTGCAATGACCCCAGTGCACAGTGACTCAAGGTCAAGCAATGACCCCAGTGCACAGTGACTGAGGGTGGACGTGGCCGAGCTCCAGAGCCAGCTCCTGCCTACCCTTCACGATCAGGTGATGACGGGGAAGAAGGACGTCCGGGCTTGGGGGGAGCAACTGGTCTCCGAGTGTCGCGGCCTGCTCTCGGCGGTGTTGCCCTTGACCTCCCAGGAGCGCGAGTTCATTGACCGCCTGAACGACCGCGGCGAGATCCTACCCGAGCTGCTCACAAACGAGCCTGCCATGCAGGCAACGATCCGTGAGCACCCCGCGCTTCGCTGGAAGGCGCTCAACGCCCGAGAGCATCGGAACGCGATGGACGACATCTAGAGTGTGGCACCGAAGCGGCTTCGACGCCGTTACCGTCAACGGTCAACGTCAAGACCTGGCCACGGCCGGCGCAGAGCCTGCCGGAACCGACAAACACGCAACGGAATTGTGATCTGACCCCAATCCATTGGCGTTAGTGCGGAGCGACGCGCTTGGGCGGCCGACCGGTTCGGATCTTCCCCTTCCTCGATCGAATCCGTCTCCCTCTCTCGAGTTTCCTGAGTGTGGACTCGATGGCAGATTCGGCGAGGCTCGCGAGCGTGAGCGTGGGAGTCCAATAGACCACGTTGCGCATCCGCTCGACCAGCTTCACGTGAAGGTAGAGTGTGATCTTTTTCTTGTGATTCTGGTTGGAGGTTTTCTTCATGGTGGTGGAGCGGAGTAGAGGGTACGTACTTGGTCGGCCGCAAGTGCCGGGGAGACCGAAACATTCTGATGGGTAGACCGTGGCGAGCCGGCGGGCGGATGTTTCGCACGTTCGATGATCATTCGGACTTGGTCTTCCATGATGCGTACCCTACGGAACGCGCTGAGGCTTGTCAACATTCCGGACTCAACGTGAGGGAAGCCCCCGATAGTCGGTGGCTCCCGCGTGATCTGCTCATCGCCTAAACGCATGCGAGTCGATAGTCGTGCCAGACCCCAACTCTTGACAGACGTCAAGATTCAAGACTTGACCCCAGACACCCCAGACAAGACTTGCTTGGCTTATCTCTAACAGGAATTGCCTTCCGAAATCAGGGGAAAAAGCCGAAAGCGCGGCCACCTGCCATCGTGAACACGAGTCCCTGCTCCTCTGATCTCACTCGCCACGCTCTTTGCTCGCTAGTCTTCCCAAGACGAATCCGAAAACGACGAGGTCCTGTTCTCTCAAAAAGGATGACGCTATTGTCATAACTTGAAGGGCCTTCTTGACCTGGGATTGGAAGATTGATTTTGTCCATGGAATTATTGCCAAATCTCACGCTACGTTCTACCTGAGGATGTCCAACGGCTTGAAGGAACACGTTCCCAAAGATAAAATTCGGAGGGACAACTTCGGCAGAAAATCCGAAGTAAACCCTAGTCCCCCTTTTCAAATCGAGCTGGTTGCCAGGCTTGTTCCTTCCTCGATTTTTGTACAGTTCGTGCGTTTGGACCCACAAGTATCTCGCATTGACCCAAGCGAGACCTGGGTGCAGATCGACCTCTCTGTCGCCTCGGGGAGTTAGCGGCTTCACCGACTCGGATTCATCTTCCTGCAGTACATCAGAGCGAAGCTTCAGGTACTCCTGAATAATCGCGGCATTGGTTCTGGTGGCCTTTCCCCAAGTCTTGTTCCACCATTTTAGGCCATCCTTCACGCGCACCAACCCCACCTTTTCTTTAGCTGTAAATGGGGGCATCCATAAGTGCGCGGTCGCATGCTCCGAACCGGTGTGGAGCCCACTCAAGGTAAGGTTTGCTGATCCAACGAATAGACCAAAAGCCGTGCTATCCTTTGATTCAAACACGTAGGTCTTAGGGTGGAAGCAAATCTCTGGAATCAATCTTCTATCGAGCACCGCCCTTGCGTTCGCCAGTCTCACCTCAGAATTGTTCAAGTTACCTAACAGGGTGATAGCATCTGGCTCGGTTCTTCCGAAATCAATGCTCAAGAGCCATTCCTTTCGTGTCTTTGTCCATCGTTGCATCGACGATTCCAGGCGTCGGCAGAGGTCCCTGGAGCCGCTCTCAGTCGCATACGCCATAGCCACGCGGATGCTCAAAAAATCCGCGTTAGCCGCAGCCAACTTGGAGATCCCTTCGGCTATACAGGACATGTAGCCGGAATGAACGTCCTGAGTGATCAGCTCAAGTTTATACAAGCGCTCAGCCTCTATTCACTGCGTCTTCGATTATTCGGATCTCCGTCTCATTGAGGCCATAGAGCTGATACACAAGTCGATCTATCTCGGCTTCGATTGGTTCCATGTCGAGACCTTTTAAGGCTGTCGCAGTAGTCTTGTCTACAAGCTTGACCAGTTCGTCGTGGGCTACTCTTTCCGCTTTCTCTGAAAAGTTGATTCGAATGAGAGGTAGATTCTTAAGAAACATCGTCTTGTAAATGAAGAAGCCGTTGGCTTTGGGGACGGTCGTCTTTTTGAAGACATATTCCATCAGTTTCGAGTTGAGAAGTGCGAGGACGAAACGGAGGTCCTCCTTTACATCATCTCGAAGCGTGATACCGCACACCGTATCTCCATAGAAGTATTCTTCACCTGCTATGCAAAATCTGTTGGTCTCCGCCAACTCAGCCACAACTATTTTCCGCGCGCTCAACTGCCACATGTCTCGTTGGCACCACAATTCGTACCATTGTTTGGCAGACGCCTCGAAATACCCACGGCCCGCGAGGATACCTTTGCTCTGAACCAGGTACCTCCACAGATGCTGATGTTTCTTTAGCTCGTCTTCAGGGATCGGTACGGTCTTGTTCCCATAGGTTCTATACGGATAAATGACTGCCTCTGTCACTTTCTCAAGAGCAAACCGTCTGATCTGACGTCCCCGTATACAAGGACGAACCAAGCTATTTTCGATGTCTAGGAACCTTATCTTTTCAAGGGGAAGGAGGAAGACCTCGTTCTGGCCGGTGACGATCCCCTCAGATATTCCTCGGGACATATCCCCAAGACGTGAAACTCGGTTGAGACTGATTTTGTCAATGAGATCACGGGAGGCAGGGTCTTGAAAGACCCACGGTGCGCTCGAGAGCATCTTCTGAGGTATCAGAAGTTCCTTTCCGCGCAGTGAGTTTTGCTTGTACGCAACCTGGTGACCGCTTTGTGGGTTCCTCTTCTGTAGCAGGAACACCCCGGTATAGTTGAGCGATCCTTCGAAGACTTGCTGGTCTTCGAAATCACACACTTGAACGATCGATGCTTGCTCGACGAGTAGCTCTCTTAGTGCTTTCCCATACCCCCGCTTCATGAAGTTAGTCGGGCAGATGAAGCACAAAAAGCCATCTGCTCGCAGACACTCCAGTCCCCTCTCTATGAACGGGATGTAGTAGTCGAATTTGCCTCTCGCAGTCTTGAAACGACGGATCAAATCTTCCTTCAGTTCCATGAAGCCCTGGAAGCCCAGGTAAGGAGGGTTTCCTATGACGATGTCAAATCCGCCCGTGTGGAATACTTCTGAGAAATAAATCTCGAAATCGAAAGTTTCCTTGTCGTCCGTGAGCTGGCGGATCACGTCGGCAATCTTTTGCCTTAGCGTCGCTTTTTTGTCGTTATCGGCCTCGTCGAAATAAAGTGGTTTCAGCTTATCGAGAGTCTGGAACATCTTTTCGTTGAACAGCGTCTTCTCCACGCCCAGCAGCGAGTTACCGGTGACGATTTTGTAGAACAGGTTCGGCAACGGCTTGATTTGCTTCACGTCCTCCTCGTCCACGACGAGCGAGAGCCAGAGGCGGAGTTTGGCGATCTCGACCGCGCCGGGGTCAATGTCCACGGCATACAGGCAGTTCTGGATGGCGTGGCGCTTGAAGTGGTAGGGCGTGCGGTCGTGAAGGTCGTTGAAGTAGGGCGTCAGCGCGGAGCGGGCGCGAATAATCTCGGTCATCATCCCGACCGGAAATGCACCCGAGCCGACGGCGGGATCGCAGACGGTGATGTCGGCAAGTTTTTCATCAATCTGCCGGGCGTGTTGCTCGATGTTTTTGGGCAATTGCGGCCTGTAGCTGATAGTTCCAGAGAGCCGTGCAGTTTCGTAAAGCGCTGCTTGGTCACCGAGATGGACGAAGGTTTCGATGTCGGCGCGGGGAACGATTTCGCGTCGCACAGTTGTTTTGAGTCCGGTTTGTTCCTGTTCTGGCTCGCCGAGAAGTGTGGTTTGTTTCGGCTTTGCCGGCGCGACGGATTCCTCGGCGGTGTTAAGCGCAGTGTCGAGGTAATTGATCAGGCTTTCCTGACACATGTAGTGGACGATTTCGCGCGGGGTGTAGTACGAGCCGAGACCTTTGCGGCGGTTTTCCTCAATCAGATTTTCAAACACCTTTCCGAGCATTTCCGGGTCAATGGCCACTTCCTTTTCCAGCGGTTCAGCTTCGTTGACGGTGAAGTTGTAGCGGTCGAATACGTCGAGTACGCCGGTACCGCTGATACCTTCCTCGACGAACTCGGAGTTGGTGAACAGTTTGTTTGGCAGAATGATGTCTGTCTTCTTCCAGTCGTAATCGCCCAGCGGCTCGAAGAGGCCGCCGTTCAGGAACGGGATTCGGCACTTGAAGCGATTGCACCAGGCCTCGTGTCCACGGTCCGTGGCGAGGGTATCGTAGAAAAGCGGCTCGAGGATGTCGTTGAAGAAGTTCTCGTATGTGCCGTGCGTGCCATTAGCCATTCGCCGCAGGAAGTCGTGGGGCCCGGTTCCCCAAGCCTGCCCCTTCGCGACACCGAGCCAGCCTTTCTTCTGGAGAAAGTACAGGAACACGATCTGGCCCATGAGCTTCTTCGCGAAGTCCACCATGTTGACGCTTTTGGCCTTGAACTCGTCACGGACCGTCTTGTCCTTGCCGACGAGCTTCTCCAACGCCTTATGGATCTCTCCGAACAACTCAGCATATTGGGAGAAGAATTGCTTGGTGACGGCCTCGACGCTGAACGCGTCTTCGATGCGCGCAAGTGTGGGATTGTTTTCCGTGTCCTGGAGCAAGTCGAGGAAGCGCGTCTGTGCGGTGTGGCAACTCTCGCCCTTGCCGACGATGTAGGAGAAGCGGCGGGCAGGCGTCAGGCGTGATTCCAAGCCGATTTTACCGGATTCCTTTTCGACCGTGGCATACTCCATTTTGACATACGAGAACCGCCACTGTTGTTCAGTGGGCGAAACGAAGGCGACAAGAGCGGCGTCTTTATTGTCACGTTGTTTCAGGTGATCCGCAACAAAGTTGCGGATAGCCGTGCGCGCGCGTTCCAGTTTTGATTCGTTGGTCAGGTGGACGATGAGAACATCAAGCTTTGCGCTTTCAGGCGACGTGTACGTGCCGAGGCGTTCGAAGCGCGAAACGTGGTCTTTGAAGGCATCCTTGACATAGGTACTGTTACAGAAGAATGCTTTCGAGTCGTCAAACCGGTTCAGGAGATTGATCGTGAAGTTGCGGAAGTTGGCCTTGTCGAACGCGTGCGTGAACGTCCTGCTGACAAGGTCCCTCGCTTGGTCGCGGTTCATTTCCCCCTCAACAGATAGGAAGAGAGGATGACTTCGCGCGGGCTGAGCGCGTGGAAAGTACGTTGCGCACGTGTGGGCTGGAGCAGTTGCGAGGGGATGTCCCGGCGCAGAATACCCAAGACCTTCAATGGTTCGAGTTCTTTTTTCAGAGCCTCTGCGACCTTCTTTGTGGTGGGACGGGGAAGCGCACCGTCGTTCAATAGCTGGATCACCTGCTGGATATACTCCTCGTCATCCTCACTAAAGCCGTGGTAGGAGCGGACTTCTTTGGCCTTGAGACGTTTCAGAATGTAGGCATCGTTCGCACTGCCTTTGTGTTGGGAGGTGGCATCTTCGTTCGACGGGCTCGTTGCCGCTGTGAAGGCCTCTTTGTTTGTGTCGAGGAGGGTGTAGAAATCCTGAGGAATGGTCTGCCGTGTTTCTGATGTACTGTCGGGCTTGAGGATCTGCGCGGCGGCAAAAAAGTCAAGCTCAACCGCTTCAGAAGAATCCTGTTGGGCAGCAAAGAACTTATCGAGTCGCCCCTGACGGAAGTATGTCAGCAACGCTGGGAGTTGATTGACAGTTGAGGCTGCGTCAGCTCGTAGCATCCTGGAAGATCTGGCTTTTTTAGGAAGCCGCTTGATCCGCGTAAACAACTCGGGGTTCTTATCGCGGACCTCACGGATTTCCGTAAGATATTTCAGTTCGCTGTCTTCCTCTCCGTCCTCGCCTGTTATTGTCTCCTTAGAGTTTAACTGGGTGAAGAGGTCATGCGACTTGATCTCCTCTCCTTCGGTCAGCAGTCTAGCGTCCGCACCGAGCATTTCGATAAAGGCATGAATTTTGGCCTCGGCTGCTTCTTTCAGTTTGATAAGATCATTGCCCTCCTCGGTCGGGAAGAAATTGTACGTGTGAATGGTTTCAAACTTGGTGTCCACGCGATTGACGCGCCCGACGCGCTGGATCAGACGTGTGGGATTCCACGGGATGTCATAGTTAATGACGATGTTGGACCGGTGCAGGTTCACGCCTTCGGAGAGCACTTCCGTGGCGACAAGGATACGATGGTCGTCTTTCGGTTGAAAGGCTCTGGCGTCGAAGTTGGCGATGACTTGCTTGCGAACGAAGTCATCGGAGTTGCCCGTGAACAGAAACACTTTGGGATCGACCTCGTTTGAGATTCGATCTGCGAGATACTCGGCCGTTTCCCTGGACTCAGTGAAGATAATCAATTTGCTGTGTTTCAGGGCTTTAGTGGTGCTGAGAATTTCACGAAAAGACTCCCACTTGGGATCGCGATTGATCTGCTGCCAATGCTTCTCGACTGAACGGAGGATTTTCAGGTCGTTTTCCAAGTCGCGGATGAACTCAGACGAAAAGTCCTTGGCCTTCAATTTTTCGGCCTTGTCCTCGGACAGCAGTTGTTCGATCGCCTGCTGATCATCGCTTTCGAGAAGATCGAAAATCTTATTGATATACTTCTTGCTGATAAAGACATGGCCTTTGCCGAACTCTTCGATGACCCGCGCGTAAGACTTAATGAATCGATCCAGCGTAAGCCGGAAAGCATAAAAACTGCTTTCCAGACGCTTCACCATGAGGATTCTCATGAACTTGGCCAGGTTGCGCTGGCTCTGCACTTCACGCTTTTCGTGCTCGCCTTCGTAATAGGTTAACGGCTTATACCGGGCATATTTAAACTCCTGCACAAGCAAGCGAATGGTCTCAGTGAAGATGGCGTTTTCAGTTGTACTGAGCTTGTAGAACAGCGGCTTCGGATCGGCCACGTCAGGGAATTTCAAACCCTGCAGGCTCAAATCCTCTCCATAGTATTTCACAATCTCGCTGCGGGTACGGCGGATCATGAGGTATTTCAGGACTTTCTCCCGCGTGGCCTTGGCATTGGCTTTGACATTCTTGAAGTATTCTTCACGATCCTTCTGTCGGTCGAGGCCGTGGAGGTTCTTTTCGAGCTTTGAGAAGAACGCTTCGAGATTGCGGACGTTGGGGATGGTGCTGTTTTTTCCGTTTTGGAAAAGTTTGATTTGGCTCAGGATGTCTCGCGGGGTGTTGTTGAGCGGAGTGGCGGATACCAAAATCACGCGCTTGCCTCGACAGATTTGCGCAAGCATCTCATAGGTCTGATTGGTTTCGGTGCGGAAGCGGTGCGACTCGTCAATGAAGACGTTTGTGTATTTCGAGATGTCGCGCTCCAAGAGGGCATCCAGTTTCCCGACGGATTCGAAATCCGTGTGAGGCACGTGGAAGTCTCCGAACACATTTGGCCAAGAGCCGGGGTTGTTCTTATCGAGAAGATGTGGTGGAGCGATGACCAAGCAACGACCATCGAGCTGCTGGGCCAGAAGAGCGGCCATGTAGGTCTTCCCTAGTCCAACGACGTCGGACAGGAATGCTCCGCCGTATTCGTCGAGGACTTTTCGAGTGCTGAGGACAGCTTCTTCCTGATACTTTAGTTTCTTGAAAGCAAGGGGAACATACATGCCTTCCAGTTCCGAAGGACGGTTGAGTTCGCCCTGAAAATACTCATATAGGAATTTGAGGTAGAGCTCATAGGGCGTGAAATGGGCGTAGGGGGACTTGTTTATGACGGTGTCCTCATAGGGTTTGGACACATCTACTGCCACGGCCCAGAGTTCGTCGAATTTGCTGATCGCAAAATCGTAATCGGATCTGTTCTTGAGTTCAACATTGAACTCCAGATTGTCCTGAAGCCCTGACTGCGACAGGTTGCTGGAACCCGTAATCACGCGTCCCTTATCCCGGTCGCCCTCAGCAAACGTCATGATGTAAACCTTTGCATGGAGGTTCTCAGAGGGATGCGCCCTGATTTCGAGCTTGCCTGAGCGAACCCATTCCACAAACTTGTGAACGCCTGTTTCAATTTCGGTGCTATCGGGAGATTGTTCGAGCTCGGCAAGCACATCTTTTGGCACCTGCTCTTTCGCCGCAGCGTGCGACTTTAAAGCCAGTTCACCTTGTTCTTTGGCTTTTTGTAACAGGTCGTATGCTGTGCGGTCTGTTTGAAGACCGACCAGGATACGGATCTTCTCCACCTTCTCCAAGGCCGGGTAAAGCTTGTAAAAGCCACTGATGAAGAAATACCCCACTAAGCAGTCGAAGTAACGCGTACCGTCGCCAAGCAAGACCCCAAAGCGGTCACGCAAACTCTTGCCGGGCTCGTTCGTAATAAAGGTTAGGTCAGAGGACATCGCCGCAGAGTTTGCCTTCTACTGGAAGAATTGGGAAGTTGGTCGCGGGTCTTCCCATCATACATTCGCCACCTAGCAGCCAGAGGCTGCCTTCGTCAAGGTCGGACTGTTGCCGCAGGAAGCTTAATCAGTCCCACTCCTTCACCACGACGGGAGCGTGCATACGAGTCAATGCCGATATTGGACCCCAACCCACAGACCCCCAAATCCAGGTAGTCCGTTCCGTCCCTATTGGGGGCGTCGTGTCAGTGTTTTAGTTATCGGAGGGTTCTCTCCCTCGACGATGGTCCGCCTTTCCTCCTCAGGGGAAAACCCTTCTTTTGTTAGCAAGACCGAATATGATCCCGGTTTAAGCCATTTGGCAGTGTCCGTCTTCTCATCTTGCCGGAGGGCGTTGATATCGATATTTGCTCCGTTTGGCTTGGATGTGATCCTAAGCTTTCCAAGCTTGGAGATCATTACTTTGAAGTCTTGCGCGTTAAAGGAGCTTACCCCACCGGGGGCGGCACGAAGATCTTTCCATCCAGTCACGACAGCTGCATTGACATCTGCATCGTTGAAGCCCTTGGCAGTTAGGTCCGCTTGGATTACAGGGAAGGTGGCTTTGATCAC
This sequence comes from Nitrospirota bacterium, assembly GCA_020027965.1. GTDB lineage: Bacteria > Nitrospirota > Nitrospiria > Nitrospirales > Nitrospiraceae > JAHRHE01. Next base: position 4,557 of record JAHRHE010000023.1, on the reverse strand, counting down.
TGCCTTATCTCTAGTAAGCAACGCTGCATCCACATTCGGGTTCTTCTTGCGGATCTCCATCGCGGCTTTGTCCAGAACCTGCGGGTCCGGCTGTTGTGCAAGAACCGGCAGATTCCAGATCGCCAAGAACACCATGGCAAGCATTGCCAGACGAACACTATGGAGCCCTTGCATTTGACCTCCGTTACTTTAGTTTGTGGGCGCTAATCAATGTAAGCGCCGTTACAACAACTCCTCCCAGCAAACACCAGAACTGGAAGCGGTAGGGGTTGTTAATCCCGGAGCCGAGTACGTCGGGTATGGTACTAGGACCCTTCATGCCGCCTGCGATGGAGTAGATATAGGCGATGTCCTCAATATAGGAAAAATGGTACCAGCTTGACAGTAGCAGAAGGAGATTTGCCGAGCAGAACATAAGCAATTCTGGCGTATCGGATAAAACGAGTTTGGCTTCGTTCTTCTTCGCGAGTATCAAGGTCCACAGTGCCCCCATAACGAGCAGGGCCAGCTGAAACTCGCTGCGGGATTGCTCGACCTTTAGCTGTATTCCCGCTTCGATCAGTTCATTGAACTCTCTGTCTTTGACGATATTGACGGCCTCCCAGGTAAACGCTGTGTATCCCAAGATTCCGATGACCAGGAAGACCGAAACGATTGCGAGAATGGCACGGATCCTCACGGGCACCTTCAAGCTACCGTCTTAGACGATTTAGGCTGATCCCTGAACGTGGGCGGCCCGTAGTGCGTCCCCTGAATCAAGCCGCCGATGAGAGTTGTTGTGCTCAAAAAGGGGACAGCCTGTGGATCGGGGCATCCCCTGATCGCAGGAGCTTGAGAACCACGTCTTGCCATCCCCCATCCCGTGGGCTCTCGGCTCAGCAAGCTGCGTATCTTGTATCTGGTGAAGCGTCTCTCGTCTTTCGTCCTTCATTCCGGCCATTAGCCCCTTCGACCAGGGTCAGCCTGCGACGAGCTCAGTCGAGTCGGGCAGGCCCTCCGCTCCCTCGCCGTGAATTCTAGCCCTGTTCACCGATCATCGCTAGGATTTTCGCTCAAGAATTCAGCCCGGCGGGCGGGGAAATACCACCATTGCGGACGTACCTGATGGGGTCAGTTTGATGTGGCCGCGGTGGAGAACTGGCGGCTACAACATGATCAGAACGAGGGGGTGGGAGACAGACGTCTATGGGTGACGACGGAGCGCGCGAGAGGAGGACGGAGTGTGAAGCACTGGTCGTGGCGGCTACCCCATGACGACCTCACTGGCTGTGCGACGCGACCGGACCGGGGGCATCATGAAACGGCCGCGTCTTGATGTCAAGAACAGTGTCTAGGTAATTCCTGAAATTGGTACCATTTCTCGCATCTGCGAGTATTTTCAAGCCTCTCGGCCGCCCGCCGAGGCTCAGGCCCGGCATGCACCGCGCGGCCGCTTGTCCCGTGGGCACTTTGGCCTCTAACGGGCGTGTTCGGTTGGATAAACGACCCAACGTCCGATCTGACGGAAATCTTCATCAAAGGCAAAGGCGGAAGGGATACCGTGACGTTGCATCAAAGCAAAGCTGCTGCAATCTGTGAAACTAAACTGCTTATCGCGGTAGCGTTGGAACGTGGCCCAAGCTTCCCGTTCGTCCCGGGGCGTGACCCAGAGGACAGGCGTGATATGTTCGTCAAAAAGGCGCCGTCCGAACTTCACAGCAGCCGCATGTCCCAGCCGCGTCCTGATCAGGGTAATCGTTTCGTGGATAACGAGATTACTGGTCACCAAAAGTTCCGTGTTGAGCTCCACGAAGCGCTTCGCGGAGGAGTGCCGGAGATCGGTCCGATCCGCGAGCGCGTAGAAGGCTGAGGTATCGACGAAGACGGAGGTGCGGAGTAAGCGGGCGCTGAGTCTCAAGGTTTGTCGTGTAAGTACTTATCGTGCTCTTGGCTGATGTCAGAAAAGCCGCTGGCTCCGAGGCCGGCAAGCGCCAGGAACGCCCGTCGCTGTTGGGCAACCCATTGCAAGACACGCCGGGGATGTACCCGGCGCGCCTTACGACGACGTGATTGCTGAGCTTTGTTTGGCTTGGGTGTCGCCATCAGGATACCCGTGAATGGTTCGGACCTCACTGTGCCATCAAACTCCCGCCAAGTCAACCAGAGGTACCCGAAGGGCGCAGCACGGAGTCGTCTTTCCCCTTGACCGGAGCCTTCGAGATGGGCGACCACTCAAATCCGATGCTGAAGATCATCACGCTCTATGAGCCGGACCCCAACGAGTGGTATGATTACACACGACGGAGGTAGCTATGTTTCGATGTCACGTCTGCGGAAAGACTGACGGACGCGAGAAGCTTGTCAGCGAAGTCTTCGACATCGATGGGAAATCCGTTCGAGTCGAGCGCATTCCGGCGACCGTGTGCCTCAACTGTGGCGAACCCGTCTTTAGCCGTGAGACCACGGAGAAAGTCCGTCGCATGGTACATGGTGAGGCCAAGCCGGTAAAATCAGTCCAGATGGATGTCTTCGCATTCAGCTAGTTGGGGATGGACCCGGATGGGGTCAGGTTGAGGTGGCGATCTGAGCGTCCGGCGCGGCGGTCGCGGAACGGCGGCGCTCACACAGCCCCAGCACCTGGCCGCCAGAAAAGAGTCCCGGTACCTTTTCCCCAGGCGCGATCCCCCAAACCCGAACAGGGGGAGGCTCCGCGTGAACCCCGTCCGGACGCTAGGCCGCCGACTCCTTGCTGACCTCCCATCCCGGGAACAGCAACACCGCGGGGTGACACTGCAGCGCCCGCGCGAGGGCCTTCGCCCGCTCGACACCAAGGTTGACTCTGTCCTTCTCGATGGCGGAAATGGTGGATTGCGGGATGCCCGTGCGCTTGGCCACCTCATTTTGGGTCAACTCCTGCAGTTCACGGATGATGCGAACGGACTCTCCTACCGAGACCTCTACCCGTTTTCTGGCGCGGCGAAAGTTCTTCATGCTCATGATTTCCTCCGATAGTCATGGGCGGTGATGTCGATAACCAAGACCTGATTGGCTGGAAATGGGGACATTCAAGATTTCCGACTACAGCCTTGGCGCAGCGCTCAGGCCTTTGCTGGCGTCGGTTCTTCCTGGATCTTGATCGTGAGGCGAAAGCCGAGCGCATGTAGGAGGGCATCCAGGCTTCGAAATTCCGGATTGCCCCGTTCCGAAAGCATTCGATAGAGACTCTCCCGGTTAAGGTTCGACTTCTCGGCAAGGATGCCGATCCCGCCTTGCGCTTCCGCCACATTCCGCAATGCAAGCAGGAAGAGCTCCGGATCTCCCTCTTCCAGCGCCGCATTCAGATAGGCTGCCGCCTGCCGCGGTTGTCGCAGTGACCTGATCAACTCCGGCTGATAGGGCTTACTGGCTGGCATGGCCTGATCTCCTTTTGAAATCCTTCCAGTACGCGTGTGCGGTGCGAATGTCCTGAGCCTGTGTACTCTTGTCGCCGCCGCAGAGCAGCAGGATGATCGTGGTCCCGACTTCACCGAAATAGACTCGATATCCCGGCCCGTAGTGGATGCGCAGCTCCGCGACCCCTCCTTCTACGGCAGCCCAGTCACCCAAGTTCCCCAGCTTAACTCGATCCAGCCGAACGAGAATTTTCGCGTACGCTCGCTCGTCTCGCAGCGAGTCCAGCCATTCGCTGAAGGGCGCTCGCCCATCCTCGGTCAGATAAATTTCGAGCTGCCGCTGACGGGTCTCCACGCAACCATTGTAGCTTATACGCTACGCCTTGGCAAGCCTGCTTCCGGGCGGTGAGTGGAGCAAATCAGGGGTCGGAAGTCATTGTTTGGTCTGAGAATCCAAAGGCTTGGTCGTAACAATCGCGAAGCGCTTGGACAGAGAATTCAGCACGCGGCCGCTGGTCCCGCGAAAGGGCGGCTTTGAAAACGACTCCCGACTCCTTTTCTTGTCTTGTCTTTTCCTGCGGCTTCCCGGCAAACGACTGAGTTCAGGCGCCGCCGTAGATTGTCGCCTGCAACTAAAAGTCAGCCGGCACCGCATAGCCTGGCAAGGGCAGGTGGTAGCATGTCAACGGATTTCACTTCTGGGAACAGCATATAAAGCGAGAGACTCATGGAAAGGAAACAGACCACCCACATGGTAATTGGTGCGCTAGGGCCTTCGAGGGAGAGGCCCCAGATCTGGATTTTGAACTCGCCTCCAATGCCAGCAGCTAAAAGCGCGACGACGCATATTGAAGCGATGATCGACGAGGGAATCCCTACAGCGCCGCGAAAGTAAAGGAACTGAAAACACACCACTGGGTCGCGACCAATCAACGCTCCAAAACCGATCAGGAGAGCACTATAGAGTGCGAGCATGAGCGTGCAGATAGCCATGGCAGTGCGAATGCGTCCCCACTCGAGGCGGGATACAATCTCTGCCTTTTCCGGAGGCGAGTCCGTCATTGTCATGGCCGGCTAACGCGGCAAAGAAAAGCAACTGTCTTGAATGTCAAGCGGACGAATCCCTCTGAAACCGAATACTGAACGGGCGCGTGGGACAGTCGGCTCACGCATTGGGCTCAGGAGC
>JAHRHE010000022.1 GCA_020027965.1 Nitrospirota bacterium | reverse complement strand
ACGTGAAGAACATCACCTGAAACACCGGCGGGAAGCCGAGCGCTTTCGCCGCGCCGACGAGACTGACCCCAACGATGCCGCCGGCAATCCCCTTCTTCAGGATGTCTTTCATCACGCTCGGCTGTTTGTCCATCATCCTTCTCCGCGTAAGCCCGTTAGGCGTAAGGGGTGGTAGGGAAATTGGGCAATTTGGTGATCTGGTGATTTGAGAATTGGTCGTCTTGACAATCGCTCAATCACCAAATCGCGAGATCATTAAATGGGCCACCTGATGCCAGACGGCTCCGCGTGTGCTACGCAGTATATCGGCTGACCCGGCAAATCGCTAGCCCTGATTATTCATGAATGTCGTCACGAGGCGTCTGAGACCGAAGCCCGCCGAGGCTTCTCGCAAGTGAGGACGACGCAGGCGTACCGGGAACCCGTTGCTCCCTGAAGTGCAACGGGTGGTCGGTACGTTGAGCACCTACGTTGCGGAGAAAAGCCCATGGCCCATTGCAATCTGGGGAGCAATGGGCACCCCGCGAGAGAATCGGGCGCCGCAGTAGGCATTTATGGATAATCCGGGCTACGAAGTGCCAACAGCGGATTTGCTCTTGGCGGACTGGTAAGAGCCCAGCAGCCTCAGGACGAACTGCGTGGCGATCGGCAGGTAGATGAGCACGCCGGTCATGACTAGCAGCGGTTCGTCGATCCAGAAGGCAATGGCCAGGATGAAGAGCAACATGCCGTAGTAGAGCGCGCAACCCAGCAGGATCATGCCGGTGGCCGCCTCGGATCGGCTCCATGTCTCGGAATCGAGCCGGCGATTGAAGAGGTCATAGACCGTCAGGGCGATCAGACCCACCACGACCCAGCCTAAATAATTCGCCAGCGGGACGCCAAAATGAATTCCTGGATCGGCGTAATAGTAAACTCGCCCGAGGAACCACTGTTCCCCTCGCAGGGCGACCGGGTCAATGACGACATCGATCAAGACGAAAAAACAAGTGGTCAGCCACAAGACGGGCCGAGAGATTCTGATCGGAGGATCCATGACTGGCTCGGGCGTCTTGGTGGAATGAGGCTCGCCTTGATTGCGCAGGGGAAGCAAAAAGAAGAGAGCCAGGCAATAGCTCGCATACAGGAGGTACGTATAGGACAGCGGGGCCATGAACGGGATATTGGAGAGGTAGAGCTCCTGGCCCACCGTGATGCCGGTGTAGTGGTACCGTCCGAACGGGATTCCGGTCCGGACGGAGGACCATTCGCAGAGGAACGCGGTGCCGCAGGTGATCGAAAAGAAGAGTCCGGTCCGGCGCCAGCCGAGCAGCCGCGTAGCGGAGATGAGAGAGACTGCCAGAAAGAGAAAGACGTAGGGCCGGAGTTGAATGGTTTTGATCAGCAGGGTAAATAGGTCCATAGACGAAGATTCCCGAGGGGTAAGGCGTCAGGCGTGAGGCGGCCCCTTCTCTGCCACCTCTTACGCCCCACCGCCGCCACGGCTCCGGTGGGGCAGTCCCCTGAAGCCTTCGGCGGCAGGGGACGCCCGACGATTCTTATGCGTAACCGTGGTCGCGGAACCACCTGACTGCTTTCTCTAAGGCTGTCTCCACCGGTGTTTGCGGCAACCCCAGCTCACGGCGTGCCTTGCTGCAATCGTAGTACATTCGATACTTGGCCATCCTGACTCCCTCCAGCGGGATTCTGGGCGGCCGGTGGGTCAGGTGCTCGGCGATCCAGCGGTTCGCATAGGCGAGCGGAAGAACCGCCTGCCAGGGCAGCTTGATGCGTGGCGCCCTGACGCCAGTCAACCGGCTCAACATTTCGAAGATCTCGCGCAGCGAGAGGTTCCGGTTCCCCAGAATGTACCGCTCGCCCACGCGACCCCGCTCCATGGCGCGGAGATGGCCGACGGCCACGTCCTCCACATCAACCAAGTTCATACCGGTCTCGATATAGGCCCACATGCGGCCCTTCATGAAGTCCACGATGATCTGGCCGGTTGGAGTCGGTTTGACATCCCGTTCGCCGACCGGTGCCGAGGGGTTGACGATGATGACGGGCAGGCCGGCTCGGGCTAACTTGTGGACCTCCTCCTCGGCGAGATATTTTGACCGCTTGTAATCACCCGCCATTTGGGCAAGCGAGACCGGTGTATCCTCGGTCCCGGGCCCGCCGCTGGCCGGCAAGCCGATGGCGCCGATCGTGCTCGTGTATACAATTCGCTCGACTCCGAGCTCGCCAGCCGTCTCCAGCAGCGTCCGCGTGCCGGTCACGTTCACCTCGTAGAAGACCGAGGGATCCCTGGCCCACAGCGCATAATGGGCCGCCACGTGATAGAGCTGCGCACAACCCGAGAGTGCGCGGCGAAGGCAGTCCCGGTCACGAAGGTCGCCGTACGCTTGCTCGACCTTGAGGCCTTCCAGATTGCGGAGATCGCTGTCGCGCCGCACGAGAACGCGCAGCTCCGCGCCGGTGGCGGCCACCGCGCGCGCGACCGCCGCCCCCACGAATCCCGTCGCTCCGGTCACGAGGACTTTCATTGGCAAGAGCCTATGGCGAATGGCTGATGGCAAACAGTCAAGAGCATATAGCGTATGGCTTATGGCTGATGACCAGGGAACAGGAGGGGCTGGCGCCTCCCTTCTGATGTCCCGTTATCATTCATTTGCATTTGTTCTTGGCCATCAGCTAATCGCTATATGCCATATGCTCCTAGCTATCAGCTATATGCTCTTCAATTGAACCAGTAGCCATTAGCCATACGCCATCTGCTCCTCAGTTGCGGCGGGCCGTGATGTATCTGGCAAGCTCCCGCAAGGGGTCAGCCTTGGCGTCGAATGTCTGGAGACGGCTAATCGCTCGATCGGTGCATTGCGCGGCGAGCGTTCGAGCGCCTTCGACGCCGTAGAAGGTCGGGTACGTCTTTTTGCCTCGCTGAGCGTCGGTGTTGGCGTTCTTGCCGAGTTCTTCGCGCGTGCCTATGACGTTGAGTACATCATCGGCGATCTGAAAGGCAAGGCCGGCATCCTCGGCGTACAGGGTGAGGTGTTCCAGCTGCGCCGCGGTGGCGGCCGACACGATTGCGCCCATCCGCACAGCCGCCCGGATGAGCATGCCGGTCTTGTGGGCATGGATGGCCTGGAGCGTAGACAGATTGATCTCCTTGTTCTCAGCCTGGATATCCAGCACCTGGCCGCCGACCATGCCAAGATTCCCGGCCCCTTGCGCCAGCTCATGGATGATCTGGACCTGGCGGAGAGCATCCAGCCCATTCAGGAGATCCCGGCGACTGCAGAGCTCGAAAGCGAGCGTCAGCAGCGCGTCTCCAGCCAGGATCGCCATCGCTTCGCCGTAGACCTTATGGTTGGTAAGCTTGCCGCGCCGGTAGTCATCGTTGTCCATGGCTGGGAGATCGTCGTGGATAAGGGAATAGGTGTGGATCAGTTCGAGCGACGAGGCGACCGGGAGGATGGCTCGTGACGGGGCGCCGACCGCTTCAGCGGCCGCGATGGCGAGGATCGGCCGGATGCGCTTGCCGCCGGCGAACAGACTGTACCGCATGCTTTCGTGTAGCGTGGTCGGGGCGGTCTCGACGGTCGGGATGATCGTCTCGAGAAACCGATCCACTTCCTCACGTTTCTGCTCGAGATACCGGCTGATGTCCACGGCCGACGAGGGTACCAAGGTTGAGCTCAAGGTTAAGGTTGAGGCTGAGGTTAATCCTAAGAAACAAAAGGGGCTCGGGAAAGTGATGTTCTCAGCCTTATTCGCAGCCTGATTTTCATCAAGCGGCGAGAGCCTAGCAAATGCCTTTGCGCTATGTCAAACGGTTTGCAATCAACCATGAGGAGAGAGTCCGGATATTCTCTCTCAGTCCTCAGTCCTTTCACCTCAGTCCTGCGCGTACCCTGGGCCGCGCTTGTTATTGTGCGGGCGCCTTCGGTATACTGCGGCCCATGAGTATTCGGATGGCGGGCGGTGAGTGGGAACCCCTGCTGTTGGGGATCGAGCCAAGGACCTGCGCGGTTTGCGGCAAGGGCTTGTACCGCAACCTCACCTTGCTGCGAGGCGGCTGGTCGCGCTGCAGCGTGTGCGACCAGTTCGTGCACTATAGCTGTTTAGCGGCCGGCGCGAATAGATTCTTCAAACAACGTCCGCGTATCTGTAAGGTTTGTCGCGAGAAGTCGGATCCGTCACCCGCTGCTGATCAGGCGCGGTCGGCTGCGGGGTCGAGCAAGCTGGCGGTCGGGTCGTGAAGGCCGGTCTCGACTGCCGCCAGGCCGAGGCGGCCTCACCTTGGCAGGGCTGGTGTACGGGAGCGACGCGGCTAGTCATCGCGCCTGTGGTCTTGTTCTCCAGCGGATTCTTCACCGCCGATTTCCTGCTCAGCGGGCTGTACACCTGGCCTCGGACCAGCCGTATCCTCGTCTTGAGTCTGACCATGCTCGTCCTTGCATACGAGTTTGTATACAAGGAGGAGCGCGCTCGTAGTCCGGGCTCTCGCGACCATCGGGCCCTCAAGGGGCTCCTGTATTGCTGTGCGATCCCGTACGGGATCGGCGGTCTTGTACTTCTGGCTCTTGCCCGGCTGGCCAGGTGAGATGCCGGGGGCCGAGGCCATGCCGACGTCCCGCGTCCTCCGAGACCCGGTCATGTCCCCCACGTATGGCGGCGGAGCCTTTCTCCAACAGTGCTTCTCTTCTCACCGCCTCAGTCTGAGTCTGAGGAAGCTGGTCTTGCCTGAGAGGGTCATGCTCCGGTGCAGCGCCTGCCATCTCCTTCATCGTCTGACCGTCAGGAGCGTCGCCACGAAGCGCCCGACTCAGACCCAGACCGCAGAAGTGCCCGGGACTCAAAGCGCAGCCGATCTGCTGGCCCAGTGTAGCACCGCGCATCAGGCGGCGCTCGGGGTACGGGACATGGATGTGTCCCAGGACTTCGTCGGGCTTCGCTGCGCGGAGTGCCGTCGGATGTATGATCTGGACGTATCGGCGTTTGAAACGCACCAACCGTAGCAGGACCATACAAAAGAATTGTTGATCGGGTGATCGGGTGATTGAGTGATTGTCTGATTGCAACAAACAACCATTCGAGAGATCAGCAAATCAAGACATTCCTCCTCGTTCACCGTTGGTGTAGCGATGCCGATTGGGTTCACGCCTGAGGAAGTCAGCCTCATCACGGATGAGACGTTTTTTCTGTCCAAAGCCCGCATTATGGGTAAGGTGCGTGCCTCGCTGGACGCGATCTACGCAGGGTTGCAGGAAGAACTCGCCGGCGTGACCCTCCTGGCTCCCCCTGGGTTCGACGGGAAGAAGTGCCAGTTCGTGAAGGGAGAACATCTGGAGGACTATCCCTATCAGTACCTGGACTTTCCGAAGCACTTCGATGGTGACGACAAGTTCACTTTTCGCTCGCTGTTCTGGTGGGGGCATCACTTCGCGTTCGCCCTGATCCTGGAGGGAGAGGGGTTGACGCGCTATAAACACAACCTCATCGACCGATATGGGAAGGTGGCGGATCGGCACCTCAGCCTCTGCCTGGGGCCCTCGTTGTGGGAGTGGAAGCAGGGAAACGGGTACACGCTGCCGATGACACGTGATCGCAGGCCGGAGGTTGCCGCGGTCCTGTCCAGTCGGCGATTCTTCAAGCTGGCTCGGTTCGTCCGTCTGGATGATCCCGTGGTCCGCGAGGGCGGGCTGGCGGCAGTCGGCCGGGAGACGGTTCAGGCCGTCCTGCCGGTGATCACGCCATAAGAACGGCGGAGGCAAGAGGTAGAACCCACTAGCAACTGTCACGATGGAGGGACGCGTGCGGAACCGAGCGTTGCGGCTGCTGTTCGGCATCACAACTCTGATTGGGCTGGCGGCAGCGGCCGGTTGTGCCGGAAAAAATGAGGTGCTCGAGCTCAGTCTCCGGACCGGGCCGCCGGCTCCCGTGGCTGCGACGGCAGCGCAAGGCGAGCTCAAGGTCTTGGTGGCTATCTTCGAGGATGCGCGGCCTGAGAAGAGCCGCCTCGGCGTGCGAACGCATCTCGGAGGCGGCGTGACGTATTTCAACCTGCCCGGCGGTCGGGCCGGGGAGGCGGTCTCGGAAGCGGTCGCCGAGTATCTGCGGCGGAAAGGGTGGCGGGCTCGCGTGGGACAACCGGGTACTGCGGAGCCCGGGGGTGCTCAGCAGGAAGGAGCTCCGGATGTCTTTCTCACAGGGCAGGTGCAGGAACTGTCCGCCGATGCCAAGAGTCGGTTCGGTTCGACCGAGATCAGAGTGACGGCCAGACTCACCTTCCGGGCGCTGAACGCGGCGGACAAGAGCACGACGCGGGTGACAGTTGACAGCTCACGCTCGCAGAGCGTGTTCTGGTTTGAGCCCGAAGACGTGCAGCTTCTCCTGAGCGAAGTGTTTCAGGACAGCCTGGGCAAGCTGGTGGCGGACACTCGGGTGGAGAACCGATCGCTCCGGCTGAAATGACATCAGGGAACGATCCTCATGCGAGAGCGGCGGTGGGAGAGCCGGTCGAAGCTGGAGTTCGCGGAGGTCCTTGCCTTAGGGGAGCGACTGACTGCGCGTGGTCTTGAGCCGGCGGACCCGACGAAAGAAATCATCTGCTACGTCGAGGAGTGGAGGGTGACGGCGGCGGAGGATTTCGACCGGCTGGATCCCTGGGCAACGGAGGACGTCACGCTGGTGCACGTCCGCGAAGGCTGGCGCGGAGACTTCTTTCTGCTGGCCGGTGGGTATCATACGGTGTATCAGCGACACCAGTCGGTCGGGACCTACTGTTCGGTCAGTCATCCCTGGGTGTTGCCGGAGCCGATGCTGACCCACTTTCCCCGTGGCATGTTCTGGAATGGCTTTCGCCACGCCCACGCGTTCATCCGGGTGCGCCTCCACACCTCCGAGGTCATCACGCCGGGTGAAACGCGGGAAGATCACCGGCGCGGACTGTGGCTGGAAGAGCGCCGGCGCGCCCTCCTGTCCGCGGTCGAGATCCTGAATCTCCCGATCGAATCCAAGGTGCAGAACGGGATGGTGACCCTCCATACCCTCCATCCAGGGGTTCTCTTCTTCTGTTCCTGGCCGGACGCCTTCGGTCCGTGCCAGTTCGAGTTCAATTCCTCCGACGCGTTTGAGTTTCTGGTCCCGGCCAGCCGGTTGGCGGCCACCTATGGCGAGGAGCCTGCCACCGTGCGCGCCTATCTCACCGGATTCTCCGAGCCGGCCCTGCAGCAATTTCACTCAGTGCTTCCCGAAGCCTCCTCGGCGTATCGCTGTTCCGTCCATTGTCCGCTGGACGAGCTGCCGGAGATTCTGCGGGCCATCGAACCGGACGGTCGCTTGTATGCGACGCTCTGTGAATTTCAGACCCAGCGCCTGGCGCCCACGGGCGAGGACGCGTCGGCGATTATCGGCGTGGTGGGCGTCGAGGGAGGGTTCCAGATCGAAGTCAGACTCAACCGGGCGCCGCTTCCGGAGGACGAGATGGCCGGATGGCTCAAGACGGTGCTCGAGCTTCCCGTGACCTATGCGCCCCTCCCGCCCTTCCCCTGAGTCCTCACAATGGTGGTGAGCAGAGTCAAAGCCGTCCTGGACAAGCCCTTCATGCCGGCGGTGTTCTTCTTGGCCGGCGTGACCTATGACAGCGTGACGCTCACCCGCATTGACCGCCTCTTGGACAATCTGATTCTCTTGCTCTACCTGAGTCTGCTGGGTTTCCTGATCGTCCTCGTGGGCCGGTCCAGCGTAGGGCGGATGCCCGATGGGCCCTCGACCGGGGTGCCCCCGGCGCTGAGCATGCTGGGGCGCGCTCGCCCCTACTATCCGATGGCCATCCAGTTCCTGCTCGGCGGGCTGTTCAGCGCCTACGCGATCTTCTATTTGCAGAGCGCCTCGCTCTCCACCACGGCGATTTTTTTCGGCGTGCTGGTGATCCTGCTGATGGCCAATGAGTTCCTTCGTGACCGGCTATCCAATCTGAGATTACTGGTGACGCTTTACGCGGTGGTCTGCTTCAGCTTTTTCACGTTGTTTCTCCCGGTGATCACCGGGCTGATGCACTGGGTCCTGTTTCTGCTTGGGGCCGTGCTGAGCGGGCTGGTGACGTTACGAGTCGTGGAGCTGGTGTACCGCGGGAAGCCGAACGTCCCCCGGAAGGAAGTCGTACTGACCAGCCTGCCGGCCATCGCGTTGATCGGAGTGCTGATCGGTTTTTATTTCCTCAATTGGATTCCGCCGGTGCCGCTGTCGCTCAAGTTCGGGGGGACCTATCACCAGATCGCGAAAGAGCAGGACCGGTACCGGCTCTCCTTCGAGGAAGGAGCGTGGTACCAGTTCTGGAAGCGTTCGGATGATCCCTTTCGCGGAGAGGGGCCGGTCTCCTGTTTTACGGCCGTGTTCGCCCCGGTGAATCTGACCACGACGATCTACCATCACTGGCAGTACCGAGCCTTTGGGCAGGACGGCTCGCGTGGAGCTGGGGCGTTCAGAACCACCGATCGCATTCCCATCCCTATTTCCGGCGGTCGCGAGGGAGGCTACCGCGGCTATACGACCAAGCAGCGCCTCCTCCCCGGAGACTGGCAGGTGGACGTGGAGACCACGGATGGGCGGCTTATCGGCCGCGTCGGCTTCAGAGTGGAGGAACGAAGCGGAGACATCCCGCTCGAACTGGATTCCATCACCTACTGATCACCCCTTTCTTCATTCTATCGCTTCCATCCGTCACGCAGTATTTAAAGGAGTGAACGAGCCTTTCTGGTCTCGCTGCCTCCCCGCCCCGGGCATGGCTACGGCCCGGCCGCACTGTCGCTCCACATCCCCCATCGGACCATCCTCCGCGCTCGCGGGCCACCACATGGGATCTTTACGCGTTGCTTATTCCGACCGTTCCGATTCCCCATGGCGTCTTTATGGGGGGTAGAGCTATGGTCAAGTATGAGAGATGAATCATGCAGGACCCAGGTACGCGATGAACGAGTGGATCGGACAGGCACGGACGCGCGCACAGCACGAGGGGGCCATGGGAGATCATCAGATAGCTGGAATCATGAAGTATCGTCCTCTCGCGTGCTGCGCGCTGGTACTGGCGGGGCTCCTGTTGTGGCCGATCCAGGTCAATGCCCAGGCCCAGGTGAACGACCTGCTTGCGCGGGCCTGGTCGGCGCTAGGCGCCTCAGGTGACGCCTGGGCTGCCGGGAGTTCCTCTGTCCGTGGTCGTGCGGTTGCCCGGGGGCTCACTGAACAGGCGCTGGCACTCGACCGGACCTCCCCCGAGGCGCACCTGAGGATGGGCCAGGTCCTTTACGAGGAAGGGAGCTTCGACGACGCCGCGCTGGCATTCCGCGAAGCGATTCGCCTGAGACCGGACGACGCGAGGGCCTATACGAGCTTGGGCGTCGCCCTTGAGGGCCGCGGCGAGTATGACGGCGCCCTCATGGCCCATCGAAAGGCGCTGAGCCTGGCGCCGACACGCGCGGAGATCTTCATGAACCTTGGAAACGTGCTGGCGGCGAAGGGGAGCCTGGATGCGGCCATCGCCGAGTATCGCCACGCGCTGGATCTCGATCTGAACTTGTACCTGGTCCATACCAACCTTGGAGTGGCGTTATACGAGAAAGGCGACGTGGATGGGGCGATCGCCAGCTATCGCATGGCGATCCGGATCAGGCCGGACGCTGCTGAAGCCCACACCAATCTGGGGAACGCGCTCAAGCTCAAAGGCGACCTGGAGAGCGCCGTTGCGGCACATCGCACCGCCATCCGCCTGGAGCCTGATTTCGCCGAGGCGCACGCCAATCTCGGCCATACCCTGAAGACGTCGGGACGCACCACAGAGGCGGCCCATGCCTTCCGTACCTACCTCAGATTGGCACCGAACATGCCGATCACCCGGGCCAAGATCACAGCCATTCGCCTGTTGCTAAGTGAGCTCGAGCGCTGAATTTTGTGCTCGCCCATCTTTCCTGACGCTTGTCGTTCTCGTACGCCTCCCGCTGGACGCTGCACGGCCGAAAAGTCCTACCCGATTTCGAGATCAGGCAGCACGACCCTACTTCTTCTGTGGCTCTCTCTTCGACGTGTGCTGGAAGATGCACTTGGGGCAGGTGTAGTGGATGAACTGGCCGCCCCCGACCAGGCGCTTCAGCATCGGCACCTTGCACCAGGTACAGAGGCGATCCGGCACCTCAGTCAGGGCTGCGGCGGTCTGATTCGGCTGGTCGCTCGGGGTCTGTGACATCGGAAGTCATTCTGTCCGAGGCGTTTCAAGGTTGTCAATCATCCTCAGCAGGCGAGGGGACAGGGGAAACTCGTTGCAACTGCGTGCGTGATTGGCTACACTGCCTCGCCATGAAGCCGACCTCGGTGAAGGAATTTTTCCGGATCCTGCCGACCAAGTTCGATGCCGAGGCCGCAGAGGGCCTGGAAGCGGTCTACCAATTCGATCTGAGCGGCCAGGAGGGAGGCCAGTACCACCTGGTGGTCCTGAACGGCGCCTGTTCCACCCGGGAAGGGACGCACCCCGACCCTCATGTCACGTTCTCCATGTCGGGAGAGGACTGTCTGCGCGTCCTGAGCGGTCAGCTTGATGGCCAATCGGTGTTCATGTCGGGCCGCCTGCGCATCACTGGAGACCTCGGGCTGGCCATGCAGTTGAAATCGCTGTTCCCCTCGGTGCAGTAGCTCCTTCTTCCCCAGCGCTAGACTTCCACCGGACGCCCGACCCCTGCAGGCAGCCGCGACTTCCCGTCACCCCCCTCTGCGACCAGGGCCGGATCCTCTTTCCTCGGAAACCGTTCCTCGAGGATCAGGTAGAGGGTCGGGACGAGAAACAGCGTGAGGACGGTCGAGACGCTCAGCCCCCCGATGACGGCCCGGGCCAAGGGGGCATTCGTCTCGCCGCCGGTCCCGAGGCCCAATGCCATCGGGAGCAGGCCGAACACCGTCGCCAGCGAGGTCATGAGGATCGGCCGCAAGCGGGTCCGGGCGGCCAGCACGACCGCCTCGCGCAGGGGGCGCCCGCGGCGCCGCAGCACGTTGGTATAGTCCACCAGGAGCACGCCGTTGGAGACCACGATCCCGAGCATCATGATGATGCCCATGAAGGAGGTCGTCGACAGGGTCGTGTCCGTGATGAGCAGGATCAGGATCACCCCTGGCAATCCCATCGGGATGGAGAACATGATGATGAAGGGGTCGACGAGGGATTTGAACTGGGCCGCCATGACCATGTAGACGAGGATCAGCGCGAGCACGCTCGCGAAGATCAACCCTGCAAACGTCTCGCGCTGCTGCTGGATCTGTCCGGCCAACCGGACGCTGAACGCGGGGGGGAGATGCATCTCCGCAATGCGCCTTTCCAGCTCGTCTGCGATCGAGCCCAGGTCCCGGTTGACCGGATTGGCCGTGATGTGGATCACCCGCTGGAAGTACTTGCGCTCGATCCTGACCGGACCCGAGTTGAAACCGATCGAGGCCACGTTCTTGAGCAGGACCGGCTCCCCCCTTCGGCTGGTCAACAGGATGAGCTCCAAATCGGTCAGGTCCTTCCGGTGCTGCTCGTCCAGCCAGGCGCTGATGTAGTACTCATTCCCGGACTCTGGATCCGTGTAGATGATAGGATCGGTCTGTCCATTCCCGTTCAGCGAGAACAGGACGGCGTTGGCCACATCGGTCTCGCTGATGCCGAGCAGCGCGGCCTTCTCGCGGTCCACCGTAATATTCAGTTCGGGATAGTTCTCCTCGCGGCTCACCTCGATGTCGGCCAGCCCCTTCACGTCGTGCATCATCCCTTCCACCTGGCGGATGACCGTGCGGGCCTTCTCGAACTCGTACCCATAGATTTCCACGTCCACGGCTTTCTGTGAACCGAAGCTGGTGACCCGCTTGACGATCCCACCCGGGTCAAAGAACATGGCGACGCCGGGAAAGAGCTTCAACACCTTGGGCCGTACCTCATTCATGATCTGGACCTGGCTGCGTCCGCGCTGGTCCGGCGGCACGAGGTACACCTGAACGACGGAGGTGTGGGGGCCCGTGTTGGGGTTGAACAGCGAGGACCGACCCTGGGCCAGCACGCCGGTGGTCGAGACGATCTTCTCGACTTCCTCGGGCCGGATCGTCTCGCGAAGCACGCGTTCGATTTCCATGACCTGCTGCTCCGTCTTTTCAACCCGCTGCCCGACCGGCGCGCGCACGTTGATCCGGAACTGGCTCTCGTCCGTGACGGGAATGAACTCGACGCCGATGAAAGGCGCCAGGGCCAACGATCCCGCAAAAAACAGCACGATTCCGCCGATGAAAACCCGTCGGTGCTTGAGTGCCCAGGACAGTATCTGCTGGTAGTGCTCGTCGATCGCTTCGTGCCACCGCCGGCTTCGGTCCATGAACCGCACCCACCAGTCCGGCATGGCGCGATGCGCCTCCGCTTCCGGCTTGACGTACTTGAAGCACAACGCAGGTGTCACCGTGCGTGAGATGAAGAACGAGGTGAACAATGCGATCGCGATCGTGAACGTGAGCGGGATGAGCAGGAGCTTGGCGATGCCGATGATGAAAAAGATGGGGAGGAACACCACCACGGTCGTCACGGTCGAGGCGAAGATCGGCATGGCCACCTCACGGGCTGCCTCAAGGATCGCCTCCCAGCGGGGTTGGCCGGTGTTCAGGTGGCGCTGAATGTTCTCCAGCTCCACGATGGAATCGTCCACCAGGCGGCCGACTCCGAGCGCCAACCCTCCGAGGGTGAAGATGTTGAGGGTCTGCCCGGTAAAATAAAGGACAATGAATGTGACCAGGATGGAGAGCGGAATCGCCACCGAGATGATGAGCGTGCTGGTCAGGTTCCGGAGAAACACCAGGATGATGGCCGCGGCCAAAATGGACCCGTGGAGGGCCTGCTCTTCCAGGTTCTTGATGGCCAACCGGATGTAGACGGACTGGTCGAAGGAGATGCCCAATGTGACGCCGGGCGGGATGCCGACCATCTTGGGCAGCGCCTTGCGGAGGGCGTCGACCACTTCAACCGTGTTGGCGATCGGTTGCTTGTTCACCCGGAGGTAGACCGAGCGCTGGCCGTCCACACGGACGACGTTGGTCTGGATGTCCGACGAGTCGGTCACCGTGCCCAGGTCCCGCACCCGAACCGGATTCCCTTGGACGTTGAGCTTGACGATCACGTCATTGATCGGCTCGATGGACTTGAATTGGTTGTTCGTGAAGACGTTGTAATCCAGATTGCCCGCCTTGAGGTCGCCCGAGGGCAGAATGAGGTTCGAAGCCTTGACGGCCCGTACCACGTCCAGGATCGAGAGCCCTCGCGCGTGCAGCCGGGACGGGTCCAGGTTGATGTTGATCTGGCGGACCTTGCCGCCCTCGACAGTGGCGGCGGCGACGTTGGCAATCTGCTCAATCTGCGGCGCGATGGTGTTAAAGGCCAAATCATACAGGGCGCGCTCGTCCAGGTTCCCTGATGAAAGCGTGACAAAGGCGACGGGGATGTTCGAGACGTCGAACTTGACGACGAAGGGCTGGAGGATCCCGGGCGGGAGACTATTCAGGATCTGGGTGATGCGCTGCATCACCTCCATCTGGCCCACGTTGGTGTCGGCGCCCCAGTTGAACCAGATCTGGACCGCTCCGATGCCTTGCTTGGAGAAGGATTCGACATGCTCGACATTGGAAGCCGAGCTGACGGCCTTCTCGATCGGATAGACCACGCTCTTCTCAATGTCGACGGGCGGCGCACCCTTGTAAATGACCCCGACGAACACGACCGGGACATTGATGTTCGGGAACAGATCAACCGGAAGGCGATCCAGCGAGGTGACACCCAGCACGACCATCGCCAGCGACAGCATCAGGATGCCGATCCGGTTTCGAAGCGCGAGTAAGGTCAGCCACATAGGTACAGTGACGCGGGGCACCCATTGCATTCCTCTGAGCAATGGGTCCCGGTGACGCGTGACAAGGTGAGAAAAAGGATCATGGCCTGGTCCCCGTCTTACTCGTCACGCGTCACCCTTCACCCTTCACGGTTTTGGTTGGGTGGGCCTCCACGGGCGTGCCGTCCTGGACCAGGTCCTTCCCGGACACGATGACCTGCTCGGTTCCCGTGAGTCCCTTGGTAATCTCAATGAGGTTTTCCACCCGTCTGCCGGTCTCGACCGGGACCTGATAGGCCATACCGCCGCGGACGACATACACGTACTGGTACGTATCGAGACGGGTCACCGCATCAATGGGAATCTGGATCGCATTCTGGCGCATCCCCACCATCACCTCGACTCGGGCGAACATGCCGCCCTTGAGGACGTGGGTACGGTTCGGCAAGTCCACTTCCACCGTCATGGTGCGCGTCTCCCGATTCAAGGCCTGCACGATCCGCGTGACCTGGCCGGCGAACATCCGGTCCGGGTAGGCCTCCGCCCGCACCTCGGCCTTCTGGCCGATTTTGACGAGCGGGATGTCCTTCTCGACCACCTCAATCAGCGTCCGCACCGTCTCGATGTCGTGCAGGGTCAGGATGCCCCGCGACATCGTCGAGGTACTGGCCGTGGAGCCCGTCACGTAGGCGCCTTGATCCAGGTTCCGTTCCGCGATGTAACCCGTAAAGGGCGCGCGGATGTAGGAATAGCTCAGATTCGTCTCGGCCTGCTGAAGTGCCACCTCCATCTGCTGGACCGTCGCCTGGAGTGATTCCAGTTGGGCCACCGCCACCTCGTGATTCACCTGGGCCGTGTCCACGTCCTGCTGGGAGACGAACTGATCCTTGATGAGTGCTTGCATGCGATCCAGGGTCAGTCTGGTGTTGCGGATGGTGGCCTCTTGGCGCGTGACATTGGCGCGCGCGGCAGCCAAATTCGCCCGAGCCTGGTTGACCGCATGCACATAATCCGTGTGATCGATCTCGACCAGCAACTGATTGGTCCTCACGAAATCGCCCTTGTCCACGTACATCTTGGCGATGTAGCCGTCCACCCTCGAGAACAGATTCACCTGCTGATAGGGAAGGATGTCGGCGGTATAGGTCAGCCGCATGTCCAGGTCCTGGCGAACCGGCGCGACCGTCTCGACTGTAATGACGCGTCCCTTGCGCACATCGCTCTTCGCCCCGATGCTGGTCAAGCGGAAGACCACCAGGCCGAGCACGGCCAGGAAAATGATCGCCCCCAGGGTGACGATCGGATTCGGATAGTGAACGACGCGATTCATTCAGACTGTCCTCTCGCGCTGCGAGCGACCCCAGTGCCTGCCCGTAAGCCGTCGAGGAAGACATCGATATAGGTCGCCACGGTGTCTTCGTAGGAGCGATGCATCGGCATGCCAAAGATGTCGTGAATCAGACGATGATGCACGATGATGCCGAAAAAGGCACGGGCGGCAAGTAAGGGATCGATCGAACGGAATCCACCGTCGTCAATTCGCGTGCGAATGTAGCCCGCCAAAAAGTCATAAAACACGCGGTAGTGCTTCCGAAAGAACATCTCCGACAGCTCGTGCCGCTCCAGCGCGCTGAAGAGGAGCAGGCGGAGCAGGGTCGGGTCGGCGCCTCTGCGGATGCGATAGCCGGCGAGCAAGGTGAACACCCGGTCGTCGTCTTTCTTCCCGGCGGCTTCTTCGACGGCTTCGAGCAATTCGGAGAACTGGGCCTTCTCAGCCAGAATCGCCGCATACAACGCGCGCTTCGTCGGGAAGTGCTTGAAGACCAGCGCCTCGCTGACCCCGGCGGTCTTCGCGATCTCCTTCGTCGTCGTGCCGCTGAACCCTTTGGCGGCAAACAGCGCCGCCGCCGTCGCGATGATACTGGCCTGCCGTTCGCGCGCCGAGGCTCGATTGCCGTTTGGTTTCTTTGTCATAGCCCTAGTTAGTAAGTGGTCACTCACCTTGAGATACTAGCACAAGGCATTGCCCTGCACAAGCCTTGGCCGTTCAGCAACGGCTCAAGGGGACCTTCTCGCTTTCTGGCGGAGTGAGAACCTGCGGGGACCGTGTTGGGGGGAGCGGCAGCTCCAACGGTCGCCAGTGAAGGCTGAGCAAGAGCCGCTGCATGGCCTGAGCGTGACAAGCGGGGTAGGGGAAATTCTGTCTGAACAAGCGACTGAAGGAAGGACGCGCGTGATTACTGCCGGAGCTTGGCCCAGGCTTTCTGGTACTCTTCGAACGAATCCACTTCCATCCAGCCTTTGAAGATCGGCACACTGGCCACGTCGTGGCCGGAATCGATCATCTCCTGGATCAGGTCGGTGAACGAGGCTTTGAGGAAGCTGCCGGCCTCATGGAAGCCCTTCGACTGATAGGCCTGGCTCGCCTTCCGGTAGGCTGCGGTGAACGCCTCCATGCCCTTCTCGGAGAACATGGCTAACCCGATGAACTCCCCATGGGCCTGGTCGTGAGGCAGATGCTGCCCGATCTTGAGCACACGATGCTCGTCGTCCGGGATCACGTAGCGAGACAAGTACGTCTTGCCGGGCGGGGTTTGCAGCGTCACGAGATCAGGATTGACCGGCGGTGTCAGCGCGCCGTGCCGGTGCAGGTCATACCAGGCGAGATCCACCACCAGGCTGATGTCGGCGGGACTCTTGAGGAGCTTCTCCAGGATCGCGACGTCGAAGATGATATCCCCGTAGAGAATCAGACAGCGGCCTTTCAGCTCAGGCTCGGCGCAGAACAGCGAGAACAGCTCCCCCGTCTCTTCGTACCGGTCATTGTCGTAGTAGCGGATGTTGGGCAGCGTGATGGCTTCTTTCCGGTAGCCGCGCACGAGCGCGATGTCCTTGATGTCGCACTCGTTCAGCGCCGCGACCTGCCGTTCCAGGATCGTCTTGCCCTTGATGTCCAGGAGGCACTTCGGTTTGTCCTCGATGAGGGGGAGGAGCTGCTTTTCAAATCCGGCGGCGGCGATGATCGCGGTGACCTGCTCGCCCCCGACCGGCAAGAACCGGCGCTCGTCCTCCTCCATCTGCGGGACGCCCACCAGGTCGTACACTTCCTTGAGCTTCACGATGCGGTCGTTGACCGCGCCGGGGCGGGTGTCCTGCTTGATGACCTGGAGCGCGTCGCGCATGGCGCGGATCGAAGCCCGGATGGCCTGGTTGGCGTAGATTACGATCTTGAAGCCGGCTTCCTCAAGCTCGGTGGCGGTGACACCGTCGAAAATCGTGGGGACCACCACGAGCGGGACTCGCCCGGACCACTTAGCGGCGACAGTGCGGAGCTCGTCGAACGTGGGAGACTTGGAATGGATCAGGACGGCATCCGCGCCCGCCTCGGCGTAGGCCTCGGCCCGCTTGAGCGCCTCGTCCTGTCCCCACCCGGCGATGAGCGCTTCGGTCCTCGCGATGACCAAAAAGTCAGGCACGGTCTGCGCCGCTTTCGCGGCCTTGATCTTCCCGCAATGTTCTTCGATCGCAATCAGCTCGCGCCGGACGCCCGCGTAGAAGCTGCAGCGCTTCGGGAAGACGTTGTCTTCGATGCAGATCGCCGCGATGCCGGCGCGCTCGTGGTCGGTCACCGTGCGCATGACATTCAGGGCGTTCCCGTATCCCGTATCGCAGTCGGCGATGATCGGGATGCTCACGGCTTCGGCCATATTCCGCTCGACGTCGAGTTGCTCGGTCAGCGTGATGAAGCTGGCGTCCGGAATGCACTTGAGCGCAGCGGAGATGCCGAACCCGCTCGCCCACACGGCGTCGAAGCCGGCCTGCTGGATCAACTTGGCGCTCAAGGCGTCGTGGGCGCCGACCGCTTTGACGAGTCCCGGGCAGCGAAGGAGTTCTCTGAGCTTGGTGGCGTTATGCATGGGGCGTTTAGATTAAGAAAGCGGCCGGTCGGGTGTCAATCAAAAAGTTTGCAAAAAAGTTCGCTCACGGGCGGCCCGCGTCTGAGAGGGACCCGTCACTGACCGCCGATGTTTTCGTTGAACACCTGGGAGAGCGCACGGCTTTCGATGAACACGAGCCCGCGTTCTTTCTTCACCTCATAGGTCAGGTTGATCTCGGTCTCGTCGCCTCGCCAGTTGAACTGCTGGAGGAATCCTCCTGCCACCTGTCCCGGAGTGCGATCGATCGGCCCGAACTGCGCTTCCAGGTAGCTCATGATCTGTAGATGGGCGGCCCTGCCCTGATAGCGGACCGCGACCCGGGCGAACTTTCCATCGATCGTGACGTAACGAAGCGACTCGACCGTGGCGTCACCCAGGCGCGGCGGGCCCTGCTTCCGCTCGAACTCTCTGATCCGGTCGCCGGAGCCCGCCAGGACCCAGTCTGAGGATTCGGGAAGCGGTGCCCCCCAGGGGATGGCCTGAAAGCCGTTCGGGTCGTTCACCATGCTCACGGCAAACGTGAGCGGCGACCAGAGCAGGTCTGAGGAGCAGAGCAACGCCAGGACGGAGGCGCAAGTCCTCCCGGCCACCCCGGCTCGCCGGGGACGCGGACAGCGGAGTGAGTCCACGGCGCGCGCGGCAGTCAGGATGGCGGTCAAGGTGATCAGCGTGACGCGTCTCGTCACCATGGCTCAGTAGCCGACCCCAATATCGGTGAGGACGTCTTGAAGGCGGGGGGCCAGCACCCGGCTTTCGAAAAACACAAACCCGCGCTCGCCCCTCGCTTCGTAGGTCAGGTTGATTTCAGTGTCGGACCCACGCCAGGTGAACTGTTGGTTCAACCCTCGCGCCATCGAACCGGGCGTGCGATCCAGCGGACCGTATTCAGACTGGAGATAGCTCAGGATGACCTCGTGAGTCGCCTGTCCCCGATACCGGATGGTGACCCGCGCGAACTGCCCCCCCACAGACGAGAGTCGCAGGGATTCCACCTTGGCCTCGCCCAGCATCGGGGGGCCGTCTTTGAATTCGTATCCCGTGACGCGTTCCCCCGGTTCAGCCAGGGTCAACTGCGGCAGCTCGGCGAGGGAGGCTCCCCAGGTGATACCGTGAAAACCGTTCGGATCATTTACGATGGGGACGGCGCCCGCAGGAAGGACGCCGACGAGAACCAATGCGGTCCACGCCAGTATCGTCAGTACGGGCGTGAGACCGGAGCCGGCGTCACACGGAGAGGACGGGACGATCACGGAACGCTTCATACGCATCTCACCAACGCAGGGCCGTACAGTAGCACGATCATATGCCCGGGGCAACCCACGCTACCTTGAGAACCGCTGCCCGCTTCGCTATAATCCTCATCGCTTCGGGGGCCTGCGCTGTGGTCTCCATCGACAGACTGATTGGGATGCACGGACGATGATCGAGAGCGACGATTTTGTTCAGGCGCTGCAGGACATCGGCTTCAACTTTTTCACCGGGGTGCCGGATTCGATCCTGGGGGGCATCATCGCGACGCTGATGGAGCGGCGGCTCTACACGCCGGCGGTGCGAGAGGATGAGGCGGTGGCCATGGCGGCCGGCGCCTACATGGCCGGCAAGATCCCGGCGGTGCTGATGCAGAACTCGGGGTTGGGGACCTCGCTCAATACGCTCGTCTCGCTGAACCTGATCTACCAGCAGCCCTGCCTCTTGATCATCTCCTGGCGGGGATTTCAGGGTAAGGACGCGCCCGAGCACTTGGTGATGGGCCAGACCATGACGCAGCTCCTCGATACGGTCAGGATCCCGCACCGCACGTTCTCGGAGCCGACCGCCGTCGAGGATCTCAAGTGGACGGCCGAGACCTTTATGAAACAACGTATCCCGGTCGCCCTGCTGCTGAAGAAGGGCGTTGTGAAGGGGCTGCAACCTTGAACGCCGTGATGGGTGACGCGTAATTCGTATCTCGTCATTCGTGAAGCGTATCTCGTCGGATTCTTCACGAGATACGAGATGCGAGATACGTTGAGAGGGGGAGCGTGAGACCTGAAGAGGGAACCATTCAAAGTCGCGCGAGGGCCATGGAAGCCATCTTGGCGGTGCTGACCGACCAGCCGGTCATCATCTGCAACGGTTTCCCGTCCCGAGAGGCCTTCAAGCTGGCCGACCGGCCGACGCACTTTTACATGATCGGGTCCATGGGTGTGGCGCCCGCGATCGCCTTGGGGGTGGCATTGTCCAAACCCAACAAGAAGGTGGTAGTCTTCGACGGCGATGGCAATGTCCTCATGGGGATGGGCACGCTGGCCACGGTCGGGGCGTTGAAGCCCCCGAACTTCGTTCACGTCGTCTTCGACAACGAGGTGTACGGTAGTACGGGCAATCAACCGACGTTGTCCCGCATCGTGCGATTGGAACAGGTGGCCAAGGCCGCGGGCTATGTGAACGTCGAGCAGGTGCGGGAGCGCGAGGACCTGGTCTACGAGTTCAAGGACATGCTGGCCAAGGACGGTCCCAGCTTCCTGCTGGTGAAGGTGACTGAACAGGCCGAGGACGTAGACCGGGTGCTGCTGGAGCCGCCCGAAGTTACGCAGCGATTTAAGAAGGCAATTGAGTCACCGTGACGGGTGACGCGTGACAGGTGACAGGTGACGGGTCGTCAGGAGCCTGGAAAGCTTGATCTCTCGTCACGCGTTACGGCTCGACTGCCTTCGACGGGCTCAGGCCCCGAGCGGGTCGAGGGGAGCTCGCCGAAGTCGCGTCACGCGTCACGAGATTTTGCGCGATGATCTTATTGAATCCAGGGCCGGTCAATGTGTCGGAGCGCGTGCGGAAGGCGCTGCTGCGGCCGGACCTCTGTCATCGGGAACCCGAATTCGCCGACCTGCTCCAACAGATCCGGACGAAACTGCTGACGGCCTTCGTGCCGGGGTCCGAGTCGGAGTACGCAGCGATCGTCCTCACGGGGTCCGGGACCGCCGCCGTGGAGGCCGCGGTGCTCTCCTCCTTGCCGACCGGCAAGCGGGTCTTCGTGATCAACAATGGAGTCTATGGTGATCGCCTCTCTGCGATGGTCGGGGTCCACCGGCTGGCGGTGCCGGAGTTGAAGCTGGACTGGGGGACGCCACCCGACCCGGAGAAGGTGCGGCTGGCGCTGCGGCAGCATCCGGAAGTCTACACCGTAGCCATGGTGCATCATGAAACGACGACCGGCCTCCTGAATCCGGTCAAAGAGATCGCGGAAGTCGTGGACAGCCAGAACCGAGTCTTCGTCGTGGACTCCGTGAGCGGGCTGGCGGGGGATGCGCTGGACATCGCCGGCGCTCACATCTATATGGTGGCCGGCACGGCTGGGAAATGTATCCAGGGGTTTCCCGGGGCCGCCTTCGTGCTGGTGCGCAAGGGTTTCATGGAGCGCATGAAGAGTTATCCGAAACGGTCCTGGTACCTGCATCTGCCCCATTACTTCGACCTGGAGCAGAGTCCGAGCATTCCGTTCACGCCGGCCGTGCAGGTCTACTACGCGTTCAATGAAGCCCTCGACGAGCTGCTGGAGGAAGGGGTTGCCAATCGCATTCAGCGGTACAGGAAGGCCGCAACATTGATCCGGCAGCGCATGAGCGCCATGAGTCTGAAGCCGGTCCTTCCGCCGGAGCGCCAGTCCAACACCATCACGTCCTATTATGTGCCTTCCGGACTGTCCTATCAGACTCTGCACGACGGCCTGAAGCAACGGGGCTACGTCATCTATGCCGGGCAGGGACAGCTTGCCTCCAAGATCTTTCGGGTCGCCAACATGGGCGCCTTGTCCACGCAGGATCTGGAGGGGTTTCTATCGGCCTTCCAGCAGGTGCTGGAGACGGCGACTGTCCGTTCATGAAGGCGATCATTCTCGCGGCCGGCGTCGGAAAGCGGCTGTGGCCCGTCACGCAGCACCGGCCCAAATGTCTGATCGAGCTCGGCGGCCGCAGCCTCCTGCTTCGCTATTGTGACGCGCTGGCCGTCGTAGGAATCAAACAGGCCGTCATCGTCGTCGGTCACAAGCAGGAGATGATCCGCGCCGCGCTCGAAAGCGGCTACGGCGGTCTCGAGGTCCGGTACCTCGTGAACGAGCAGTATCACCGCGGCAGTGTGTCGTCGCTTTGGTTGGCGCGAACGGAGCTCGACGATGATGTGCTCATCATGGACGCGGATGTCCTCTTTCACCGACAGATCCTCCAGCGCCTGGTTCAGTCGGCATCACCGACCGCCTTGTTATTGGACGAAACCGTCACCCAGCGCACCGAGGAGTGTATGGCTATCGTGCGTGGCGGGCGCGTGGTCGCGCTGACGAAGCGGATGCCCGCTGACTACGATCTCGTTGGCGAGGGGGTCGGGTTTCTGAAGGTCCGGCGGGCCGACACCGCGCACCTGATCGAGTCGCTGAAGGCCCACGTGGACCTGGGGCAGTGGGAAATGGAATACGAGGACGCACTCCTCGACTTCTTCACCCGCGTACGGGTCGGGTACGAAAAGATCGGCGGGCTCCCCTGGATCGAGATCGACTTCCCGGAGGATGTCGATCGCGCCGAGCGAGAGATTCTGCCGAAGCTTGAGTGAGGCATCCGAAGGATGGATCGCGCGGCACAGCCAGTGGCGGAGGCGCACGGTCAGGCGACAGCAGACCTTGACGGGTTCGTGGACCGGCATTTCAATCGCAAGATCTCCGGCCCCTTGACCCGCCTCTTTCTCCATCTCGGTCTGTCTCCGAACACGATCACGATCCTGTCTCTCCTGATCGGCCTGGCGGCTGCGGGATCGTTTGCGCTCGGCACCTACGTGGCGGGCATCGTCGGCGGCCTGCTCTTTCAGTTGTCGGCCATCGTGGACTGTTGTGACGGGGAAGTGGCCCGGCTGACCAACCGGCAATCTCCGTTCGGCGCGCAGCTCGACATTGCGGCGGACAACGTCGTCCATATGGCTATCTTCGCGGGGATCGCCTGGGGCCTGTTCCTTCACACAGGGTCCGGGAGCGGGTCGTGGCTTCCGTTGGCGCTGGGAGGAGCAGCGGTCCTGGGGAATGGCTTCTCATTCTGGATGGTGAGCCGCGCCAAAGCACGTCGTGACCGACAGGCATGGGCCGATCCAATCCAGGCCGCCCGCACGGAATTCCTCTTGAAGAACGTGGCGAGCCGGGACTTTTCCGTGGTGGTGCTGCTGTTCGCCCTGCTCGACGGGCTGCCCTGGTTTCTCTGGCTCGTGGCGATCGGCATCAATGTCTTCTGGATCATCACGGCATGGGTGAGCCGCCCTGCGATGACCGCACGTGCGTAGGCTGAACCTCGCCCTCCTCCTCATCGGCCTCCTCACCCTCGTCGGCCTCGTGTGGCACATCGGCCCAAATCGGATTCTCGAGGCCGCCGCCGGTCTCGGTCCCCTCGCGCTGCTGATCATCCTCCTGCCCTCGGTCCTGATGTATGCCTTGGAAACGTTCGGGTGGCGCTTGACGCTCGGCCGGTATGCCGCCGCCGTCGCCTTCTGGCGACTCTGCGCCGTGCGCACCGCGGGAGAGGTCGTGAACATGACCACGCCTGCCGCCTACGTCGGCGGGGAGCCTCTCAAGGCCTACCTGCTCCAACGGTCAGGTGTGCCGCTGGTCGAGGGGCTCGCCTCGGTGGTGACCGCCAAGACCACCATGACCATCGCCCAGATCGCGTTTATCGTACTCGGCATCGGCCTCGCGTTCCGGAGCCTGGGGGGATCCGGTGCTTCGGGCGGGTCCTCGGACGGTCCGGTGCTCGCCGCGGGCGTCGGCGTCGCGTTGCTCCTGGCCTTTACGGCGGCCTTCGTCGCGGTGCAGCACCGCGGCTTATTTACGGGGTTGCTGGAACTGCTCCGGCGGTTCAAGATCCGGATCGCGTATCTTGAGCATCGGGAAGACCGACTGCGGGATCTGGATCGGACGATCGTGAATTTCTACACCCGCGATCGCCGTGGGTTTCTGCTCTCCATCGGTTTCTGCTTCCTGGGCTGGTTGGCCGAAGCGCTCGAAGTGTACGCGATGCTCTATTATCTCGGGGGACCGGCCGATTTTTTGACGGCCATCTCCATCGGAGCGCTGTCGGTGTTTATCAAGGGCGGCACGTTCTTCATCCCGGGGAGTGTGGGCGCCCAGGAGGCCGGCAACCTGCTGCTGCTCGTGGCCTTCGGCTACAGCGACGTGACCGGCCTCACCTTCGCGCTGCTGCGCCGCCTCCGCGAGCTGGTCTGGATCGGGGTCGGGCTGGTGTGCCTGGCAGCCTTGGGGGGAAAGGCGGGAACCGTGCAGATGGGAGAGGTCAAGAAAGGCTAGGGAGTGTGTAGGTCCGCATCCGGTGGGGCAGCGTCCTCACGCGGTCAGGCGGTTGCCGTACAGCAAGGTGACGTTGATGCGGCGGCTCTCATACTCATCTTTGAAGGTGAACTGATCGGTTTGATGAAACAAATCGGAATTGAAGATCACGGCGCGGTTCTGTCGATATGGGATCGTCACCGCGTTGGCGCCGGCGCTCTGTAAGAACGCTCGAATCTTGGGCTCGTTCTTCTCATTATTGTATTCCTTGAAATTCCAGTCCCGCGGTGCTTCCTTATCCCAGACCACGAGACCTCCCCTGGCCGGGTCCAGATTCGCCTCATCGGGGGTGATCCAGAAGTTCACATTCACCGCGGCCGCATCGGCATGGATGTTGAGGCCTTTCAACTCGCTGTCATATTTGAAGGCCCAAGCCTGGTTCAGCAGGGAATCCTTGAAGATGCCGGGAAACCTCACCCGCAATTCCTCTGAAATCTGTAGCAAGAGCGGGCAGGAGAATCCCTCGCCCAAGAAGGCCCCGATGTAGCCGTTCTCGTAATCTTTCTTCCAGATCGTCGATTCCAGACAGAACTGGCGGAGGGAGCTGAGCGCCTCGTCGCGGAGCAGATCATCCACGTACATGATTTCCGGCTTCGTGGCGTGGTATCGGGTTTCAATGGAGTCCACGTCCAGGTCCGGGTTCAACGCACCCGGTGACAGGGTCGGGCACTCGGCATAGTGGAGGATGCGATTGAAGGAGGGGGCGATCCCTGCCAGCTCAGACTTGCCGATCATGAGGCGGGTCGAGGTGTGAGCCGCCCGAGCGGCGCGTTCCCTGAGCTGCGTGAGCGCCACGAGGTACGACGCATGACTGCGGGGAATCCGATGACGGTCGAGGAGATACTGAATCTGCTCGGCATCGTGCTTGAGCCGGGATCTAGGGACGGATGTCTCATGAATCGGGCGGCCATGATTGTGCTGGAGATCGGCAGACTGTCTTAACGACACGACAGCCTGGTCGGGACGCCGCTGCCACAGGAGGGCCAACCCCAGGTTGTGATGCGCCTTGGCATAGTCCGGTTTGATCCTGAGCGCCTGCTGGAACGAGGCGATGGCGTCGTCGAGTTTGCGCTGCTCCTTGAGCACGATGCCCCGATTGCAGTGCGCTTCGGCATGATTTGGGTTGAGATTCAGCGCTTGTTCGTATGAGGTCAGGGCGTCGTCTAAACGGCCCTGTTCCTTGAGGGCCACGCCGAGATTATTGTGGGCCTCCGCGTACTCCGGTTTGATGCGCAGGGAAGTTCTGTACGAGGCCACGGCCTGGTCCAGCTTACCCTGGTCCCGATAGGCATTCGCGAGGTTATTCTGTGCCTCCGCATGTTGCGGGTTGAGGCTCACGGCTCGTTCATACGCGGCTATCGCGTCATCGAGGCGGCCCTGCTTGTGACGGACCACTCCCAGATTGAAATGGTAGAGGGGATTGCGTGGGTTTTGCTGAATGGCCTGTCCAATGAGCTCGATGGCCTGGTCGTGCTTTCCAACCCGATAGGCGAGGAGTCCGAGGTAATGCAGCGCCTCATCATGATCAGGGTCCACCCTGAGGATCTGCTGATAGAGCTGTTCGGCTTCTTGGAGGCGCCCTGCCTGGTGATGCGCCATGGCCTCGTTCAGTAACGGCTGAAGGGGAGAGGGGGTGTGGCGTCTTTTCTCGGCTCGGCTCATCGCGTGCTCCCATCCGTCATAAAGACGGGACTCACATGACCGGATCCTGGGCGGGGAGTATTCTATGCCCGGCCAGTCAGCTTGTCCATGCCCGTCATGGCCGGGATCGAGCGCCTCTAGTTTACAAGGTGGCGCGGGATTGTTAGGATGCACCCTCTAAAAAGGAGGGAGACGCGGGATGCGAGCGATGACGATCGTCTGGGCGCTGGTGGCGGGTCTCTGCGCCCTGGCGTTTGGCTTTGTCACGGGCGCCATCCGCCCCGGCGAGAAAGTCAACGGGTTGTGGCTGGTGATCGCCGCGGGATGCTTCTACGTCCTCGCGCTCCGTTTCTATGGGCGCTTTCTTGCTCGAAGGGTGTTACACCTGAGCGATCAGCGGGTCACGCCCGCGCACCGATTACACGACCGCACCAACTTCTATCCTGCCAACAAGTACGTGCTGTTCGGGCACCACTTTGCCGCCATCGCGGGAGCGGGCCCGCTCCTGGGCCCTGTGCTGGCGGCGCAGTTTGGATTTCTCCCAGGATTCTTGTGGCTGGTCGTGGGCGCGGTCCTGGCCGGCGCAGTTCAGGACTTCGTTATCCTGGTGGCCTCGATGCGGCGCAACGGCCGGTCTCTGCCTGAGATCGCGCGGGACGAGATCGGGATGGTCACCGGCGTTGCGACCGCCGTGGCGGTGCTCTTCATCGTCGTCGTGGCCCTGGCGGGCTTGGGATTGGCGGTCGTGAATGCCCTCTACCGGAACGCATGGGGCACGTTCACGATCGCCATGACTATTCCGATCGCATTCCTGATGGGGTTCTATCTCCAGACGTTTCGCCCCGGACGGGTGGGGGAGGTTTCGGCCCTGGGGCTAACGCTGCTGCTGCTGGCGGTGGCCGCGGGCCGCCTGGTGGCCCAGTCCGAGCTGGCCGGCTGGTTTTCGTTCGAGCGGCAAACGCTGGTCTGGCTCCTGGCCGGCTACGGCTTCGTCGCGTCCGTCCTGCCGATGTGGATGCTGCTGGTGCCGCGGGATTACCTGTCGACGTTCATGAAGGTCGGGGTGGTGGCCCTGTTGGCCGTCGGTGTGATCGCCCTGGCACCCCCGATCGAGATGCCGCGGGTCACGCAGTTTATCCATGGCGGTGGGCCGATCATCCCCGGCACGATCTTTCCGTTTGTCTTCATTACGATCGCCTGCGGGGCGATCTCCGGATTTCATTCGCTCGTCGCCTCCGGGACGACCCCGAAGATGATCGAGCGGGAGTCCCATGCGATCGTCGGGTATGGGGCCATGCTGATGGAGAGCTTCGTGGGCGTGATCGCGTTGATCGCGGCCTCCGTCCTGGTGCCCGGGGACTACCTGGCGATCAACACACTCTTGTCCGCGGACGCGCTGGCGGCAATCGGATTTCCGGTGGAGAGGATCCAGGAGCTCTCGCGCCTGGTCGAAGTGGAGATCGCGGGGCGGCCCGGCGGCGCGGTCTCGCTGGCGGTCGGGATGGCTTCCATCTTCGTCGGCCTGCCCGGCATGGCCGGGCTGATGGCGTACTGGTACCAGTTTGCGCTGCTGTTTGAAGCGCTGTTCATCCTTACGACGATCGACGCCGGCACGCGGGTTGCGCGCTATCTCGTGCAGGAGCTGGGAGGGCACCTGTATGCCCCGCTCAGCCGGATCAACTGGTGGCCGGGGGTGGTGCTCGGCAGCGCCCTCGTCGTGGGCGCCTGGGGCTACCTCATCGCGACGGGCAGCATCTCCACGATCTGGCCCATGTTCGGGGCCGCGAACCAGTTGCTGGGCACGCTGGCCCTGTGCGTCGGCACGACGGTCTTGATCAAGATGGGCCAGGCGCGGTTTCTGTGGGTGACGGCGGCTCCGATGGTCTTTGTCGGCGCGATCACCTTGACGGGCTCCTATCAACTGTTTACGCTGTTCACGGCCAAGGCCCTGCAGGAGGGTGGATCGGGAAGCGCGGTGGCCCTGTATCTGGACGCGGCCTTGGTCGGCCTCGTGGCCCTGCTCGCAGTCATTGTCCTGGTGGAGAGCGTCCGTCAGTGGTACGGGTATGTCGTGCAGGGGCGCCCATATACGAGCAGCGAAGTGCTAGCAGCGGAGGGCGCAATGGGGGGGCTCAAGCCTGCCGTTCAAGACGGTGTCAAGTTCCCGACCGGGCGGTGCTGTTGAGAAGACAGTTTCCTTGACTCAGTTCATGACCTGGCGAAACATCGGAGGGAGTATGAAGAAACACAGATCGGGACTGACATCGGGCCTCCTGTTGGGAGCCGTGGCTCTCGGGGCATTGTCGAGCGCTCAGCTTCCGGACCAGAGACTTTCACACGGCGCCACGAGCATGGCGACGAAGGCCGGTGCCGCTGAGGAGACGCACGTGCGTCAGGTCTACGCCAGCCTCCCGCTGAGTTTTGAAGCCAATCGGGGGCAAACTGATCAACGGGTCAGGTTCCTCTCCCGAGGACCAGGCTACACGCTGTTCCTGACCCCGCGCGAATCAGTGCTGGTGCTCAGAAGCCGTGAGGCGTTAGCTGTCAGGCGTGAGGGGGCGGGGGCGAAGTCCAATCCTAAGCCCTCAGCCCTAAGCCCTCAGCCCTCAGCACTTGCGAGAGCGACCACGCTGCGCATGCGACTGATCGGCGCTCAGACTGAGCCCGCCGTAGAGGGCTTGGACGAACTGCCAGGGAAGAGCCATTACTTCATCGGCAATAATCCGGACAAGTGGCGGACTCATATCCCCACGTTTGCCAGGGTTATGTACCGGAGCATCTACCCCAGTATTGACCTCGTGTATTATGGTAACCGGAGTCAACTGGAGTACGATTTTGTTGTTGCGCCCGGCGCTGATCCTTCAGCCATCACGTTGGCCTTTGACGGAGCCCAGAACTTATCCATCGACGACCAGGGTGATGCTGTTCTGGACACCGCAAGCGGCGCTCTCCGCCTGAAGAAGCCCCTTATGTACCAGGAGCGCAACGGGGCCAACACCGCAGTCGATGGCCATTACGTGCTCAAGCGTCAGCACCAGCTTGCCTTTCATGTGGAGTCCTATGATGCCAGCAAAACGCTCATCATTGACCCCGTCTTGACCTACTCTACCTATCTGGGTGGCAACGGCGATGACAGCGGCAACGGCATCGTGGTGGACACCGGCGGCAACGCCTATGTGACGGGTAATACCACGTCAACCGACTTTACTGCTGGTTGCACGCCCCCCTGCACAGGCTTTGACCAGGCCTCGAATGGCTCACAAGATGCCTTTGTGACGAAATTGAACCCCACCGGCACCGCACTGGTCTACTCCACGTATCTGGGTGGCAACGGCGATGACATCGCGAATAGCCTCGCGATCGACGCGGCCGGCAATGCCTATGTGACGGGGAGTACGACATCGCCCAACTTTCCGACCTTCCCCACGGCCCCGTGCACGGCTTTTGACTGCGGTATCAACGGGCAAGACGCCTTCGTGACCAAGCTCAACAGCACGGGCTCGGCGCTGCTCTACTCCACCTTCCTGGGCGGCAGCACCACTGACAGCGGCGCCAGCATCGTCGTGGACAGCTTCTTCAACGCGTACGTGACCGGGAATACCTTGTCGAGTGACTTTCCGACCTTTCCCACGGCCCC
>JAHRHE010000021.1 GCA_020027965.1 Nitrospirota bacterium | reverse complement strand
TAATGGGATAGGCAATCATGACGTCTACATTGGCGCGCTTGACGGCTTCCTTGATGACTTCGCTACCGGTAAAGAACGACGGCGTGCGAGGAGCCTCGTTCATCATCACGCGTGGGTCTGTGTAGACTTGACCTTTGTTATTTTTGGTCCCGATGACTGATGTGGTTTCCATCGACCCAGCCTCCTTTAATGTCCGAGATGCGTTTCACTAGTATGCCGTTGCTCTGACACGGCGATTCCTGCAGACATGATGTTCACGGGATCACCATTGTTCTTTCGTTCCATCCTTTTAACTAATCTCATGAACCAACCACCCGAATCCCATTGACAGCTGGACGATCGGCCAGACCCGACGTCCCCCCACCAGCGTGAGTTTCACAATGCAGGGCGTCACGCGATGGGCATAAGGTCCGCTCCGTCATTGTCGTGCTCTTATCGAGACATAACGAATGTCACTACAGCCGCTCCTGACATGAATACTAGAAATAGTCCCAGCAAGAGCTCTGGTGCCATGTGGCGTAACAAGTTCATCTCTCCCTCCTGAAGTCAGGGCACGATGCAGTTAGACGGTGAATGAACTGCCGCACCCGCAGGTCGTCTTCGCTTGTGGGTTCTTAATCGCAAAGCCGGATCCCTGCAGACTGTCCACGTAATCGACCTCGGTGCCGCTCAGCAACGGGGCGCTTTGCGAATCCACGATCACTTTCACATCACCCTTCTCGATCACCGTGTCGTCATCGCTCATCTTGGATTCAAACGACATCCCGTATTGGTAGCCATGGCAGCCGCCGCCTTTCACGTACACTCGCAGACCAATCGTGTCCTGCTCCTCCTGCATGAGTTCCCGAATCTTCTCTTCCGCCGTCGCCGTCATTGTAATCATGACAACTCCCCCTGTACGGATTTACTGGAGTGCGCTACACGCCTCAACCGACTCGCGTCTAGAGGCACCTCTCCAAGCCAGAAGCGGCAGTCGCCTCCGGTCATAAAAGGGCAATACAAGCGCTTTGTACGAGAGTCTGGCGCAGGAAGCGGCGGAGACCGAGGAAT
Organism: Nitrospirota bacterium; assembly: GCA_020027965.1. GTDB lineage: Bacteria > Nitrospirota > Nitrospiria > Nitrospirales > Nitrospiraceae > JAHRHE01. The sequence goes on along the minus strand of JAHRHE010000021.1, from coordinate 46,647 downwards.
CAGTCGCGCAGGAACGAATCAGGGAGCGCGAGGGATTAGGACAGTCAACGGAGCTCAACACGTCATAGCCACACAGTACGCGCAAAGGGCACCGTAGTCAAGCCGTATTATTAGGTATTATTAGGGGTGTGATAGTTCAATGATTCTGCGGGTTCTCAAGGGTCCCGTACGTTCCTCGAGTGGAGATCCGACACTTATGTCGTGATAGCCACAGAATACCCCACCTTCACGCTCAGCCAAGTCCCACCTGTCGGCCCTCAGGGATATCTGGCATAGACATGAGGCGGACCACTCCGCGAGTGAGACTTCACGTGCGCGTCTGGTGGAAATCCAGGCTCTTCTCCCACGCCCTCCTGGTTGATTTCTGGAGGGATTCGGCGTATGCGTGGTGAGGAGCAGGGGGACATTTCTTGAGCTAGGAGAAGAGAACCAGAGCAGCATGGAAACGGACCTGGACAAACTCGACTTCGTGACCATCGAAGGACTGCTGGCCTACGGAGAGGCCTTGGCCAGCCGCACGGCGGGGAGTGAGATCGTGCTCCCGCCGCAGCCTCCGCCCTCGGCCGATCGCCCGAGGCGAGCGCACGACGCGATGGCCAGGATCCGCGCGCTGGTCCAGCGCGCGCAGGCCGGGTTTCCGGACGCCGAGGGCTACCGGGCGGCGCGGCGCGCCGTGATCGAGGACGGATGCGGAGGCGACGAGCTGGTGTGGTATGCCGCCTGGAACCGGCTCCTCGCCGAAGGCGAGCTCTCGCCGCTCTTCCGGGCTCCGATCGGGAAGGTCCAGAAGCCGACCCACCGCCGCCCGGTGGCGATCGTCCCGCGCACGCATCTCACGCCGCAACTGGCGGAGGGGCGCATCGTCCTGGATCTCGGTGATGATCGGTTCTGGTTGTTGCCCCGAGACCTGGCCGACCGGACGCTGCTGTTCACGATGCGTCATGGGATCTCTCGCGTGGAGAGCGGGACGTATCGAGTCGGACGCCGTCTCGCCAATATGCTGGATCCCGAGCGAGGGGTGCCGAAGGCCGACGCCGTCGGCGCCGCGCTGGCCAGGATGGTCGGCGTGGTCGGCCAGCAACTCGACTTTCTGCAGTTGCATAACTACCTCGACCCGCGCACCTTCGTGCATCTCGTGAGCCGGAGCCCGAATACGACCCAGCTCTTTGAACGGGTCGTCGCCGCTCTGGTTCCCACCCAGTCCAGCCATGGAGGGACAGCACGGCCGACGATCGAGCCGACCCTGGAATCCCAGGATTTCGGATGGGTCACGGGTCTGGAGAAGAAGATCGAAGCCGAGGAAGCCGCCAAGGCCTTCGGGGTCGACGTCAAGACGGCCAAGCGACTGCTGAAACATCCCCTGTACAGCTATCCGGGCGGACACTCCTTCTTCGATCTCTACGTCGACGTCGTGGACGGTCTCCACCGGTTGGGGCGAGTTCACCCGGGGAAAGTCGTCTGCTTGTACACACACAGCTCGCTGCTGCGGGCGCTGATGATCTATCTCGACGCTCGGCCCTTCCGCGAAGCGTTCACCGAACTGGGAGAATACAAAGAGGGGCAGGACAACGTGGTCCTCCTGGCGTTCGAACACGGCCAGTTGTCCGGGTATTCCACGGCCATCGGGCTCTCCGAGCGGGAACGGGCGGCTCGCGATGCTTGGGTGACGGTGGAGCGGGAACGGAGGGATCGTGTCACGCTGAAGCCTCGGCAACTGAAGCGGATCGTCGCGTTGGTGTCCGGCGGTGATTTTGCCGGCGCCGGCGCCGCGCTGAAGGAACTGCGCGTGACGGGGAATCGCTTGGGCCTCGACGTGCACTTCGTCCGTCACGGATTCCTGGGGCTGGCGAACAACTGGATCGAGGGCGTCACCGAGCAGGATACGCGAGGCATGAGCAGCCATGCGAGCAGTCCCATCGGAAGCAGCCGCTTTGAAGATTTCAAGGACGAGCAGGTGCAGCTCGCCGCGATGCGGCACCTCGAGCCCTTCATGCGCGACGGCGCGCTGGTGGTCCTCGGTGGCGACGGCAGCCTGCGAGGCGCCCGTGCGATCTACGAACGGTTCGGGGTCCAGGTCATCGGCATTCCCGGCACGATTGACAACAATATCGCGGGCACGACGTCGCTTGGCTTCCATTCGGCGGTGGCCCTGGCGAATCAATCGATTGAGTCGCTGAAAGCGACGAGCGCGGCCATGGGGAGCGTCTTTTTTGTCGAGGTGATGGGCGCAGGATCGGGCCACCTCGCACTGGCCTGCGCCTACCAAGCGAGGGCCGAAGGCGTGCTGGTCAACGAACACCCCGATCCCGACGGGTACATCGACGAGATCATCCTGGGCACGTTGAAGCGGACGTTGGGGGTGCCGAACAAGAGCCATTTGTTCGTGGTGGCGGAACGGACTCCCCACCGCCATCACCGCGAGGGGGGCGTCCACGGCCTGGTGGACTATGTGGCCGGCACAATCGCGCAGTGGCCGCATCTGGAGACCAGACCCGCCCACTATCCCCTCACGGTGGCGACGAAAGCCACCATTCTCGGCCATACCCTCAGGGGCGCTCCACCCACTCCGGAAGACAAGGCCATCGCGCAGCATCTCGCCTACGAAGCTGTCCGGAGACTGGTCGAGCACCCTGAGCAGGTCGTCGGCTGCATGTTGGCGTACCGCGATCCGGGGACCATCGAGCCGATCCCGCTTCATGCGGTCGCGCTCAAGCCGTTCGATTGGGACGTGTTCGCCCGGATGCACGGGAGCGAGCTTGCCTAATCGGTCACACCGGCATGGCCATCGGCGACCAGTGGTATAATGCCCATGGCAATATTCACGATTCCGAGGAGACGGCAGGGGCGGTATGAACAGCGCGCCGGTACTGGTGGTCCTGCTGATCAGCCTGGGAAGTCTCTCAATCAGTCTTCAGCATGCCTGCGCGTTGTCTGGTGGCCAAATCCCGTCTGACCGCGGGAGCCTTGAGCCGGAGAAGACGATCGCGCAGGACCAGCCGGACTCTCCACGATCAACGCAATCGACCGCGCAGGAGGACCTGGCGCGGGCTGAGGCCTTTCATGAACGCGGGCGGGCGCGGCTTGCCTCGGGCGACCTGACCGGCGCCGTCACGGAGCTGCGTGAGGCGCTTCGCTTGCAGCCGCACTTCATCCACGCCCGCGTCAGCCTGGGGCTGGCGCTGTACAATCAGGGCGACCTGGATGGCGCGATCGAAGAATATCGCGCTGCGCTTTCCATGGAGCCGGAGCTGGCGCAGGCCCGCGTGAGCTTGGCGACCGCGCTCATGGTGAAGCACGAGTGGGCGGCGGCGCGCGCCGAACTCGAAGAGGCGATTCGCCTGCAACCCGAGCTGGTGCAGGCGCACGACAGCCTCGGGGCCGTGCGGTACACCATGAGCGACATCCCAGGGGCCATTGAAGCCTATCGCGAGGCCCTGCGGCTCAAACCGGACTATGCCGATGCCCACTACCATCTTGGGCTCATGCTCAAACTGGCTAATCAGGAGACCGATTCGGCCACGGAGCTCCTCGCCGCCGCCCAGGCTGGACTTCCCAACGCGCAATACTTTCTCGGGACCGCCTACCGTTCCGGTCACGGCGTGGAACGGAATCTGACTGCCGCGATCACGTGGTGGTTCCGCGCGGCGGAACAAGGGATGACTCAGGCGAAGGAGGCCCTCGGGCAACTCCGCCAGCTTGCACTCCTGAAGGGGAAGCACTCACCGGAGGAATCCCGGGCCACGCTGGAGGCGTTCAAGGACTACCGCAAGGGGATCTGGAAAGAGTTCCCTCAACTCAGCCCGAACGGCCCCGAGGAGGGCGTGGGGTCGAGCCTGTTCCGGCAGGGCCGAATCCAGGAAGCCGTTCCGCTCTTGATCCGAGAGGCCTACGCGCTGAGCGAACCGTCCCAGGCGCAGCTCGAGACGCTCTATGAGCAGGGAGTTGAGGGGCTCCTGGCTCCCTACGATGACCGCATCCTGGCCTATTTCAGGACCACGGCGTCGGAAGGGTTGCCGCATCCTCGCCTCGTGCTCGCGCGCATCTACGCCCGAGGTCTCGGTGTGTCGCAGGACCGGACCAAAGCGATCGCCCTGGTGAAAGGCAACCCCGATGAAGAGGCCAAACGCTTGCTAAAAGAATTGTCCGGTCCGGCGCAGGATGCCGGCCACTCGACGAAGAGCCCACAACCGCGATCGGTGGTCACCCCGTAGCCTCTTCGTCGTGAGTGATGAGCGTGTCGTGCCGTGACCTCCTCGTTCCACCCTGCACACCGAGACGCCATGTCGAGTAAGCCGACCGTCCTCTCCACCCTCACGCGTTCCACGACCGTGCAGGCGGTTCTCATCGGCCTGCTGGCCACCCTGCTCGCGTGGGCCTGCTGGCAGGCGGCGCCCTCCACCGTCACGGCGTTGGAATGGAGCCCGTACGATGCCTGGCTCCGGCTGCGGAAGCCAGTCTCCGTGAGTCCTCTCCTCCTCGTCATCACCAGAGACCCTGCGAGTGAAGGTCGATTCGGGACAGGGGCCTGGGATCATGCGCTCCTGGCACGAGTCATCACGGCACTGGGACGCGCGGGCGCCGCGGTGATCGGACTGGAGGTGCCGATGGGGGACCCGAGTCCCCCGGGACGCGGCGGCGCCGCGAGCGATGCGATGTTAAGTGAAGCCACCAAGTCTGGGGACGCGGTCATCTATCCGTTCTCACCCCTCTCGCTCCGTCTGCCACCCGATGACGGCGGTGCGGAGCGGCTCCTCGACACGCTCCCGGGCACGGCCCATGCCAGTTGGCCAACCGTCAGGCCGGACCAGGTCGCGGGCTTGTGGTCGGGCAACCCCCTGAACAGGCCCTTGCCGGCCTTGGCTCACCAGGCCATGGGCCTGGGCCATACCTTCGCGCCGGCTGACGATGACGGTGTGGTGCGACGGCTCCCCCTGTACATCATCCTCGGTGACCGGGCCGTTCCCGCGTTCGCCCTGGCCATGGCCGCGGAGTTCTGGAACATCGAACCTGAGGAGGTCGCCATCACTCCCGGAGAGGCCGTGATCTTTCGTGAGGCGCGGTTCCCGGATGGACGAACCGGCACGATCTCGATTCCGATTGATGGACGGGGTCAAGTCCTGCTCAACGATGCCGGCGGCGACCTGGCCCGGACCTTTCCGTCACTGTCCTTCTTGACGCTCTGGAGTGCGATCGAAGACGGGGACACGGAGAAACTGCGGGAGTGGATCGGGGGGAAGATCGTGCTGGTCATTCCAACCCCGCCTGCCCCGGGTGGGATGACCTCCCGCACGCCCTTGACGCTGCACGGAACGGACGGTCTCATCCAAGCCAGTCTGCTCAATACCCTGGTGACCGGGCAGTGGGTTCGAGAGGCTCCGTCGGCCGCGCCAATGATCCTCGCGCTGGGGCTCGCAGGCCTGGCGGCCTGGCTCTTGCTCACCATGGCAAGCTGGAGAGGCGTCGTGGCGGTGGCGGGGCTTGCAGCAAGCTTCGCCGGCGTCGTGCTGCTAGCCCCAGCCTTCGTAGGTTGGGTCCTTCCCGCGTTTCTTCCCTTGTCCGCCCTCACCCTGGCCACTGGCGGCGCCACGATCTGGATGCAGGTGGCAGCCGGCCATCGGATCCGCCGGCTGGAGGACGAAATCGTGATGGTCCAGCACGAGCTGGCCACGGTCCGGGAAGCCCTGGTCTGCCACGAATCCAACGTGGAAGAGCTGGAAGAGGATGTGGCGGCTGCGCGGGCTGGCGCGACCCGATCGGCCGGGAAAGGAGGTCAGAAGGACGCACTCGTTCGCTCGGCTGATGCCTTGCGCGAGCAATTGGCGGAGGCCCGATCCCAGGAAGAGGCCACCCGCCGGCGGCTCCAGGAGCTCGAGGAGCAGCTCAAGGGCCTTCGGGCTGTGACAAATGAAGCGGGGGGGCTCGGAGACACTGAACAGGAGTGGCTGCGCCAGGAGTGCGAGCAGATGGGCATCCTCACCCGGGATCCCGTTGTGCTGGCGGTGTTTCGAGATCTCAAGAAATGCGCGCGGTCACCGCTGGCGGTCCTGATTCTGGGCGAATCCGGGACGGGGAAGGAGCTGTTTGCACGGGCCGTGCATCGGCTCGGGCCGCGGGCCGACCAGCCCTTCGTCCCCGTCAACATGGCCGCGATCCCGGCCGAGCTCTTCGAAAGCGAGCTCTTTGGTCACGTCAAAGGGAGCTTCACGGGCGCCCTGGGTGACCGCAAGGGGTACTTCGAACTGGCGCACCAGGGGACGATCTTTCTCGACGAGATCGGGGATCTTCGTCTGGAACACCAGGGCAAACTGCTGCGGGTTCTCCAGGAGAAGACCTTCCATGCGGTCGGGGCCACCAGGCCCATCACGGTAGATGTTCGGGTCGTGGCCGCGACCAACAAGGATCTCCAGCGCGGCGTGGCCGAAGGTTGGTTTCGGGAGGACCTCTATTCGCGCTTGAAGGGGATCGTGCTCAGGCTGCCTCCCCTGCGCGAACGCGCGCTGGACCTCCCCCTCCTGGCCGAACGGTTCGTGCGGGAGGCTGCGGTCCAGGTCGGACATGACGGCCTGCGGTTCTCCGAAGAGGCGCTCGAGGCCCTGCAGGCGCAGCGGTGGAACGGTAATCTCCGGGAATTGCGACAGTGCCTCGAGCAGGCCGTCGCCCTGACCGAAGGAGGGGTGATCACCGCGCAGGATCTGCGGCTTGCGCCGGAAGCGCCCCGCGGCGTCCGTGCCGGTCCGGCTGCTTCGGCCCTCATGAAGGACCCAGGAAGCGACCAGGCTGTCCTGGCCTGCCTACGCCAGCATGAGTTCGATATGCAGGCGGCCGCTCGGGCCCTGGGTTGGGACCGCAGTACGGTCACGCAGCGTCTCAAAGGCATGGGCTTCCAGGCTCTCGTGGAATCACAGGGCGATCATCCGAAGGCCGCGCTCGCGCTGGCTGGCGATCCTGCCCTCGTCAGGACGGTGGAGCTGAAGCTGCTGGACTATTACCAGCATCTCCAGAGAACGATTCAAGAGTTCGGATCCGCTGAGAAGGCCATCGCCGCCTGCAAGAAGCGGTTCAAGAACCTGCCTGACCGCCACTTCCGGTCCGTCGAGACACTGATCCGGCAACACTTCGCCCGCTGACCCCATCTTCCCCCCGTAAAACGTTACTCGTGAAGCCCTCCGGAAGACTGTATCTCGTCGTTCGTATGTCGTCAGATTCTTCACGAGATACGCTTCACGCTTGCGCGCCGGAGCGCTTCAGCGCGCAGGCACGAGGCGCGATTCACGTTTCCCCGTGGAGGGTGTGCGGGAATCGGCGAGGGATGCGGGGAAATCCCCGCACGAGGTTGCGGGGAGAGGAGGAGTTTCTTACCGAAAACCCTCTCAAGCACGCCGTCGAACGTGTGGTTCGCGCGTGTTTTCCATAAAACGCACGCCATGAGCGGGGCATGACGCAGTGGCACTGCCATTGCTCTAAGCCACAGCGAGGCTGGCACAGCGAATCCTGAGACCGGGAAGGAGGTGAATCGGACCAGGAATCGGCTGGCGTCGCCTTGATGGACCTCGCATGGAGAACGGCCTGACTGACTTGGGGAACGACGGAATCACCACAACAATTTCTTTGCTCGATGGAGCGAGCTGGAGGGCAGATGACCATGACACCAAATCAGATTCAAGCGACGACATCCTCGCCCTCGGGGCGGGTCAATCCGGTTGTGACCGGGAAGAAGGAAGACACGAAGGAAGTCAGCATTGTGGCCGCCGGGGTGATCCTCTTGATGATTGGGATCGGAGCGGCCTGGTTCTTCTCACGGGACAGTGACACCGTCACCAAGATGAGCCCACCCAAAGAGGTCAGCGCCCCGCAGGGCTGGTCGAGCGCGAAGGATGCGGGCCGGACCGGCACCGCGGTGCAGGGACCGATTCCCATGCCGGCCTCGACACCGCCGACTCCAAGTACTCCGGAGCAGTCTCCCGCCATTACGAAACCAGAGCTGAGCGCCTCCGACATCTACTTCGGCTTCAATCAGAGCGAGCTGCGCGACGAGGCCAAGAGCATCCTGCAGGAACGCGCGCAGATCCTGACCAAGGAGAGCGGAGTCACGCTGCTGGTGCAGGGATTCACCGATCAGCACGGACCGGCGAAGTACAACAAGACCCTCGGGCTCCAGCGAGCCGAGGCCGTCAAGAAGTACCTGGTCGAGCTCGGCGTACCCGAGGCTTCGGTGCAGGTCGTCAGCCACGGCAAAGAGGGGGCGGTCTGTAGCGAACTCAACAAGACCTGCTCCAAGCGCAACCGGCGGGTGCACCTGGAACTGATGAAGACCGGGGCTCCTGCGGCCTCTCTGAACCCGGTGGCGCCGACTGCGCCGGAACAGCCGGAAGCCACACCGGCCACGGTGCTCGCCACGACGGACACGGAGAATCCAGGGGGCTCGAAGGCGGCTGAGGCCCAATCTGGCGAGCGGGAACAGCCGAAGGGGAACGAACCAATCCCGACGTCTACGCCTTCGCCATGAAGAGCCGGCGCCTGTGGGCTGCGGCGTCGCTCCGGTGCCGACCGGCCGAGACGTCCGCAGCCCGGCTCCCACTGGTGTCCTCAACCCAAACGGTGTTCAGCAGAAGAGGAGCTACTATGTGGAGACCTGTCGTTCCCTCCCTGCGAGCAGTGTCTTCATTCCAACCGGGCCGCACGATTGCCCTGTGTCTCAAAACTCTGCTCTGTCTCGCGGCCTTCTCCGCCTGGCCGTGCCCCACGACATCCGTCTCCGCGCAGGAGCAGGCGGGGGCCCCCGAGAGTAGGGAAGCATTCCGGATTGGTGAGGCCACCCACGGCACCCTGCTGTTCCGCACCGGGCAGCAGACCAGCATGATACCGGCGCCCCTTCTCAAGACCGATGTCCAGATCACCGTCACCGGGCTGGTCGCGCGCGCCACCGTGCAGCAGCACTTCACCAACCCCGGCAATGAGTGGGCGGAGGGGATTTACGTCTTCCCCCTGCCGACCCACGCGGCGGTGGACCACCTGCGGATGAGGATCGGGCCGCGCACGATCGAAGGCGTGATCAAGGAACGGGCTGAGGCGAAGCAGGCCTATGAGAAGGCGAAACAGCGGGGCCAGCGGGCCAGCCTCCTTGAGCAGGAACGGCCGAACATCTTCACCGCCTCCGTCTCCAACGTCGGTCCCGGCGAGGCGATCACAGTCGAGCTGGAATACCAGGAGACCCTTCACTACGACCAGGGCCAACTGCGCCTGCGATTCCCGATGGTGGTGGGCCCACGCTATATCCCCGGCGAGCCACAGGCGCACGGGGAGCCCGAGAAGCCCGTGGACGGTCACGGCTGGGCTCATGATACTGACCGGGTCCCGGATGCCTCACGCATCACGCCGCCAGTGTCTCTTCCACGCAACGGTCCCATCAATCCGGTCAGTCTCACGATTGATCTGGCGCCCGGGTTTCCCCTCGCACGCCTGGAATCGGCCTATCATCCCATCCGGATCGCCGCGGAACCGGACGGGCGCACCCGCATCGCGCTCGAGGAAGCCTCAGTCCCCGCCGACCGGGATTTCGAGTTGATGTGGCAGCCGGCGGCCGGCCACACCCCGACCGCGGCCCTGTTCACGGAGCAGAAGGACGGAGAGAGCTTTGCGATGATTATAGTCATGCCGCCGGAGCCTTCCGCGCTTCACCGGCACCGCGTGCCCCGGGAGGCCATCTTCGTCATCGATACTTCGGGATCCATGCATGGGGCTTCGATCGAACAGGCCAAAGCGGCACTGGGCCTGGCCCTGGCCCGTCTCACGCCTGAGGACACCTTCAACATCATCCAGTTCAACAGTGTCACCAAAGTCCTGTACCCGGACCCGAAGCCTGCCACGCCGGCCACTGTGCAGCAGGCGCTTCGGTACGTGAGCAATCTCACCGCCCAAGGCGGCACCGAGATGCTGCCTGCACTGACGCGAGCGCTTGATCGGCCTGATCCGGTTGATGGGACCGAGAAGAGCCCGCGGCTGCGCCAGGTCATCTTCCTCACCGATGGAGCAGTCGGCAACGAGGAAGAGCTCTTCAGCACGATCCGCCGCCGGTTGGGAGACAGCCGTCTGTTTACCATCGGCATCGGCTCCGCTCCCAACAGTCACTTCATGCAGAAGGCCGCGGAGTTCGGTCGCGGGTCCTTCACCTATATCGGCAGCACGACCGAGGTGCAGGAAAAGATGGACGCGCTGTTTCGCAAGGTCGAGCATCCGGCGCTTACCGAGATCCGCGTGGAGCTGACGTCCCAGACCCAAGCCGACATGCTGCCGGAGCGTGTGCCGGACCTCTACGTAGGCGAACCCCTGGTCCTCGCGGTCAAGGCGGACAAGTTGCAGGAGACGATCCTCGTGACGGGCCGATTTGGCACAATGCCCTGGTCCAGCGAGCTGTCATTCGGGCAGGCCAAGCCACGTGATGGCCTCTCGGTCTTCTGGGCACGCCGGAAAATTGCCTCGCTTATAGATCAGCACGTCAACGGCGCAGAGCCCGATCTCGTCCGCCAGGCGGTGATTGACGTCGCCCTGAAACATCACCTGGTCAGCCGCTACACCAGCCTGGTGGCGGTGGACGTCACCCCGGTCCGTCCCGAAGACCGGACCCTGCAGTCACACGCGCTCCCCACGAACCTGCCCCAAGGGTGGGATTACACATCGGTCTTCGGACTGCCCCAAACTGCGACCAGTGGGCGCCTGCAGATGCTCCTGGGATTGATCGCCCTGCTGGTGGGCGCGGGCCTCGCATGGATGCGCGCGTGGGTACGCATGGTGTGAGAGGGTCTCGCAGATGCGGCGTCAGGGCCTGATGGCGATTCCTGCTCTGCTCTTGAGCGCGGGGCTTGTGCTCCTCGGCCTGTGGCTGGGAGCACAGGGCGCCTGGATCTATGTGAAGGCTCGGCTCGCGCAATATTTGCTGCAGCACGCGTGGTCACGAACGATCCACGGAGAGGCGCACGTGACCCCCTGGCCGTGGTCGGATACCTGGCCAGTTGCACGGATGTCCGTGCCGAACTATGGCGTGAACCTCATCATCCTGGCTGGCGCCAGCGGGCGCACGCTGGCCTTCGGACCGGGCCTCGTCTCAACGAGCGCCCTGCCGGGGCAGATGGGGACCATGATCATGAGCGCGCACCGGGACACCCATTTTCGCTTTCTTGAACAACTGAAGCCCGGCGATGAGATCCTGGTAGAAGTGCCGTGGCAGCCTCCACGGACGAAGTTCTATCGCTACCACGTAACCGGGATTGACGTCGTCGATGCGCGCAGGACTCGCATTCTCTCCCAGCGAGCGCGCTCGAGCCTCGTGCTGGTCACCTGCTATCCTTTCGATGCCATCGTGCCGGGCGGGCCGCTCCGGTACGTGGTGTCGGCGGAGGGAAAGGATGCCGAGGAACTTGGAGGTCATTCCGGCAAGGCCTTCAGCCTGGTGGGAGAACCTTGATGATCCAATCCCCCTTCGGTCCCCCGGCTTCTCGCCATTCTCCGACCAGCACGTCGCCGGCTGGTCCCTTGAACCGCTCGAAGAGCACTTCGCCGTTGGAATAACTCCCCTCTCGATACCGATAATCGCCCTGGTACCTGACCCCGTCGCGTGAGGAGGCCGTCACGGTGACCGTTTCCGCGTCCTCGATCGCAATCTCGATGACGAGCTTGCTGTCCGAGAGGCTGGCTTCGTGAAACTCATGCCGGTGCCATTGCCCTTCGTAGTGATATAAGGACCACCCGTTGCCCATCGTCCCCTCCAGTCGGACCCTGCGTCCCACCGGCTGAGCGAGAGGAGACCACAGCCGAGGTCCGGGCGTCAAGGCAGAGCCGTGGGCGCAGGCGGCAAGTGACGCATCCTGCCTGAGTGACTTGACAACCGGAGCCCAGGTGGATCAGGCTCCCGGCAGTCTGGTCCGATCTCCTCAATCACCTGCTCACCAAGGAGGTGCCCAATGAGACAACACACCGGAATCAGAGCGATGATCATCCTGGTGGCATTCGGCGTAGCCACTCCTCTTGTGCTGGCTGCCGATGTCTCCCAAGAGGTGATGACCAAGTACATCTTGACGACGGTCAAAGCCTTTCGCACGGTGTATGCGAAGGGCGTCGTCGAGCAGGTGAAGAAGGCGGGAGTCAAACCCAACGAGAACTGGACGAAGGATGATCACGCCATCATGCTGCCGGCACAGTTCGTCAAGGCCGCCGGCGCCGAGCTCAAAGAATTCGAGCTGGGATTGATCGGGCTGACCCCCATCTATAAATCCAACCTCCCGAAGACCCAAGCGGAAACCGATGCCCTCAAGAAGATGATGGCGAACCCCGACCAGAAGATCATAACCTTCATGGACGGTAAGGAATTCAAGGGGCTGGCGGCGGACTTCGCGATCGTCCAGTCCTGCGCGGATTGTCACAATCAGCACCCGTCGAGCCCGAAGAAGGATTTCAAACAGGGGGATCTGATGGGCGCCATTGTGGTGCGGTTCAGCCACTAGCGCCGGCGAGGGGCTGGAACAGAGCCCCGGTTGGGTCGGATGGCGGGGTCGGCTCGGATTAAGGACCGAACCGGAACCCGAAGAGCACCGCGATGTCCAGGGTGTCCCGCCCGATGGGCGGGTCCATACTCAAGTTATGTAGATTGAACATCAGCGTGGTAGCAAACGCCAGCTTCCGGGTAGCCTGGTATTCTGCGGTAATGCCGAGCGGAATGTAGTAGCTGGTGTCGTTCGTGTCAACGCGGCCGGGGCCCGAGCCGCGTTCCAGGCTGGCATGCACGAACCCGATCCCGGCGAAGGGCACGATGTTGAACGACTGAAGCCGGAAGTGATACCGCGCCACGCCGGCAAAGGCGACCTGCGTGAGATCGCCGGCGGGTGCCAGCAGCACCATGGGCCCGATCGAAAAGGCGGGATCGAAGTAGTAGTCGGCGGTCAGATTTATCGCGAACACGGTGTTGTCCACCGTCCCGCTCAGGAACCCCACATCGGTTCCGAATCCCCACTTGTTGTCCTGTGCCAACCCGACCTCTGGCCCAGCCAGGACGGTCGTCGCGGCGAGCAGCCCCACCAATGTCATGATTCGGATCCGCGTCATCGTCACCGCTCCTTTTCTTGACAGGCCCGGGCGACTCTACCACACCCACTCTGAAGCGACAAGACTTCGGAGGCCGAGTTGAGTCGTCTGCAGCCGCTGCGGTATGCTCACCCGCGCCATCACCAATGACCCGGGAGCCATGCCGTGTCACCGAGCCTCCGCACCGCTGCTCAAGCCGCCGAGGCTTTCTATGCATTGATGCCGCATGGCGTCTCGCTCGCCACGCTCGAGGAGTATGGGATCGACGCCTCGCCCGAGAAGGCCCAGCAGATCGCGCGCGAGCTCCTCTCGGTCAATCTGTACTGGATCTGGTGTGCACTGAAAGCCCGGCTGCCGGACAAAGATTGCCGGCGCGTCTTGGGAGAGCTGCAACAGCGCCTCGCGGGGGCCTGGGAGTCGGAGCTGGGCTTGGGAGGCCAGAACGTGGACACTTATTTCGTCGAAGTGGAGGACCGCCGCGCGGCGTACGATAAAATCACCCAGGAGGGCGGGCCTCCTGTGGTGGTGCTCTCCGAGACCGCCGCCATCCTGGAATCCGCCTCCGCCGTGCGCGCGGAAGACCGCCAGAAGCTCCTTGCTCTGCTCCTCGACCTCGTTCCAGTGGACGAGTACGGGGGAGTGCTGGAGGACATCGAGCTGACGGGCTAGCTCAGAATGTCTCCTTTTCTTCACATTCAGGCTAATCCTTTTCGAAACGCTTGGATTAACTGGTACACGAACTGCCTTCGCTCCTCAGAATATAGGCGATTTTCCTCTCGGAGAACTGTATTGATCACCTTGTGATGCGCGTCCGTGATAGGAGCGACAAATGCTTTGACCAATTCCAAGGCCTTGTCCGAGGCATTCTCCCGAACATCACATCCCAGCAGATACGCCACGGAGGTTTCGTACGTCACACCATCAACGCCACTTGCGACCTCAAACCGACGAGACTCTTCCCCCGATGTTTCATAACGCTCCAACACGTAGATGAGGTCGGAAAGGTCTCGCGGGAATTCACGATCGAGATAGGCGATTACCTTAAGGACAGCAAAGAGCCAGAGCGGCACAACCGGAAGAGTCAGTCCCTGGATAACCTCCGTAGGTCTGGCAAAACGGAATACATCAGAGAACCCGGTCATGTTCATTTGGTTTCCGGATTTACGCCAAATCAGAACCTCCTCAGGACCGGTTGTGAGTCCATAAGGAATCAAGTCGATCTCGCCGGTCCGGTAATACAATCGGTGCTCTTCCTCACCGCGTCCTCGCGTGAATCCTAGTTTGACGAGATCGGCGATCACAGCCTCCCAATCTGCCCACGAGGCCAGCTTGATCACATGGTCGGCATCGCGTGTCTCTCGGGCTCCGACTTCGGCAGACACTAAGAGGGCTGGCACAAGCGCTCCTACAAGCGCGAAAGGAATCTCTTTCCGCTCAAAATAGTCGCGGAGCAGTCTCAAGGCCTCTGCCAGATCGCCTTCAATCCTTGGCAAGGGACGGTTCCAGGAACTCCTTGTAGATCATGCGGGCCGTTTCCAACTCACGATCACTGCCATGATGGAGCAGCTCCGCATAGAGCAGGAGCGGATGCACAACCGGATAGCGCGCCTGTTTCCCCCACACCTGAAACACACGGGGGGAGAATCCTTTAAGGATGGTGATAGGCCCTCCATCAACGGGCAACCACCTAAGTTCCTTCAAAGCGGTCTCTGGTTTCCAGGTTTCGACAAAGAGCGTGAGGGTTTCCCCCCGATAGTGATGCGCCAGCTCATCGGCCCCAAATCCACCCGATAATCCCCACGATAGTCTTTGTTGCAAGGAGTACTGCCGGAAGGCGTTCACGACAGCATCGAGATCGTTCGCGAGGTCCCGATACTCACCGAGGAAGATCTTGGGGCGAAGACGGCTAGCATAACCTTGCACCCAGCCATCCAAGAGATCCTTTCTGCGGATGAGGCGAAAACGGTCCTTGCCGATCGGCTCCAGGTAGCCCTGTTCTCGCAGGTCTCGCTTAACCCAGCCGACGGTACCCAAGGCAACCCCATTCGTCTGTGCCACCTGCCGGTAGGATTGATTGACGGACTCAGGCTCCACCAGTAGACCAAAGAGCAAGGTGAGGCCGCTAGGTTGAAACATTCGGCTCGGCTTTTCTTTTATGGAGACGGCTGGCTTTTTCCCTTCGACGTAGAGGTACAAGCCTGGCTCCCGCTTCAAAAATAAGTTCCCTGCCGTATCGATGAAATTGATGCCGGCGCCTTTGAGCTGATCTCCCAAGGAGGGGTTGACATAGTCTGCGAGCAGCAAGAGCTCCGTTGCCTTGCCCAACCGTTTACGATATCCATCGGCCTGAATCAGCAGATGTTGAATAGTCTGCGGCCGCAGGTGAATTTTGACCTCAAAGACGTAACGGAACGTCCCGCGCTTGGTTTTCAGCGTCACCTCGCCATCCCAACGCCGGTCTCCCACCTCCACCTCTCGGCGTAGGTTTACCACCCTGACCGGCTGGACGCTCTTCAATCGCTCCAACGCTGAAGCAACGATCTCTGATTCCTGTCCAATTCCTCTCATAACGATCGCCAATATACCATGTTCATGAATCATGAACAACTAAATTCAGTGAACGTATAAAACAAATAGTCTTTTAACTTACAATAACTTACAAATCAATCGATGAGGAATGCGTGGCATTCTGAAGGCATCGAGAATCCTGTGGTGATTTAGGACCGTTGCCACAGATGTCCTCTGAAGGCGCTGCGGGAGGAGGGGTTATTTCTTGCTGTTGGTGGCGCGGAGCGCAGTTAGGGCTTCGGCGACCTCACGGCCTTTGGCTTCGATAAGGTCCAGTAATTCCTCGGGCGTGCGGGTATCTTCCATACTCTTGGCGTGTGGATTGATAGCTTTGAGGTCGTAGTTCTTTTCCTCGATAGCTTTACGGGTGACGGTCCAGCTTCGTTCACTGTCGGCCTGGCTCGGCAATAGGCGGAAAAACTCCTCGAACTTGTCCAGCGTGAATGGAGTCTTCTTACCGACCTTGATGTCAGAGAGGTCGTAGTACCAAATCTTCTCCGTGGGCTTGCCCTTCGTGAAGAAGAGCAGATTCGTCTTCACCCCCGCCCCTGCCGCTATGAACACTCCGCCAGGCATGCTCACGATGCACCAGAGGTCGCAATCGTCCAGCAGCTTGCGCTTGGTCTGGACGAAGGCTGTCTCGTTGGTGCGGAACAGGACCCCTTCGTCAAGGACGATCCCACAGCGCCCGCCG
Organism: Nitrospirota bacterium; assembly: GCA_020027965.1. Taxonomy (GTDB): domain Bacteria; phylum Nitrospirota; class Nitrospiria; order Nitrospirales; family Nitrospiraceae; genus JAHRHE01. The sequence goes on along the minus strand of JAHRHE010000021.1, from coordinate 30,311 downwards.
GGTTTCAGGCTGTCAATCACGTGCTGGAGAACCACGTCATAGAGAGCGGGCGCACCCATGAACAGACCGCCGTATGTCTCCGCACCGGTCAAGGTGTTGCCGTGCCAGATGTGTGGCTCGTCAATATCGTGCAGGACCAAGTTGGCCAAGCCGATGGGATAGACCGCATTATCCTTCTCGCGTCCGTAGAAGGTTCGTTGCTTGAGGGTTTCAATCTCCGGAGCAGTCGCCTTGACACCCAAACGGTCGCGCATGTATTCATAAGACTGTGCTAGGAAGCCCCCCGTCCCACACCCAGGATCGTACACGGTCTCGCCGATTTTCGGATCAATCACCTTTACCATCGCCCTAATGATCTCGCGGGGGGTAAAGAACTGTCCGCCATCGTTGCCCTTCTCGCCCATCTTGAGAAGTAGCCCCTCGTACACCTGCGAAAGAGTAAAGACATGCGTGGGGTCCACGGTCTCAGCACTGATCTCATGAACCTTATCCAACACATCCAGGAAGTTGCGCTCGGTATCGATGCGGGTCTTCTCAATGCCGGAGAAGATTTCACTGATGACCTTCTGGCGCGAAGCGGCGTTGGGCTGTTCGCGGAGTTTCTTTAAGCGGGGGATCAAGTCGCTATTGACGAAGCCAAAGAACGCCCCCATTGATCCATCTTGCAATTCCTTCCGTTTCGGCCCGTTTGGCGCAGCCCAGTCCTGCCAGCGATACGGGTTGGTTAGCGACGGCGTGTAGTCAGCACCCACCGCCTCGGCCTGTTCCGCCTCGCGGGTCTCCCGCTCATCCAGGATGCGTAGGAAGAGAATCCAGGTGAGCTCCGGGACGTATTGCAACGCTCCGGCGCAATTCGACCGGCGCATGATGTCGCAGATGCTCTTGATCGCACTGTTGACGGATTGTTGCGTGGCGAGGCGCTTGCCGTTACCGTTCTTCCGGAATCGGGCCATATTGGGTTCAAACCTCAATCTTTGCCAGACGCGGGCGTAGAGTCTTATCAAGCCGAATCATGGCATCAATCATTTCCTCTTGGAGACCGGGCCAAGTATCCGGTGAAGTCAGTCCGCCATCGGTGAACCGCTTCCGAATCCGTGATGCCCGCTTATCATCCAACCGTTCCCAATCCAAGGGTCCCCCAAACTCCTTTTCAATCGCATCCTTCTGCGCATAAAGAGCATCGAATATTGCCTTGTTCTTTTCTCCCGTATCATGGTCGTAATCGATATACAGTTCAGCGCCGGCCCAATCCATCGAGATGACATAGGTAAAGGACACTCCAGACTTGCCCGCACCGGTCCCGATCCAATTGGATCGCCCAGGCGAGATGTTAGAGAACAATTTTGTCTTTTCCTTGCTTCTTTCAAGCAAGCCCTTCCAAAACTCAACCCGTTTGAAGTGTCTTTCAGCCCACTCCTTTTTCTTTTCCCCTACTTCCTTTGTCTGCTTGTCAGGCCCAGCCAAAACAGTGAAAAGAGGGGCTAACGGAGAGTCTCCAATCCGAGCGGCCTCAACTTTGACTAGATAAAACGATAAATCCGCAGGGGTCGATTCGTTAAGCCAATCAATAACCTTTTGATGCTCAAGACGAGGTTCAGTAGTTACCCATATCGCCGTACTCGCGTCGAGATTTACAAGGTATGTCAGCAGCTTTCCTAGGTGATCGTGGTCAGTTTTCTGTAACTGGTTCTCAATGATGACCGGCCTTCCATCGGCATCCTCGCAAAGTAGGTCAACATTGAAATCGCCTACTGCCTGTTCGCGCTGGACAAGAGTCAGTTTTATTCCCACGCGATCCGCAAGCCCTTCAATATGGGATTCGAGCCATCTCGTGAAATCCGCCGCCTCTTTGGGGAACGCCTTGCGGATGGGCTCGATCTCAAGTCTGCCGATTGGGTTCATTGCCATTTCACAGTTCTCCATTGAACGCGCGGCGGAGGAGTGTGCCAGGGAGGGCATTGATAACGGCAAGTTGGGTTTCCAGCGCCTGGCGCGTGCGTTCCACGGAAGTCATTTGTTCACCAAGGTCAGCGACGATGCGGCGTTGTTCAGAAAGTGAAGGAATTGGGATGTGAAGTGAAGCCAATATTTCTTGGTTAATCGTTAATTGCCCGGCTGAAGTGGATGCTTGTTCAACCAAAAAGGCCCTAGTCTCGTAGAGGTCGCACGCTGCCCTTAAGTAATAGGGCTCCAAACCTTCGCGCAATTGAACTCGGATCAGGTGGTCATTGAAAACAAGATCCTTACTATCAACGTCCACTACGATACAGCGTCCTATCAAGTCGCGGCTTCCATTGACCCGTAAAAACAGAACCTCATCCTTTCTTAACCGGTAGGTCTCGATTTCCTCATCAGACATGGAAACATGCCTTGGACTACTCAAGTCAATGAATCCGCTTGAAACGTCGGCCAGCCGCAGCACGATAGGGCCATCTTCTATGCCACTAGGACGACGCCCAAATCCGTTTCGATACGACGCGACGAACTCACCCAGGGGCTTTCTCGGCCAACTCTGGGTTTCAGGGCTATTGAAGACGGCGCGAAGATACGCAGCGGGGAGCGCCTTCGCGGCCTCTAACTGCGCTGCGGCTAAAGCCCGCGCATGCTCCACCGCCGCCATCTGCTCGTTCAGGATCGCCGCAATGCGTTTCTGGTCCGCCAGCGGTGGGAGAGGGATTTCCGCACTCAAAACCATTTCTGGTCTGAGCCGCTCTCTGCTTTTCGTTGCTGCTTGCACACGTGCACGCAATCCCTTGATCAATTGGGGCTCTTGCAAGACGAACGTCAGATAGTCTGGGGCGAGCTCAGACGAATTGGGTAGCAGAGGCAAAAACTCTGTAGAGCAAATTCGACGGCGCATTTGGTCGTCGGTGACATTCCATGCCCTCGTGATTCGTGGATTGAGCTTCGAAAACAAAACCGTGCCATCTGGAAAGAGCACTTTATTGCTAAGAATAGTCGCTCCGAGTTCTATGGCTGGCTTCTGTCCCACATCAAAAGCAGGAATGCTGTAGTGGGCAAATGTTTCGTCTGGAAATTCTTTGGGATTAACGCTGTCCCCAACCAGTTTACACACCTCGCCCACCCGCACCCACCGCCAGCCGTCAGGCAGATTCCGTTTTGTTTCTTTGGAGCTGATCTTGGCAGTTGTCATCATGCCGCGAACATTCGCTCCTTGGTTTGTTGCAGCACGTCAGCGGGTTTGCCCAGGGCTTTGAGTGCGGCCATACCGCCGGCCTTCTGAACTTCGGGCGTCTGGAAAACCTCCGGGTTCTCTAGGCCATCCGTCCCGGCACGCGCGAATTGCGCAGCCAGGGCCTTCAACGTCGCGGCCGTAGGCGCCGGCAATTTCGACAACCAGCCCTCGTGCTTGTAAGTGAACGCGTCGGCGCGCTCGGGACGGGTACGCGGATTCAGGCCATACCCCAGTTCGGCCAGCACGTCGTATAGGTCGTACTCGCTCATATTCTCCAGCGACCGGACCAAGAGGGGCGACCGACCCGCGTCCGGCAGGTTCTGCAGGAGTTCTCGACGCTCAGCTGGTGCGATCCAGCGAGCACGAAACTTTTCCAGCGTCGGGGCTTCCTCAACGAGTTTCGCCGCCAGACGCGCCTTGTATTCCTCTATAGTGACAGGCATAGCTTTGCCATCCACTTGTGTCACGAGGTAGCGCCCGGCGTCGGTCACGCGGACGTCGAAGCCCTCAACTTGAATGGTGGGTTCCAGCGGCTCCGGAGGTTCCGGGCTTGGTTCCTCCTTGCGCTTTCGTGGCGGCGTGGCCTTGGTGATGAACTCTTCACCGAAAAGTCGCGTCGCATCAGTGTAGTCGTAGACGCGGAACATGAGCTTGCCGGTAGGCGCATCAAGACGCGTACCGCGCCCGACCATCTGGTAAAAGGCGATGGGAGAGCGGACGTACTTGAAGAAAACGATGTTCCGGACGACCGGCACGTCCACGCCGGTGGTCAAGAGATCCACCGTGGTCGCGACGAAGTGATGGCGGGAGCCGCCGCGCAAATCGGCGATATAGTCCGCGCCTCCCACTGAGGCCGTGCACTTGAAGGCGTAGGGGTCCATCCGGGGCCTGCCGTTCTTGGTGCACCAGTCTGCATACAGGTTGTTCATCGCTGTGGCAACGTCGTCCGCATGGCGGTCGCGACGGCAGAAGATGATGGTTTTCTGTTCGGGGCCGCCTGTGGCCAATAAATGGTTGAACAGGTCCTGCGTCATGGCGGCGACCCGCTCAGGCATGAGGAGCTTGTCCTCAATGCTGGCTGGGTCGTAATACTCCCTCGCACTATCCCCGCTGACTTCGTGACCCGTCATCGCATCGGTCAGGACCTTTCCGCGCAAGTCTTCCCGTTTGACACCGGTTTCCCGTTCATTCGCCTGCTTGTTGTCGTGAAAGAGATCAAACCGACGGACCTCGCAGGCCGCGAGATAGCCATCGTCAATCCCCTGGCTCATGTCATATTCATAGACCGGCTCGCCGAAGTGGCGGAGGTTGTCAGCGGTTATCTGCGCGTCGGCCAGGGCTTCTTTTGTCTTTTCGGTGATCTTGAACTGCCGGGGCGTGGCGGTGAGGCCGATCTGCACGGCATCAGGGTTGCGTTTGAGCACCTGCGACCATTTGCCCCACGCCGAGCGGTGGCACTCATCAATGATGATGTGACTGAAATAGTTTTCGGGATAGTGCTTGACCAGGAAGTTGGCGGTGGCATCGTCGGTGTCCACGTCGAGCGTCTGGTAGGTCGCAATGTGGACGCGGGCGTTGCGCGCGTTGTTGGTACCGTCTGGTTTAAGAAAGACCGGCGCTGCGTCTGCACCGAAGATATTCTGGAAGGCACCGGCACCCTGGCTGCGGAGTTCGTCACGATCACAGACAAAGAGCGCCCGGCGGAGTTGCCCGGCATCGGCAATGCGCTTGAGCAGATTGACGGCGATGAAGGTCTTGCCTGAGCCGGTCGCCAATGACAGCAGAGCGCGCTTGGGCTGGCCGGTTTTGTCGCAGCGCGCAATCTTCTCCAGCACGGAGCGGATCGCGGCGTCTTGATAGTACCGGCGCGTGGCCTCGCCTCCGGTATAGCGGGCGAGCAACGGTCGGGCTGCCGCGTCGTCCAGCGTGAACCCCATGCCCTTCTCATACCGGGTGCGCAGGTCGGCAGGCGTTGGGAACTCGTTCAGCAGGCGCGGCGACGTGGTCTGGCCGGTCGTCCGGTCGTACTCGACGAACAGGTGGCCGTTGCTGGAAAAGACAAACTGCACGTTGAGGCGCCGGCAGGCTGCGTAAGCTTTGGCTTGTTCTAGGCCGTGAGTTGGAGGGAGGTTTTCTGCCTTGGCCTCGATGAGCGCCACGGCAATCGGTTGTGTGTCCGGGTTTACCTTGACGCGCAGGGTATAGTCCATCCGCCCCTTGGCTTGCTTGCGGGGCCTGCCGTCAATGACTTCGATCGCTCCGGCGGTTTCCTCCCGGCGGATCAGGTCTTCTGTCCAGCCGCGGGTGTGGAGCGCCGGATCAATCAGCTTAGCGCGGGTGTCAGCTTCGTTGAGGGGCACTATGACCTCGCTATGGTTACATCGAAGTCACATATTGGGAGTCAGACTGAACTAGCCTCACTTTCCGATAAGACTCGCATGACTTTGTCTGGGATCAGTGATACATTTCATCGTTGATGTGATGGGGTTACGCATATGGACGGTCATTCTGGGATTGAAAATCGACAGGTAAATGAGGGACGTTCGGGTAACTTTCAGCTAGTTTTCTCCTACCTTAAGGAAAGCAATGGGCGCGGTAACTTTGTGATCCACGCCACATCGAACACGTCGTACAGTTATGGACTACAACCCCTTGAATTCTTGCAATCTTGTGGACTCCAACATTTTCGCGGCAACTGTCAATTTTATCATGACCGATGCTTTTGGAGGCACCTGGCGGTCCTCCAACAGGATGATGCTGGATTTGCGCGAATGGATCACACGCAAGCTGTCCATCGTGCCTTCAAGGCCTTCTCCGAAAGAATCGGAGATCTTTTTGAGCTACGCCAGCAGCAAGATCGGATACTGCGCGAGATTGGCTTACAAACTGGTCAACTCCCCATCTTCACTAATCCCGTCGAGATCACTATAGAACCTGACCAAGTTCCGAATTGGACTGAATCAGTCAAATTTCCAAGGCTGAAGGAACTTGAAAACCAACGGTCTTCATTGCAGTCAGAGATTGCTGATCTCACAGGATACCTTCCTTTGCTCTATGGAACCGGAGAAGTTCTGGTGACAGCGGTACTGAAGGCTCTAAGATTTCTCGGTCTAGAAGCGGAAAAGACTAAGCCGGGATTCACAGCCGATATCCTTGCCCAAACGGCAGATGGTTCCCGAAGATTCGGAATCGAGGTGACAGGTATAAACGGACCTATCAAGAAAGATAGCGGCAAACTGACCCAGGTGCTGGAGTTTGAGAGGATCAAGGAGCATGGAGAGAAGACGATACTGCTGGCTAATACTCATAATGCGAAACCCATAGCGGATCGGATGCGCGAGGAGAACTTCACTACTCAGGTAGTGGATTTTCTCTCTCGACACCCCATCCTGCTAATGACTGGTTGGGACCTTTACCGTATGGTGCAGGATGTGATGGTCGGCGCAAAGACAAGGGAAGAAATATTTCGTCTTCTGCATGAAACTCAGGGCGTGCTTGCATACGAGTGAGTAATGTCTATCCCGGATGTCCGGGGTAGAGCATGACGATCAATTCATTCTGCTCTTCACGCTTGGTAAAGCGCAACCTCTCAAGCCATGCACTCACTATCGATGGCTGGCGGCATGCAAGTGGCTTCACCACGAAGTCCGGCTGTTTCCTCACACACTTCCTACAAATACCGCCTGGCGGTCACTTCGCCGGCCTGATCGAACTCGTAGAGGAGCGGGGCGCCGGTGGGGATGTTGAGCTCCAGGACTTGGTCGGTTGAGAGCCGATCCAGGTGCATCACCAGGGCCCGCAGACTGTTGCCGTGGGCCGCCACGATGAGGGTTTTCCCTGCCAGGATCTCCGGCCTGATCCGGCGGTCGTAGTATGGCAGCACCCGGGCGGCGGTGTCCTTCAAGCTCTCGCCGCCGGGGGGGCGAACATCGTAACTGCGCCGCCAGAGCTTGACCTGTTGCTCGCCGTACTTCTTGATCGTTTCGGCCTTGTTCAATCCTTGCAGCTCGCCGTAGAGGCGCTCGTTGAGTGCCTGGTCCTTTTCAATCGGGATGCCGGTCTGACCGATCACCTCCAGCACAATCCGCAGGGTCTCGATCGCGCGCGTGAGCACCGAGGTGTAGGCGCGATCGAAGCGAAAGCCGCTGAGTTTCTTGCCGGCCGCCCGAGCCTCTTCTTCTCCTTTCGGCGAGAGCGGTACATCTACCCATCCCGTGAAGCGATTCTCCAGGTTCCATTGGGATTCGCCGTGCCGAAGCAGGACCATCTGAGCCAAGCGCCGGACCTCCATATGCGGACGCCTCCGCGTGGGCCACAGGATTACGCGATCACCCGGCTATAAGTCAAGAGCCCTTGCGTCGCTCGTCATTTGTGAAGCGTCCCTCGTCCGAAACGAGATACGAGATGCGAGCGACGCCGTGAAATGTGCGCGCTGCGCGAGCACCTTCACCACCATCTCCAAAGCCGGGTGGCGTGCGTGACCCCTATTCCGCACATCGAGCGAGCAAGTCTCCTTCTTCGAGGCTCGATGGCGTGTGGGTGGGTGGCCTGAGACTGCGCGCGTCCACCGAGCACTCTATCCTCCAAGGCCCGGAACCAATAGGTCTTGAGTGCGCGGTGCGCGAGCACATTCATCACTACCCCCAGAGCCCGGTGGCGTGGCTGACCCCAATTGCGCGCGTCTCTTGTTTTCTCATCGAGCAGGGTGGTCAGGGTGGGACCTATTGCGCGCATCGAGCGAGCACACTATCCACGCTTTTTTCAAATGTTCCCGTGTGCGCGCTCTGCGAGCAGGGGCCCGCCCTGACCGCCCTGCCCCTCCTTCTTGAGTGCGCGCTCCGCGAGCACGCCGCTTCCCCACTCTGGGGTGGCGGCAAGACTGCCTCCAACTGCACGCGTCATTTTCACCCACCCACCCCGGGCGCGCCCAGACGCGCCCTTGCCCGAGCGAGCACCCCTCCACCTTCTCTGAAGGCCCGGTGGCGTGGCTGACCCCTATTGCGCGCGTCGAGCGAGCACTCCATCCTGCAGGGCCGCTACTGACAATCCTGAGTGCGCGCTCCGCGAGCAGGCGGGTCAGCCAGGCCACCGGCCGCCCCTCCTTCTTGTGTGCGCGGTGCGCGAGCACGCGGGTCAGGCCTGTCCCCTGGCGCCGTCCCCACTTCTTGCAATCACCCCACTCAGGCGCTACCATGCGCGCAGCGAGTGGGGTCCGCGTGACACAGGAGTCCGGAGTGTCCGTTCAGCCAGTCCCAGAGAAGCCCGAATGGGAGGCGCTCGAACAGTGGTGGGTCGGCATGGCCCGCCGCCTCGGAGTGCAGGAGCGAGGCCAGCAGTTCTTCAAGAACGCGCTGGGCCGGCAGGGCGCGCTGGAGCGGGCGCACCGGGTGGGCGGCGACGCCAACTATATGCTCTTCGTCCTGTTGCGGTATTGGATCCCGCCGGTCCTGCCCCCACCAGGGCGGGAGCGGATGTCCAAGAACGATCAGGACTACTGGCTGGAATCGGAGCAAATCCTGAAAGGCGCGGTGGTCCGCTTGCGCGAACTCAAGCCGCTGATCGACCTGCTGACCGCTTCGAACCCCATGGCCCCCGAGGCGCCGCCCGATCCCGCCCAGAGCCGGCCGGTCGTGGAGGTCGAGCTGGCCCGCATGCTGGAGGGCATCGCCGAGGTCGCGGGCAGCTACGGCGGGCCCGATTATACCTCCGTCGTCAAGAACTTCGATCCGATCCCGCTCCGCCAGACGCAACCCTTCAAGCACAACAAGAAGAACAGCGCGGAGCTGTGGGTGGTGTTCCTGCTCCGCGAGCACTTCAAGGCGCTGGGACTGGGCAAGGACCGGTACTGGCCGCTCATCGCCGACGTGATTGGGGCGGCCGGGATTCACCAGGTCTCCGGCGTACCCTACGCGGCGGATGAGCTCAAATCCTGGTGGCAGAAGAACTGGCCGCGCACCTACACCCGGTTCGAGCATCAGGCTGCCAGCGCCGAGCCCACCAGCGCGGCCTACCAACACGACTTCGAGTGGTTCCAGGCCTGGTTCAAATGGCAGATGGCCAGACCGTCCCGGTAATTTTCAATGGTAAATTTTCAATTTCGCATTACTGTGGGAGTCCCTGGTCCAGCAGACCCTCCTGGCTCGCCGTGATCAATGCCGCCAGGAGGATGAGGTGGAGCGCCACGCCCAGCCAGATCACGTAGGGCTGGACCCCTCCGGCATCCCGCAGGAGCCGCTCCTGCCCGACGGCATCGAGCCCTCGCGCCCCGCGAATTTGCCCCACGTGTTCCTTGATATGCCAGTAGTAGATGTAGTTGGCGCTCACCCCCGCCATGATCCTCCAGACGAGCCCGACGGCGAGATCACCCGTCAAGTAGGCCGAGAGGACGGGGCCGACCGCGTACACCAGGGCATAGAGGTACATCTTCCGGTAGAGGAACCAGAGGAACGGATCGAACAGAAACGCCGGCCAGTGCCAGGTCAGGGCGAATCGGGGGGCCGAATCGGTCGTGAACTTTTTGAACTGGTCTAAATACCGGTCGGCGTTCGGGCCGATGAAGGCGCGCCAGAGCTGGGGCTCCGTGAATGGATGTCCGGTCGCCTGGTCCGAAGAGGACGTCTGGTTTTCTGGCGCGCGGGCCTGCTCCGAAAACGGCGAGCCGCACTGGTGACAGAAATGGGCTTCGTCCGGATTGGCTTGCCCGCATGTCCTACACGGTTTCATCGCGGGAGGTTATAGCACCCTTGGGAGGGGGGCACAAGCACCGGGCTGACGGAATTTCTCAATGGACAGAATAAGATAGCACGCATGGCCGAGGACTTTCATGTTGCGTTGCTGACCAGCGATGTGCTACGGTTTGCGGATGCGTGCGAGGGCCCCTTAGCTATGCCTACGGAAGAGTTGCGACTGGAAGCCGAACGGTATCTGATGCACACGTATGCCCGTCTGCCGATCTCGATCGCGCGCGGGCGCGGCAGCCGCGTCTACGACCTGGAGGGCCGGGAGTACCTGGATTTCGTGGCCGGCATCGCCGTGAATGTGCTCGGGCACTCGCATCCGGATCTGATCGCGGCCGTCCAGAAGCAGGCGCAGCAACTGCTCCACGCTTCTAACCTGTACTACACCGAGCCGCAGGTCAAGCTGGCGCGGACACTGGTGGATCATTCGTTCGCCAAGAAGGTGTTTTTCTGCAACAGCGGGGCGGAGGCCAATGAGGCGGCGATCAAGCTGGTTCGTCGGTACGCCCACGAGAAGTACGGCCCGGACCGTTTTGAAATCATCACGATGTTGCGATCCTTCCACGGCCGGACCATGGCGACCCTCACCGCCACGGGACAGGAGAAGGTGCAGAAAGGATTTGCGCCGCTTCTGCCGGGGTTCCTGTACGTCCCCTTCAATGACTTTCCGGCGGTCGAGAAGGCAGTGACCAACAGGACGGCCGCCGTGATGCTGGAGCCGATCCAGGCCGAAGGCGGCGTCCATGTGGCCGATCGGACCTATCTCAGCGGGCTCCGCGACCTCTGCCGCCAGCGCGATGTGCTCCTGATCTTCGACGAAGTTCAGACCGGCATGGGCCGCACCGGGACGCTGTTTGCTTATGAGCAGTTGGGGGTCCAGCCGGACGTGATGACGCTGGCGAAGGGGCTCGGCGGGGGAGTCCCGATCGGCGCCTGTCTCGCGACCGATGAGGTCGCCGCCGCCTTCTCGGCCGGCACGCATGCCTCTACCTTTGGAGGCAATCCCCTGGCCTGCAGCGCGGCCCTGGCCGTCTTGCGCGTCCTGCTCGAGGGTCGCGTGCTGGAGCACTGCCGCCGTATGGGGGATTACCTCGCCAAGGGCCTCCACGACTGCATGGACCGTCTGACTATGGTGAAGGACGTGCGCGGAATGGGGTTGCTCCAAGGCATGGAGCTCGCCATTGATGGCCAGCCCGTCGTGATGGACCTGCTGGCCCGCGGGATCCTCATCAACTGCACGGTGGAGCGGGTCCTGCGCTTCATTCCGCCCCTGATCGTCACCCAGCGCGACATTGACCGGTTGCTGGACGTCCTGTCGCAGGTGCTGAACAAGCGGGTCTAGCGGGCCAAGACCAGAAAGAGCACAGGGAGTCCCGATGAAGACACGGCCGGGCCGTCTGATCGGACAGTCCTCCAGCGCAGCCTTCGGCAAGGACCTGTTGACCGTCGGCGCGATTCCCAGAAGCCACATCGCGCGCCTGCTGCGGATCGCGGGGGACCTGAAAGGCAAGCGGCAACGCGGTGTCCCGCACGACTACCTGGCGGGGACCACGCTCGGGCTGCTGTTCGAGAAGCCCTCCACCCGGACTCGGGTGTCGTTCGAGGCCGGGATGAATCAGCTCGGAGGGCAGTCCCTCTTCCTCTCGGCCAGCGATATCCAACTCTGCCGGGGAGAGAGCATCGCCGACACCGCCCGCGTGCTCTCGCGCTATCTCGACGGGCTGGTGGTGCGAACCTACGACCACGCCGTCGTCGAAGAATGGGCGCGCCAAGCCAGCATTCCGGTCATTAACGGGCTGACGGACCTGTGCCATCCCTGCCAAGCGCTGTCGGATCTGCTGACGATCCGGGAAAAGAAGGGGCCCCTCAAGGGATTGAAGATTGCGTACGTGGGCGACGGCAACAATGTGGCGAACTCGCTGATCGAAGGCACCGCCAAGATGGGGATGGTCATCAGCCTCGCCTGCCCGAGCGGGTACGAACCCGACCAGCGTCTCGTGGACCTCGCGCGAGTGGAGGCTGAAGCGACGGGCGCGTCCATCACGATCAGCGATGATCCTCACGTCGCGGTCAAAGAGGCCCATGTGGTGTACACCGATGTCTGGGTCAGCATGGGGCGGGAACGGGAGCAGTCGCGCCGGCTGAAGGCCCTGGCGCCGTACCAACTCAACGAGCGGCTTCTGAAGAATGCCCGGCCGGACGCGATCGTGATGCATTGCCTCCCGGCTCATCGCGGGCAGGAGATCAGCGCCGGCGTGCTGGACGGTCCGCAGAGCGTCGTGCTCGACCAGGCTGAGAACCGGCTCCATATGCAGAAAGCCATTCTGGTCGAATGGCTGTCAGGCCCGAGGCGAGGGGGCGAGAGGCGCCAGGTGAAGAGCCGATGAAGCGAGAGTCGATCAAGAAGGTGGTGCTGGCCTACTCGGGCGGCCTGGACACGTCCGTGATTCTCAAGTGGCTGCAGGAGACCTACGGCTGCAAGGTAGTGGCGTTCTGTGCCGACCTGGGGCAGGGAGAGGACTTGAAGGCGGTCAAGGCCAAGGCGCTCGCAGTCGGTGCGGCCAAAGTGTATATCGAGGATCTCCGGGAGGTGTTCGTCCGGGATCACATCTTTCCGATGTTGCGGGGGAATGCCGTGTACGAGGGGAGCTATCTCCTGGGGACCTCCATCGCCCGGCCGCTCATTGCCCGGCGGCAGATCGAGATCGCCCGCAAGGAAGGCGCGGATGCCGTGTCGCACGGCGCGACAGGGAAGGGCAACGACCAGGTCCGCTTCGAGGTGACGTACCTGGCGCTCGATCCGAAGGTCAGGATCATTGCCCCCTGGCGGGAATGGACCTTCCGTTCCAGGCGGGAACTGATCGAGTACGCCTCGTCGCACCAGATCCCGGTGACCGCCACCAAGGCCAAACCCTACAGCATGGATCTGAACCTGTTTCATGTGAGTTATGAGGGCGGCATCCTCGAAGATCCCTGGGAAGCGCCTCCCGAGGAGATCTTCCAGATGACGGTGTCACCGGAGAGGGCGCCGAACAAACCGGTGGAGGTCGAGCTCGACTATGAGCAGGGCGATCCGGTCGCGGTGGACGGCAAACGGATGAGCCCGGCGACCTTGTTGGGCCATCTGAATCGCCTGGGGGGCGAGCATGGGATCGGCCGGGTGGACCTGGTCGAGAACCGGTACGTCGGCATGAAGTCGCGCGGCGTGTATGAGACGCCCGGCGGCACCATCCTGCACGTCGGGCACCGGGGACTGGAGTCCATCACCTTGGATCGGGAGGTCCTGCACCTGCGCGACAGCCTCATCCCACGCTACGCCGAGCTTATCTATGACGGGTACTGGTATGCGCCGGAGCGCGAGATGCTGCAGAAGGCGTTCGACGAGGCCCAGCGGGACGTGACCGGCACGGTCCGCGTCAAGCTCTACAAAGGCAGCGCCACGGTCGTGGGACGCCGCTCCGCGCGCTCCCTTTACCGGCTGGACCTGGCCACCTTTGAGGAGGACGAAGCCTATCGCCAGAAGGACGCGGAAGGGTTCATTCGACTGAGCGCGCTGCGGCTGGCGATTCGCGCGCAGCGGCGCAAGGAACGGACGTCATGATCACGGGCAGTATCGGCTGCCAGGCAGCCGTGCCATGACTCAGCGAAAGAAGCCGCGCGGCGGCGGTCCCCGCCGGTCAGGGGCTCGAGCCGGAGCGGGGCAACAACCGGAGAAGCTCTGGTCCGGCAGATTCCGTGAGCGCACGGACCGGCTGGTGGAGACCTTCACGGCCTCGCTCGGCTTCGACCGGCGCCTGTACCCCTATGATATTCAGGGCAGCATCGCCCACTGCAAGACGCTCGAGCGGGCCGGGGTGCTCTCCCGCCGCGAGGTCGTTTCGATGATTCGCGGACTCGAGGAAGTGAAGCGGGAACTCGAGACGGGCCGTTTCCCGTTCGACCCGAGCGATGAAGACATCCACATGGCGATCGAGCGGCGCCTCACTGAGCTGATCGGGCCGGTCGGTGGCAAGCTCCACACCGGACGCAGCCGCAACGACCAAGTCTCGCTGGATCTACGTCTCTTCCTCAAGGAGGCGCTCGGCTCTCTGCTGGAAGGCGTGCGGCGCCTCCAGCAGGCGTTCGTGAAACAGGCGCGGGCCCACCTGGACGTGGTGATGCCCGGGTACACGCATCTCCAGCGCGCCCAGCCGGTGCTCCTTGCGCATCATCTGTTGGCCTACGTCGAGATGCTGGAGCGGGACCGCGGACGGATGCAGGATGCGCGTGGGCGTCTCGATGTCCTGCCGCTCGGGGCCGGCGCCCTGGCCGGGACCAACTACCCCGTGGATCGGGTGTATACGGCCAAGCTGCTGGGCTTTTCCGCCGTGACCGAGAACAGCCTGGATGCGGTCTCCGACCGGGACTTTGCGATCGAGGTGCTGTCCGCGCTCTCGATCCTGATGATGCATCTGTCGCGCCTGAGCGAGGAGTTGGTGCTCTGGTCGTCCCAGGAATTCCAGTTCATCGAGTTACCGGACTCGTTCTGCACCGGGAGCAGCATGATGCCCCAGAAGAAAAATCCGGACGTGCCGGAGCTGGTGCGCGGCAAGACCGGACGCGTGTACGGCCACCTGCTGGCCTTGTTGACCACGCTGAAGGGTTTGCCGCTCAGCTACAACCGGGATCTCCAGGAAGACAAAGAGGCCGTGTTCGACGCGCTGGATACAGCCTCGGCCTGCGTGGAGATCTCTGCGGAACTGGTCAATGGGCTCACGGTGCATCGCGCGGCGATGGCCAGGGCCGCGAATTCCGGTTATTTGTTGGCCACTGAACTGGCGGATTATCTGGTGACCAAGGGTATGCCGTTTCGGAAGGCCCATGAGACGGCCGGGCGTGTCGTCCGGGCCTGCCTGGACGAGGGACGGGAGCTCCGCGATCTGACCCTGACCGACCTGCGCGCCTTTTCGGACCGTTTCGAGAAGGACGCGCTGGATGCCGTGACCGTGGAGGGGGCCCTTGAGCGGAAGTCTCAGATCGGGGGTACGGCCAGAAAGAGGGTGGAGGCGCGTATCCGAGCGCTTGAGCGAGCGTTGGGGTGAAAGGAAGGGCGGGAGCCCGGTGGCATGGCCGACCCGCACGAAGACACCGCCGGCTCACCGCCTCGCCGGCGCGCGCAAACGTGACGCTCCTTATTCGTCGCGTCGCGCGCCTCGCGGAGCGCGCACTCAAGAACGTGGGAGAGCGGGCGAGGTGGCAGGTGGCCTCCCGTGCTCGCGCACCGCGCACACAGGATCTATCGGTTCGGACAGTGATGGATGTGTGCTCGGTGGACGCGCGCAGTCTGAGTCCACCCTGCCACCTGCCCGCTTGTTGATGGAGAAACGGCTGAAGGGGTGCTCGCTCGGGCAAGGGCGCGTCTTGGCGCGCCCGGGGTGGGCGGGTGAAAATGACGCGCGCAATTGGGGTCAGCCAAGCCACCGGGTCTTGAGAGAAGGTGGATGTGTGCCGGGTACCCGTTGCTCCCAGGAATGCAACGGGTGATGACGCGCGCAGTCTGAGGCCGCTAGGCCACCTGCCCTATAACCGAATGGATTAACAGAGGTGTGCTCGCTCGACGCGCAGTGACCGTCTGATGCCGCGACATCCTTCTCGCTCGGGCTTTCTCCCTGGGGCCCGTGAAGGATGGAGAGCGGACGGTCGGAGAGCCGGCATGCGCGCGTTCGGAGAGGGGAAGAAGTGAGGGGTTCTCTAGCGGCCGCGGGTAGGAACTTCCGGACTCTGGTGGCGCTCTCGCTCATCGTGTGGTTCGCGGCGTGCGGGGTGGTGGGCTCACCCATCCCGCCAGAGGATGTCGGGCTCGCGGCCGCGCTGGAGAAAGGGAAGCAGAAAGAACGCGCAAAGGCGGCCGCGGTTGAAGCGAAGCCCGAGGGGCAAGCTCCCCCCGTGGAGGAGGGTCCGGACCTGCTGCCGCTCCGCCCCATCGGGACCCCGTAATCGTGAGACGCAGGGCACGGCTCGAGGAGCGTATCGCAGACCGAACAATCGGGATGGAACCAAGATGTGACGTCATCTGTTTGCAGTGCATCGGTTAGAGGAGGACAGGCTGATGGAGTCCATTCGCTCGCAAACCCAGACGCGTCGGTTGTTGCTGGTTGACCCCTATCCGCGGAACAATCCCTATCACCTGACTGCGAGCGAACGTCGCGCGGTCTGGTTTCCCAAGTTGAGCCTGCCGGTCATCGCGGCGTACACGCCCGCCGGCTGGGACGTAGATCTCGTCGATGAAGCGGTCGAGGACATCGATTTCGACCGGCCCTGCGATCTGGTCGGGTTGTCGGTGATGACCTGCTATGCGCCGCGCGCCTACGAAATCGCCACCGAATTTCGCAAGCGCGGCAAGCCGGTGGTGATCGGCGGGGTGCACCCGACCTACTGCCCGGATGAGGCACTCCGGTACTGCGATGCGATCGTCTGCGGGGAGGCGGAGGATCTCTGGCCCCAGGTCGTCGCTGACTTCGAAGCCGGGGCGATGAAGCGGATCTATAAGATGGAGTCCTTCCCGTCGATCGAAGACTACACCAGTCCGCGGGTCGAACTCCTGAGCCCGGACGCCTACATGACCCGGCAGTGCAGCTTCACGACACGGGGCTGCCACTTCGACTGCGAGTTCTGCAGCGTCTCGCCGTTCAACGGCAAGACCACCCGTCGGCGGCCTGTGCCGGAGGTGGTGAAGGAATTGACGCAGGTCAAGCGGTGGATCCGGAGCGAGCTGGTCGAGCGCATGCGGCGCGGGTCGCTCACGCAAGCGCTGATGACGGGCCTGCGCATCCGGCTTGGGATCGAGGACGGCACGATCTTCGCCTTCGTGGACGACCTGCACAACAGCCACCGCGCCTACTGTCGTGAGCTCTGGGAGGCCCTCAAGCCCCTCAAGATCAAGTGGGGATGCCAGTCGACCCTGTTCCTCGGCGATGACGAGGAGATGGTCAAGCTGGCGGCCGAGAGCGGGTGCGTGTCGGTGTTCGTCGGCATGGAGTCGCTCGACGAAGAGTCTCTGGAGGAGACGAACAAATCCTTCAACCGGGTGCAGAAGTTCGAGGACGAGATCAAGATGTTTCACGACCACGGGATTATGGTGAATCCCGGTATCGTGTTCGGGTTCGATCATGACGACGAAGCCGTGTTCGAGCGGGCGGTCGAATTTCTGGTGAAGACCCGCGTCGAGCTGGCCTACTTCAACGTCCTGACGCCGCTCCCCGGCACCGCGCTGTATGAACGGTACCATCGAACCGGGCGCATCTTCGACCGGGACTGGGCGAAATACGACGGGAAGCACGTGGTTTTCTATCCGAGCCGCATGACGCCGGAGCAGCTCCAGGAGGGCTTTTTCTGGGCGAACCATCAGTTCTATTCGATCCCCTCCATCTGGCACCGATTGTCGGGCACGAAGCAACGATTCGTGCCGCGCCTGATCATGAACCGGGAATTTCGCAAACTGATCAAGAGGACGTGCCCGAGAGGCGGGCTCTCGCCGGTGGCAGCGGTGCTGAAAACCCTACAGGCGAAGCTGCCCTCGTTCGGGCTCGAGACGGAGCAGTTGATTCCCAATGCGTTGCATGCGCTCAAGAAGGCCGGGGAGACCTCGCAGGAGCTGTGGCTCAAAATCAAAGCCAAACGCCATGACCAGTTTGCCGCGCTGGTGGTGGACCTGGAAGGCACGCTCGACCAACTGAACGCCCGGGAGCTTCTGGAGCGGATCACGCAGGCGGCCGAGCGGGCACGGATGGATATCATCGTGAACTTCGAACATCTACGGGAAGCGACGCCGAAAGCCCTTCAGACGTTGTTGGACAGCGAGGCGCTCAAGGCCGTCACGCCGTACGTGAAGATCCGGTACCGGAAGCTCACCACGGCCTTCGAGGCCGCGCTGGAGGGTCTGTCGCTCACCGGCCTGGAGATGCTGAAAGAGGACTAGGAAGATGCATGACTTTCAGTATCGTCAGAGCGAGCTCTGCTGCGAGGAGGTGCCGCTCGCCCGCATCGCCAAGGAGATCGGGACCCCATGCTACGTCTATAGCCATGCCACCCTCGTGCGACACTTCCGGGCCTTTGACGGCGCCTTCCACACCGTTCCGCACATCGTCGCCTTTGCCATGAAAGCCAATTCCAACCTGGCCGTCCTGCGCCTGATGGCCAGAGAAGGAAGCGGGGCGGACATCGTGTCTGCCGGGGAGCTGTACCGAGCCCTGCAGGCCGGTATCCCGCCGACGAAGATCGTGTTTGCAGGCGTGGGCAAGAGCCGGGAAGAGATCCGGTACGCCCTCGCCACGGACATCTTGATGTTCAACGTCGAATCCTCCGACGAGCTGCGGACCCTCGACGAAGTGGCGGCAGAGATGGGCCGGCGGGCTCGCGTGGCCCTGCGCATCAATCCGGACATCGATCCCAAGACGCATCCGTACATCTCAACAGGGCTCAAGAAGAGCAAGTTCGGAATTAGCGCCGACCGGGCCCTGGATGAGTTCAAGCTCGCGTCGTCTCTCCCGCATATCGAGGTGGTTGGCGTCCACAAGCACATCGGGTCACAACTCACCGACCTCAGTCCGTTCGTGGACTCGCTCAAGAAGGTGCTCACCCTGGTTGAGGCCCTCAGAGCCCAGGGCACCGACATCCGCTACATCAATATCGGCGGGGGGCTCGGCATCACGTATGACGACGAGACGCCCCCGCATCCCGATGACCTGTCTGCGGCCATCTCTCCCCTGGTGAAAGATCTGAAGTGCGTGCTGATCATGGAGCCCGGGCGCGTGATCGTGGGCAACGCGGGCATCCTGCTCACCCGCGTGCTGTACACGAAGGAAGGGGACGCCAAACGCTTCGTCATCGTGGACGCCGCCATGAACGATCTCATCAGGCCCAGCCTGTACGGGGCGTACCACGAGATCCGCCCGGTGCACGAAACCTCGCGCGCGAAGATCGTGACCGTGGATGTGGTGGGCCCGGTCTGCGAGTCCGGGGATTTCCTGGCAAAGGATCGCGCCATGCCGGACGCCAGACCGGGCGACCTGCTGGCCGTGATGAGCGCCGGCGCGTACGGGTTCACGATGGCGTCCAACTACAACTCCAGGCCACGGGTGCCGGAGGTGATGGTCCGAGGCGGTGAAATTCATGTGGTCCGAGCGCGGGAAGAGTACGCGGATCTTGTCCGGGGCGAGGTGATCCCGGAGTTCCTGCGGTAAAGGTAAAACATCAAGAGTGATGCCCCTAGGTCTTTCATGCCAGCGAAGGCGCGTCGCAACCAGAAGCCCATCCCGTTCATGAAGCTGTCCGGCAGCGGGAACGACTTCATTCTCATCGACAACCGTCACCGGATCGTGGACCCCGGGCAGGCCGGTGAGCTCGCGAGGAAGGTCTGCACGCATCGGATGTCGGTGGGAGGGGACGGGCTCATCCTGATCGAGCGATCGCGTCGGGCCGATTTTCGCTGGCGGCTGTTCAACGCGGATGGGAGCGAGGCCGAATTCAGCGGGAACGGCGCGCGCTGCGCGGCCCGCTTCGCCTACTTGAAGAAAATCGCCCCGCAGCGAATGCGGTTTGAGACGCTGGCCGGCCTGATTCAAGCCGAGATGGTGCCCGGTGGCTCCGGCCGATCGGCCAAGGCGGGACGCGATGTGACCGCCGTGAAAGTCCGGTTCCCGGATCCCGCCGGGCTTCGGCTGTACATGCGGGTCTCGGTGAACGGGGTGGAACGGGAAGCGCATTTCCTCGACACCGGGGTCCCGCACTGCGTGTACCTGGTCGACGATCCCGACACCGTCGACGTCGAGGGGATTGGGCGTCCCACCCGGTATCACGAACTGTTCCAGCCAGCGGGCACCAACGTGAATTTCATCCAGGTGCTGGATCCGCACCGAATCCGGATTCGGACCTACGAACGGGGCGTCGAAGATGAGACACTCGCCTGCGGCACCGGGGCGATCGCCTCGGCGCTCATCGCCAGCCGGGTGGCCAAGGTGGAATCTCCGGTGACGCTGATCCCGCAGAGTGGACTGGAGTTAACGGTGTATTTCGGCACGCACGGTGATCGCTTCACCGATGTCTATCTGCAAGGTGACGCTCGGGCCGTCTATGAAGGACGGATGCTGCCCGATGCGTGGGCGTAAGCGCCAATGTAAAATTCAGAATTAAAAGTGCAAAATGTCGGTGATCAGGTCATTTCGAATTTTGCATTTGTCATTTTCAATTGAGGCGTGGTCATGTTCACCGGTTCCATTGTGGCGATCGTCACTCCATTCCGGAACGGACGGGTGGATGAGCGCGCGCTGGGCGATTTGATCGAATTCCAGATCGCCAACGGGACCGACGGCATCGTGCCTTGCGGGACCACCGGTGAATCGGCGACGCTCTCGCATGAGGAGCATGGTCGTGTCATCGAGTGTACCGTTGAGGCGGTCCGACGACGGGTCCCCGTCATAGCCGGAACGGGATCCAACAGCACCGATGAGGCCATCGCCCTCGCGCGGCACGCCAAATCGGCCGGTGCGGACGGGATCCTCCAGATCACCCCCTATTACAATAAGCCGACACAGGAAGGGCTGTTTCGACATTTCAAGGCGGTCGCCGAGGCCGTGGACCTCCCGGTGGTGCTCTACAACATCCCGGGGCGGACCAGCGTGAACATGCTCCCATCAACTGTCGCCAGGGTGGCGGGGATCCGGAACATCGTGGCGATCAAGGAAGGGAGCGGGTCCGTGCAGCAGGTGTCGGAGATCATTCAGGCCTGCGGCGACCGCATCACGGTGCTCTCGGGCGATGATCCGCTCACGCTTCCGATGATGGCGGTGGGGGCCAAAGGCGTCATCACCGTGACGGCCAACCTCGTGCCCGCCGATATGGCCGCCCTGGTGGACGCCTTCGCAGCCGGGCGTCTTGACGAGGCGAAGCGCCTCCATTACAAGCTCTACCCTCTGTTCACCGCGCTCTTCTACGAAACGAATCCCATCCCGGTCAAGGAAGGCCTGGCCATGATGGGAAAAATCGCTGGCGAGCTGCGACTCCCTCTCTGTCCCCTGGCCAAGGAGAACCGGGAGAAGCTGGCGCGCGTGATGAAGGAGTATGGCCTCATTTAAGAACGTGAAGCGTCGTTCGTATCTCGTCGTTCGTGAGGCATGAGAGTCGGCGGACGAGATACGCTTCACGAGGCACGGATTCAAGATGATTAAAGTCATCGTCGCGGGAGCAGCAGGCCGCATGGGCGGCAGGCTGGTCTGCCTGCTGAAGGAATCAGCAGCCCTCACGCTCTTCGGCGCGGTGGAGAGCAAGGGCCACGCGTCCGTCGGAGAGGACGCCGGAGAAACGGCCGGATGCGGGCCGGCGGGTGTGCTCATCCAGGACGATCTGTCCGCCATGATTGACCGAGCCGAGGTGGTCATCGACTTTTCGACGCCGGCCGGTGCGCTCGAGCATCTCCGAATCGCCGCGCAGCACCGGCGTGCCATGGTGATTGGGACCACGGGTCTGTCTCCCTCCGAGCTTGCGGAGCTCCGAGCCGTCGCCAAGAGTATTCCCTGCGTCTTTTCCCCGAACATGAGCGTCGGCGTGAACCTGATCTTCAAAATCATCGCGGAGATGGCGAAGACGCTGGGCGAGGACTATGACATCGAAGTGATCGAGGCGCATCACCGCCTGAAGAAGGACGCTCCCAGCGGGACCGCCTTGAAGATGGCCGAAATCCTGGCCCGGGCCGTCAGCCGGGACCTGGAACAGGTCGGCGTCTATGCCCGTAAGGGTCTGATCGGAGAACGGAAACGCGGCGAGATCGGGATCCAGGCGATTCGGGCTGGTGACATCGTGGGAGACCACACCGTGCTGTTCGGCGGGATGGGCGAACGGATCGAACTGACCCACCGCGTTCAGAGCCGTGATACGTTCGCCAGAGGGGCGCTGCGCGCCGCCAGGTGGGTGGTCAAGCAACCTCCCGGACTCTACGACATGATTGACGTGCTGGGGTTGCGGTAGGGAGGACTCATGGGCCTCATCCGCTGACCTTCAGTCCAGTCCAGAATCCTCCCTCACCGCTTCGCATCGCCCCACTCCTCACTGTTTCGGCAGCATCAGGTAAAGCGTGACGCTGATCACGACGGCACTGCCCCACGTGAGCCACTTCTTGTGAAAGGTGTCATGAATGCCGAAGATCAGTATCGCGGCGATCGCGGCAAAATACCCAACCGCGTTCCCTCGGGAGTACGCCGTCGCCCCTTCAGCCAGTGCCAAGGATGGCGTCATCGCGAGTGCCAGCCCTGAGAACGTGCCCAAGATGCGCTTTATCATGTCTCCCTCCTTATGAAATGAGTACAACGCCCGCCTCGCTCCCACCCGCAGGTGGGACAGGATCCCATCCCGACGGCGTCACCCTGAAACAGCAACGCCTTCGCGGGCACTGAGACCCCCACAAAGGCGCAAGACAAGATTGATGTCAAATGAGCCCGGTATCTGGGCAGGACTCAGCCCCATGACCTCGGACCATGGCCAGTCCCCAGACCGCAAGAACGCCCTCTAGGATGCTCCTCCTCCTCCTGGAAAGTCAACGGGCTCTGACGGCCCGGCGCATTCGTGTTGCTCGTGTCTCGTGGGACCCGTTGCTCCGGGAAAGCAACGGGTCCCCGGTATCTTGCGAAGAATCTGACGAGACACGCCCTTCGAGGGCCTCAGGGGCCCGAGGGAAATCGAGGGACGCTTCCCTCCTCCGCCCGCTTTCCCTCAACTTCTGCGGGCAGAGGCGGACAGATTCAACAGAAATGGTTGTCAATCTTCATGCCCTCTGCCAAAGGAGGGGTCTTCAGACGAATTTCCGGCTTGACAGGGACTTTCCGTAAGAGTACAAGCGAGGCTCCGTCTGAGCCCAGGCGGACGCTCCCCTCACCCAGAACCAGGTAGGCTGACGGTGGGCTGCTCTTCCACTAGAACCAACCGTTGGCCGCTGGTCATCGCGACCCTCGCGCTGCTCCTGGTTGCCCTGCCGGCTTCATTTGTCTGGGCGGCCCCGCAGAATCGGAATCTCTACGGTCAAGAACAGTTCACCCGCACGAGCGGCGCACCCAACACCTTTCAGCGCACCTTCACCGTGCCGGCGTATGTCTCCAGCCCCTACACCCTGCACATCATCAATGGGAACCCCGATGGCAGCAGTCGCGTGAGAATTGAAGATGCAATCTCTGCAGGCCGGGTGCTCGTGGATGGCGTCGAAGTGGTCGGCCCCAACGAGTTCTCCCAGACCGTCGCCACCATTGAGAAGACCCTGAGCCTGTCGGTGGGCGCCCATACGCTGGAGGTCCAGCTCGCCAGCGCCCCAGGGAGCTATATTCGGCTCACGATCTCCGGCGTGATCAACCTGGGCAATCTCGGCCAGGCCCGAGCGGGCCACACGGCCACCCTGCTACGGAGCGGTGTGGTGCTGATCACCGGCGGGACCGGCACGGGTGGGGTCCTGAGCAGCGCCGAGCGGTTTGATCCGGCGACGTTGAGCGCGGCGGCGCTCACGCACAGCCTCACCACCGCCCGCACGGAGCATACGGCCACACTGCTGCCTCAGACCGATACGCTGCTGATCGCCGGCCAAGATACCCTCGGCCCGCTGTTCAGCACGGAGCGGTTCCGGCTCAGCGATGAGACCTTTCAGGCGCTCTCGCCGACCGTGCAGACACTCCGCGCCGGCCAGACGGCTACCGCGCTGCTGGACGGGCGCGTGCTCATTACGGGCGGCCAATCCTCCGGCGCCCTGAGCTCCGTCGAACGATTCAATGCCCAGACCGTCGTGGTCTTTAAACCGGCGTACGATCCCGAACAAGGCACCTTCACCGTGCTTGCCAACGGTCTGCACACCGGTCGCTGGGACCACACCGCCACGCTGTTACCCGACGGGCGCGTCCTCCTGACGGGGGGCCGAGACGCCTCGGGCGTGCTGGCCTCCGCCGAGATCTTTGATCCGCTAACCGAAGAGTTCACGGTGCTGGCGAACTCGCTGACCACTCCACGGGCAGGCCATACGGCCACGCTGAGGCCAGACGGAAAGGTTCTCCTGCTGGGCGGCGAGAATTCATCTGGAACTCTGGCAAGTGCGGAGGTGTTCGATCCGGCCACGAACACGTTTACGCCCGTGAGTCAAGCGCTGCTCGTCCCGCGGGTGAATCACACCGCGACCCTCCTGGCCTACGGGGAGGTCTTGATCACGGGGGGACGGACCACCGGCGGCACGATCCTGGCCACGACCGAGTACTACGGCCCGCCAGCCGCCGATACCGTCTCGCCTGTGGTGCAGGCGGTGCAGCCGCCCAGCGGCAGTGTGGGCGTGGATCGCACCCAGATCCTCGGCGTGCGGTTTTCTGAGCCCGTGGATGTGCGCACGCTCACGGCGACGAGCGTGACGCTCACGGGCGGTGGGACGGTGAGCGTCACCCGCAGCCCGGGCGAGCAGGGGCTGCTGCTCTTCGTCGTCCCGAGCGCCCCCCTCACCGCCGGGACGACCTATACGCTGTCGCTGTCCGCGGCCATCAAAGACACGGCCGGCAACGCGATGGCCGCCTTCACCACTTCGTTCACCACCGTCGCGGCCCCGACGATCACGGGCTTCACGCCCACCACCGGGACCGCCGGCACGCCAGTCACAATCACCGGGACGAACTTCGATTCGGTCGCGTCGAAGAATGAGGTTACCTTCAACGGCGTGACGGCCACTGTGACTGCCGCCTCCACGACCAGCCTCACGGCCACGGTCCCCTCAGGCGCCACTACCGGCCCCATCGCCGTCACCACCCGCGGCGGCACAGCGACCTCAGCGACGAACTTTACCGTGGTGTCCGCGCCACCTACCATCACCAGTTTCTCGCCGACCAGCGGGCATCTCGGCACCCTCCTCACCGTGACGGGCACCAACTTCGATCCGACGCCGAGCGGGAACCAGGTCCGGATCGGCGGCGTCCTCGTGGCAGTGCAATCGGCGACGTCCACCCAACTGGTCGTCTTGGTGCCGACAGGGGTCGCCTCGGGCCTTATTGCGGTGACGACGCCAGGGGGATCGGCCCAGAGTGCGAGCGCCTTCACCGTGATCGCCATGACGGCGCTGACGGTGACGCCGGCCCAGGCCACGCTCCCGGTCGTCAGCAGCCAGGCGTTCCGCGGGACGGCCACCTTTTCGGATGGCAGCACTAGCGACGTGACGAGTCTCGTGAGTTGGGTGAGTTCCACGCCCGGGAGCACCAGCGTGACCGCCGCCGGGGTGGCGCAAGGTGTCGCGGCCGGGACGGCGACGATCACGGGGTCGGTGGGCACCTTCAGTGCCGCCGGTGCCGTTAAGGTCATTTCGGCCAACCCCGGGGAGCCACCGCTCCCGCCCGATCCGGTGGCGGTCGCGCCGCCGCTCAACCGCACGGTCGGGACCACTTTGGTGGACTCGACCGCGTTTCTCTACACTGGAACCAATCCGATCCAGACTGGGGTCGTCGCCGGCACCATCAAGACCACCCAAGCCGCGGTCGTCCGCGGTCAGGTGAAAGGTCGCGACGGCTTTCCCATTCCCGGCGTCACGGTGACCGTGCTCAATCATCCGGAATTCGGGCAGACGGTCACGCGGCCGGACGGGCTGTTCGATCTCGCCGTGAACGGGGGCGGCGTGCTCACGGTGAAGTATGCAAAGACCGGGCTCTTGCCGGTGCAACGGCAGGTCGAGGTGCCGTGGCAAACCTTCGCGGTGGCCGCCGACGCCATCATGATTCCGCTCGATACCCAAGTCACGACGGTGACAGCGAACGCCGCCACGATGCAGGTGGCGCAAGGCAGCGTGGTGACGGATGCCGCGGGGACTCGGCGTGCCACTCTGTTCGTTCCAGCCGGCACCACGGCCACGATGACGTTGCCGGGCGGCAGCACGCAACCCCTCTCGACGTTGAGCACGCGCCTCACCGAGTACACGGTGGGGCCGAACGTCAAACAATCCCTGCCCGCGACCCTCCCGCCCGGTAACTTGAACCAGTATGCCCTCGAGCTCTCAGTCGATGAAGCCATCGCCGCCGGCGCCACGCGAGTGACGTTCAATCAGCCGGTGGTGTTGTACGTCGAGAATTTCTTGAACTTCGAATGCGGCGATCCACTGCCCATCGGCTCCTACGACACGGTCAGGGCCGTGTGGATTCCGGAGCCGACCGGCGTGGTCATCCAGATTCTCAGTGTCACCGGTGGACTCGCCGACGTGGACACTGACGGCAACGGGACGGCGGACAACACCGGGCTCAGCATTGCCGAGCGCCAGCAGCTCGCCGCGCAGTATCCGGTGGGGAGCAAGTTGTGGCGGATTCCCACGACGCACTTCAGCACCACCACGTCGGCCTGCAATACCAAAACGCCGCCCGGTGCGACGCCACCGAATGGCGGCTCACCGCAGAACCCCGATGCAAAAGTTAACGACCCCTGTCTTGTCCCGCGCGCCTCCACCATCGCCTGCGAAAACCAGACCCTCGGGGAAACCCTGCCCCTGACCGGCACGCCGTTCAGCCTGTCGTATGTGAGCGATCGGGTGCGCGGGAGGACTGCCGCGAATCAGATCGCCGTGCCCTTAAGCGGACCCACGGTGCCGGCATCCCTCAAACGGATCGAGCTCATCATCACCCAAGGGGGGCGTTCCACCGTTCAGACGTTCCCCCCGACTGCCAACCAACAGACGACGTTCATTGCGGATGGTCGTGATCCCTATGGACGGCCCCTGCAAGGCCCGCGGGGCACGAAGATTCATCTCGACTTCGTCTATGACGGGGTGCACAAAGTCACGGGGCAGCCCAGGGGACGCGAAGTGGCCTTGGGGCAGGACTGGGAGCTGCGCAATGGCGGGTGGGAGCAACAGGCGCTGGGATTCGGCGGGTGGAGCCTCACCCTCCACCACGCCTACGATCCCATCACGAGAACGCTCTACCGAGGAGACGGCACCACGGTCCAGGCGGAAGCCCTCAGTCCCATCGTGACGACCGTGGCCGGCGGCGGCAACCCGCCGGATGGTTTGGGCGATGGCGGCCCGGCGACCCAGGCGAGCCTCCTGTCCCCGCACTATCTGGCCATCGGCCCCGATGGGAGCCTGTATATTGGCGATCAGCTTCACCATCGCGTGCGCAAGGTGGACCCGAACGGGACCATCACGACCGTGGCGGGCAATGGCACAGCCGGGTTTGCAGGGGACGGCGGCCCGGCCACGGTGGCCCAACTCAATCGCCCCTTAGGCATCGCCCTCGGCCCG
The DNA here is from genome assembly GCA_020027965.1 of Nitrospirota bacterium. Taxonomy (GTDB): domain Bacteria; phylum Nitrospirota; class Nitrospiria; order Nitrospirales; family Nitrospiraceae; genus JAHRHE01. The sequence goes on along the minus strand of JAHRHE010000021.1, from coordinate 3,118 downwards.
GATGGCAGTCTCTATATTGGCGACAATGACAATTACCGCATCCGCCGGGTGGACCCCCAGGGCCTCATCACGACCGTCGCAGGGAACGGCACAGCTGGCTACAGCGGGGATGGCGGCCCGGCGACCTCGGCCTCCCTCAGCACCGACACGCGGGCGCTTGCGGTGGGTCCGGACGGGACCCTCTATATCACGGACATTCTGAACTTGCGCGTCCGGCGGGTCCGGACCGATGGGATCATCGAGACGTTCGCCGGGAACGGGGGGTTCTTCCCAATTGGGGATGGCGGGCCCGCGACGCAGGCGTCCCTCGCCGGCCCGTGGGGCATTGCGGTCGGGCCGGATGGGTCGGTGTATATTAACGATACGTTTCGGTATACGATCCGGAAGGTGGATGTGAATGGAATCATCACCACCATTGCCGGGACGGAGAATACGCCGGGGACGACCGGGGATGGCGGGCCCGCGACGCAGGCACGACTCCTCGAAGCCGTGGGTCTGACAGTCCGGACCGACGGCACCCTCTACATCGGCGGCTATAACCATCACCGGGTCCGCTGGATTGACGCCGAGACCAAGTTCATCACGACCCTGGCGGGGACCGGCCAGGGGATTCTCGATGTCGGCTTTACTGGGGATGGGGGCCCGGCGGCGGCCGCGCAGATGGCCTGGCCCTCTGGGATGAGTCTGGGGCAGGATGGCGCCCTCTATGCCACGGAGCCCTCGTACGGTCTCCCGGGTCGCGTCCGTCGGATCGCCCCTCCCTTCCCGGGCCTGGCTACCAGCGACCTGCTGGTGCCCTCCCAGGACGGCAGCGAGCTCTATGTGTTCAGCAACACCGGGCGCCATCTGCGGACGATCGATGCACTGACAAGCGCAAACCGCGCGGTGTTCGGCTACGACAGCGCCGGGCTCTTGATCACCATCCCCGATGCCGACGGGAAGGTCACGACCATCGAGCGGGACGGCAGTGGGAACCCCACGGCCATCGTCGCGCCGGGTGGGCAGCGCACGGTCCTTACGGTGCATGGCGACGGCTACCTCGCCTCCCTCACGAATCCCGCTGGCGAGAGCACCCTTTTCACCTATTCGGCCGACGGCATACTGGCGACCCTGAAAGATCCGCGCGGTGGGCTACACCAGTACACCTATGACGCCAGCGGCCGGCTGATCAACGATCAAGATCCTGCGACCGGCTTCAAGGCGCTGGCGCGAACCGAGCAAGCGACCGGCTGGACCATCGCCCTGAGCACGGCGTTGAACCGGACCAAGAGCTATCAGGTCGAGAACCTACCGATTGGAGATCTGCGGCGGAAGGTCACCGATCCCAATGGGCTGCTCACGACGAGTGTGATCGGCACCAACGGCACGACCTCCATCGCCGCGCCGGATGGCACGGTCACCACGACCGTGCAGACCGGTGATCCACGCTGGGGGATGCAGGCGCCCATCCTCAAGTCGCTGACCGTCCAGACCCCGGGCGGGCTGACGTCCACGCTCAGCACGACGCGGGCGGTGACCTTGTCGAATCCGAACGATCCGTTGAGTTTGAGCACACAAACGGATACCCTCGTCATCAACGGCCGGACGTACACCAGCACCTATACGCAAGCGACACGACTCTTGAGCACGACTACACCGGCCAATCGCACGAGCACCGTGACGCTCGATGCCAAAGGCCGGGTCATTCAAGAACTCGTCACGGGCTTGGAACCAGTCGCCTACACATACGATTCGCTCGGAAGGCTCTCCACCATCACACAGGGCACAGGCGTGGATGCACGAACCTCCACGCTCAGCTACAACACGAAAAATGAACTCATCAACATTCAGGATCCGCTCAACCGCACCGTTGGCTTTGCTTATGATCTCGCGGGCCGCATCACCACGCAGACCCTGCCGGACACACGACAGATTGGATATGCGTATGACGCCAATGGGAATGTGACGGCGATTACGCCTCCCGGGAAGCCGGCGCACACGTTCGCCTACACGCCGGTGGACCTCGAATCGGATTACAGCCCACCGGATATTGGGTTCAGCCCGAAAAATACCCAGTACACGTACAATCTCGACCGGCAACTCACGTTGGTCACCAGACCCGATGGTCAGACCCTCCAACTCGGCTATGAGCCAACGGGTGGCCGCTTGAGCACGCTGACCTTGCCGGGGAGCCAGGTGCTGACGTATGCCTACCATCCTTCGACGGGCAACCTCTCGACCATCACCGCGCCTGGCGGCAGCACTCTCAGCTATTCCTATGACGGATCGTTACTCACCAATACCGCCTGGTCGGGGACCGTCGCGGGGAGTGTGGGGCGGACCTACGACAACAAAGCTATAGCACCTTCGGCGAACTCAGCAGCTACGCCGCGAATGTCAGTGGCTCGCCGGTCTTCAGCACGACCTACACGCGGGATCAGTTGGGCCGGATCACGCAAAAGACGGAGACGATCGGCGGAATGACTGATACATTGGAATACGGGTATGATCTCGCCGGACGGTTGACCCAAGTGAAGCAGAACGGGACGGTCATCGCCAGTTACCTGTACGATACGAATGGGAATCGGTTGAGTAGGACGACGTCCAGTGGGACGACGCTCGGCTTCTATGACAACCAAGACCGGCTGACCCAATACGGGACGACCACCTCTGCCTACACGGCGAACGGGGAATTGCAGAGCTCGACGGTCGGCGGCCAGACCACGACCTACACGTATGATGTGCTGGGGAATCTGAAGAGCGTGGTGGGCCCCACGGGCTTTACGATCGAGTACGTCGTGGATGGGCAGAATCGAAGAATCGGGAAGAAAGTCAATGGCGTCCTGACTCAAGGGTTCTTGTATCAGAACCAGCTCAATCCGGTCGCGGAATTCGATGGAACTGGGAACATCGTCTCAAGATTTGTCTACGGCACGAAAGCGAATGTGCCGGATTACATAGTGAAGAGCGGGGTGACGTACAGGATCGTCTCCGATCATCTCGGCTCGCCGCGCCTGGTCATCAACACGACTGACGGATCCGTCGCGCAGCGCCTGGACTACGACGAGTTCGGCAACGTGCTCGTGGATACCAACCCAGGGTTCCAGCCCCTCGGCTTCGCGGGTGGGCTCTCCGATCC
>JAHRHE010000224.1 GCA_020027965.1 Nitrospirota bacterium | reverse complement strand
ATGGGGATCGAACCCGCGGTCCTGCACCTCAACGAGGGCCACTGCACCTTTGCCCCCCTCGAGGCACTTCGGCTGCGGATGAAGGAGCAGGGCGAGGACTACAGGACGGCGCTCGAGAACGTCAGGCGGCGAACCATCTTCACCACTCACACCCCCGTTGACGCGGGGCATGACCGATTCGCCCCCGACCTGATCAAGGCGAACCTCGGCTGGCTTATCGTGGAGTGTGGCATAGACCTTGAGGAGTTTATGGCCCTGGGCCGCATCCGGCCCGATGGTCATTCCGAACCCTTCTGCATGACGGTGCTGGGGCTGAGGCTCTCGGGGCGGCGGAGCGCGGTCAGCGCGCTGCACGCCGAGACCTCCCGCAGGATGTGGAAGACCGTCTGGCCAGGCCGGGAAGAGAGCGATGTGCCGATCGGGCATATCACGAACGGCGTCCACGTGAAATCGTGGCTGGCGCCGAGCATGGCTCGCCTCTACGTCAGGCACCTGGGCAAGGTGTGGGAGACGCGCATGAGCTTCTACGAGCTCTGGCAGGATATCGACAGGGTCAGCGATGCCGAGCTCTGGGAAGAGCATCAGGTTCTGCGGGATCGACTGATCCGATTCGTCCGTCGCCGGCTCGCCCTCCGCCTGGCCCGCCTGCACGGGACCGATCCCGCCCACGTCACGGTCGACGCCCTCGATGATGGGATCCTGACCATCGGCTTCAGCCGCCGGTTCGCCACCTACAAGCGGGTGGCCTTGATCCTTTCGGATCCGGACAGGCTCGACGCTATCCTGAACCACTCGGAGAGACCTGCCCAGATCATCTTCGCGGGCAAGGCCCATCCACAGGACCATGAAGGCAAGCGGCTCATTCAGCAGATCTTCGAGGTGATAAGGGACCCGCGGTTCCGGCCGAGAATCGTCTTCGTCGAGGACTATGATATGTGGGTGGCGCGCCACCTGGTGCAGGGCGTGGACCTCTGGCTCAATACGCCCGAGCGTCCCAAGGAGGCGTGCGGCACGAGCGGGCAAAAGGTACTGCTGAACGGCGGGCTGAACTGCTCTATCCTCGACGGCTGGTGGGCGGAGGCTGCCGATGGACTGAACGGCTTCACCATCGGCGACGGCCGTGAGCACGCCGACTCTGCGGTTCAGCGGGTGCGGGACGCCGAGGCACTCTACCGCGTGATCGAGGAGCAGGTGGTCCCGGAGTTCTATGACCGCAACGAGCACGGCGTCCCCGTCCGGTGGGTGGGACGGATGAAGCATGCGATCAAGACGCTGGGCTGGCGGTTCAACAGCGACCGCATGGTAAAGGACTACCTACTCGAAATGTACCTGCCTGCCGCAGGCGGCAAGAGCTGCGCATTCGAGGGGCGTCGCGCGCCGTGAAATGTGCGGGGTTGGCCGACGATCCAGTAGGGCGCGAACATTGACATCTCCGGGGTCTGAAGAGGACCCGGGCGCTCAAACCCGAGCCTCATCGGGGTTTGACAAGCGGGAACGGGTCCATTATATTCAGTTACACTCCTCCGTGCCTCAGCGCTGTTCGCGTCTGGCCAATCAATCCGTATGGATGGAGGCGAGAGACCATGAAAAAGCTATTCCTGATCGGTGTCATTGTCCTTGTGCTGATCGTGGGTGGCCTCGTATTTCTGTATCTCTCGCTCAATCGGTTCATCCGGTCGGCGGTTGAGACATACGGCCCCCAGGTCACCAAGAGCGACGTCAAGCTCGGCAGTGTGAACGTTTCTCCCCTCTCGGGAAACGCGTCACTGTCCAACTTGATCGTAGGAAATCCGCAGGGTTTCAAGACTCCGAGCGCGTTTACACTGGGCGCGATGAGTGTGTCCCTCGATGTTCGCTCGCTGCTGTCGGATACGGTCGCCATCCGCGAGATCGTCATCAGCGCGCCGGAGATCACCTATGAGCTGGGTCCGGGGGGCAGCAATCTCGCGGCTCTCCAGAAGAATGTCGAGGCCTACACCGGGGCCGGGGCCAAGAGTGGATCAGGAACGCCGCAGGCCCAAGGGGCCGGGAAGAAGGTCATCATCGACAGGCTCCGCGTAGAGAAATCGAAGCTCAACATAAGTGTTGGCGTCCCGCTCCAGGCTCAGTCGACCACCGTGGCGCTGCCCGACATAGAGATGAGGGATATCGGCAAGAAGGGCCAGGGGGCCTCGATGGCCGACGTGGTCGAAAAGATCCTGGAAGAAGTGAATCGCAATGCGGCGAAGGCCGTGGCCAATGTCGATGTGAAAGGGCTGGCGGAGAAGGCCCGGAAGGAGGCCGTGGGCGCCGCAGGTACTAAGGGCGGCGCCGAAAAAGCGCTGAAGGGCGTCTTCGGCAAGTAAATACCTGGACCGAAGTCTCCCCAAAGGACGTGACAGCATTCGTGGCGCCCGACGGGCATGTGCCCTCGGGCGTCTTGCTTTTGCGCCGCTCGGGGTTCTGGGTTAGGCGATGAGGGCGACGATGCGGGCGGCGGTGACCAGGAGGCCCGCGACCGCCTTCAAGACTGCCTTGACCTGGACGAGGTTTTCGAGGGCTGATTCGAGTTGATCGGCCCCCTGTGCCAGCGCCGCCTCGTTCTCGAGGAGCTTGTCGCGAATATCGGCGAGCTCTGCGTTCTCGAGTTTTTGGATCGCGTGGTGGACCCGCAGTAATTCCTTTGCCGCCTGCAGTTGTGTTTCCTCATCAGCCTTTTCGAGGGCAAGCATCCACTCGACCGACATCATCCCCGTCCGCGCCGCGCGCAGTTGCTTCAGGGTTTCCTTCCGGATCTCCGATGCGCTCATTGGTGCGCTCCGACTACTGCCTACCGCGTACGCCCTCGAGCAACGTGACGATACTATTGATATCCAGCAGGAGCGCCGTGAGGTTCGTCTCGTCGAGGCGATTCTCTACCAGCGCGACATAGCTCGATCTGAGGCTCTGTGCTGCCTTCGCCGCGGCGTCGACAGAGCGGAGCTGGGCTTGCCGCTGGAAGGCATCGACCCGCCGTTGAGCCCAGTCAGATGGCAGCGTCCCGTCGCGAACAAAGGGAAGCACGATACTGTCCCGATCCGCCGCCGCGGCGTGGATCTCGAGCTCCGCCCGCATGGCATCTGCAATGGCCGTCAAGGCCGCCTGTTGCAGGTCGAGCTGCCTTTCGATGATTGCACCATTCTTCCTCAGTTCGCGGTTGAGCGCTGCGGATTGAAACGCCGTGAAGGTCAGCGAGACAACCGGCGCCAAGAAATCCGAGACCGGTGATCCGCCGATCTTTGCACTCGCTATGCGCGGGCTGAGTTTCCCCAGGGCACCGACGATGCCGCTCGCGACCTCGGTCATTCCAGACGATTCAGCGTCGGCGTGGGCGAGGGCCTGCAGGGCGACGAA
>JAHRHE010000223.1 GCA_020027965.1 Nitrospirota bacterium | reverse complement strand
CGATCGCATGCGACACGCCAGGAACCCGGTTTCAACGCTTGCGACGGCGGGCATCCTCATCGCCGGGCTGTTGGCTATTCTTAGGCTCGCTGAGCTTGCGGCGAATTACGCGGGCTGGTCGCTGTTGCCCCACGCTCCAGCGCCACAGGAATCACCTTTTAGCACGAAGCCACCAGTGCAGGACCCTAAGGCCCAGACTCCATCTGCCTCTCCTATACCGCCGCGCCCCGCGCCGTGCGCAGCATCCCAGGTGTCGGCACCTCCAGCGCCACAGGCTCCCGCGTCGGGTTCCCTGGACTACGGAGGCGAACCAATCGGTCTTGGGAGAGGATATCTAGAGGGCGGGCGGCCGACCTATTCTCCGGACGGACGTGAGATAGCGTTTGCGAAGGAAACGCCTAAAGGGTCCCGCATCTGGATCACAGACGTGTACAGGCGCAACCTGCGGGAGTTCAAAACTGATACCCATCCAGATCCGGTGTTCAAGGACGGATCTTGGAGAGGGAGAGTTGACGAGGGCGCACCAGCTTGGTCCCCAGACGGCTCTCGGATTGCCTTCGTGTCAAATGCATCCGGGAGTTCTGACATTTGGGTAGTCCGCCAGGATGGCTCAAATCCAACGCAGTTGACCAGTGATCTGGCCATTGTCTCCTCGCCGAACTGGTCCCCGGATAGTTCACAACTCGTTTTTGCCGCCAGCCGCTCCGGGTCCAGGTCCCGAGATATCTGGCTCGTGAGCGCCGACGGCACAAGCCAGAGGAAGTTGACGAATCTCACGGGTTACGAAAACGGTCCGGCCTTCTCACCTGACGGTACGCGACTTGTCTTTATGTCGACAGCCGATCCGGCCAGAAGGGGCGACCTCGCTCTCAATCTGATGATCATCAACGTCGATGGAACAAGACTGTGCCAACTCACGACCGGGAACTTCCATGATTATCAGCCAAGCTGGTCGAGAGCTGGTGTCGTCTTTCATCGCTCGTCACAAGTGGGAAGGATCTGTTGTGACTTGTGGCTTATACAGCCGGACGGGTCAGAACTGCAGGGCCTTCCTGGGACTAGCGGCTCTAACCCAGTATGGTCGCCGAATGGTGCAAGAATAGCGTTCGATAGCGGGGGCCACATTTACGTATTTGATCTCCGCGACCGGACGATCAAGCCCCTGACGCAGTTCATCACCATTTCCATCGTGATCTACATCAAGCCGGGATTTGGAAACACGATCAACCCAAAGACTGAGGTCAGGATCCCCGTGGCTATCCTGTCGGCTCCCTGGTTCGACCCAGTGCAACGGATCGATCGAGCGGCGATCACTTTTGGCCCTGCAGGGAATGAGCGGGCTCCGGCTTCCTGCGTCGCGGACGAGGTGAATCAGGATGGTGTACCGGATCTCGTGTGTCTCTTTGACGTTGGCGCCAGGTTCTCAGCTGGGCACACGGAAGCAGTCCTCAAGGCGAAGGATGTCAATGGGTTCTTCTATGAGGGCCGCGATTCGGTGAGGGTGCTCAGTACACCCTGACCTCCGCGCCACATTCTACTGAAGGGGTTTCACCTCGATGCGCTGCTGCCCAGCAACAAACGTGAAGATAGCAACATACCGCCCGGTGGGGCTACGCACCGGGCTCAGAGATGCGCGGCGGTCGAATGCCCACCACTGTCCGGCCCGGTCCACCCAACCTGGCCGGCCTGCGTCGGGAGCGGCGCGCTGCAGCTCTCCGCGCACGGGATCGTACGAATAGACCTCGAAGCCCGCCGTCCCACCATAGAAGGCAAAGTGCAATTGCGTACCTTCCCACAGGACCAGCGTGTGTTTTTCCAGCGAGACCTCCTGGGGCCGAAACGTCCGGGTGGTTCGCGTTCGCGTGTCAAACACCTTGACTTCGTGCTGCAATGAGGCATAGGCGATGAAGCGCCCATCATCGGACCACGAGGGCCGTGCGGCCACGTAGCCGCCAAGCGGCCCGAGGCCGATCCCCGCGCCTGAGAGCGGGTCTAAGAGTTCGAAACGGACCCTGCCACGCTCCCAGATTGTGTAGAGAAGTCGCGTCCCGTCGGGCGACCAGACGGGGTCGAAGTGCAGGGTGAGGTTCCTGAACGGACGGATCTTCGCCGATCGCGCGGCCCGGAAGAGGGCCGAATCCTCGACCTCGATGCGCCGTATTCCTCGAGTCAATTCCGGTAGGGCGACCATCATCGCAAGTAGGTCGTCGAGAGCATCCGCGGACCCCAAAACGATCTGGTAGCACTCTCCGATGTGCTTCGTGGGTTTCCCCGTTTCGCCATATAACCCCTGACATGCGCGGCCGTGCGAGATCCCTCTTGAGCGCGGCGAGCCGTATGGCATACCGGACGGATCTATAACCAAAATTGGAAGGTCGCGGATTCCTTCATGCCGGAGCAGTTCCCGCCGGATGACATCCAGCGCTTCGACCTCGTATACCGCTGGGACTACACGGTCCAATGGAATCGTATGGTTGCCGAAGAGATTCATGAAGACCCTGCCCGAGGCGCTCTCGATGACGGTGCCGACCAGAACGGAAGCCATACCTGGAGCAATGAAAATCGAAGCAATAGCGATGCACATCGCGGCGACAGCCAGGGATCTCTTAGGTCTCATCACGCCGGTCCCACTTGGACCCTCACTTAATGCTCTGCCCCCTCCGGGGCAGAAGGCAGACTCAAGTTTTCTCCTGTTGATCCCGGGGAGATCCTGCTCGAGGAGTTCCTTTAGGCTGGTGGGCTATTTTCGGGACCTCTGCGGCGATCTGGATGAACTTGCAGTCAGTCCCGATCCCACACCCAGGTCGAGTCCTTCCAACCCTTTGCTCCATACTCGGACATGCACTGGTCGACAAACGCGGTGAAGGTGTCGAGGAGGCCGCGGCGCTTGGCCAGGTTCAGCAGATCAACGCGCATCTGCTCGTGGTTGCCGGAGTAGTTCCGCTCGTACAATTCGTGCCGGCCGCCGAACTCTGTGCCGATCGTATCCCAGATCAGCTTGAAAAGTTTGATGCGCTCCTCCGCGCTGCTCTCCGACCCGCGGTAGAAGCGCTCCAGAACCGGTCTCAACTCCTCATTCTCGAGGTCCTTGTAGCTCGAAGGCACCACGATGGGGCCTCCGCCGAGCACCAGCTCGAAGATCTCCTTCACCCGCGGCCAGGCGAGCGTCGCAAACAGGCGGCCTGCCGCGGCGTATTCCGTTTTTGGGAGCATGCTCCCGCCGGGCCCCGGTTGCGGATCGAGCGCCATCGCGGACGTGAGCGCCCAGATCAGGTGCCGCCAGCCGATGACCTCGCCGAGGTTGGACTGCACGCCCCGGTACACCTCAGTTCCGGTAGCCGCCAGGCCTTTCGTCAGCAAACCGCACATGAAATCGAGCTTCAC
>JAHRHE010000222.1 GCA_020027965.1 Nitrospirota bacterium | reverse complement strand
CGAATCGGGCCTTCGACAGGGCGTTGTCGCGTGCCTGCGCTCCGGGGTGCCCCTTGGCCAGGTCCGCCGCGTGCGCCGCGATCTTATAGGTGATCACGCCGGCTTTCACGTCTTCCTTGTTCGGGAGCCCGAGGTGCTCCTTGGGCGTCACGTAGCAGAGCATCGCGTAGCCGTACCAGCCGATCATCGCCGCTCCGATCCCGGACGTGATGTGGTCGTACCCCGGCGCGATGTCGGTCGTCAACGGGCCCAGGGTGTAGAACGGCGCTTCGTGGCAGTCCTTGAGCTGCTTCTCCATGTTCACCTGGATCAGGTGCATCGGGACGTGGCCCGGGCCCTCGATCATGACCTGGACGTCGTGGTTCCAGGCCAGCGTGGTCAACTCTCCCAACGTCTCCAGCTCGGCGAACTGGGCCTCGTCGTTCGCGTCGGCGATGGAGCCCGGCCGCAGGCCGTCCCCCAGGCTGAACGAGACGTCGTAGGCCTTCATGATCTCACAGATCTCCTCGAAATGCGTATAGGCAAAGTTCTCTTCGTGGTGCGCCAGGCACCATTTGGCATGGATGGCGCCGCCACGGGAGACGATCCCGGTCACTCGCTTGGCGGTCAGCGGGATGTACCGGAGCCGCACGCCGGCGTGGATCGTGAAATAATCCACCCCCTGTTCAGCCTGCTCGATGAGGGTGTCCCGGTAGATCTCCCAGGTCAGCTCCTCGGCCTTCCCCTCCACCTTTTCGAGGGCTTGATAGATCGGGACGGTGCCGATCGGCACCGGTGAGTTCCGGAGGATCCATTCGCGGGTCTCGTGGATGTTCCTTCCCGTGGACAGGTCCATCACGGTGTCCGCGCCCCAGCGGGTCGCCCAGACCATCTTCTCCACTTCCTCTTCGATGGAAGACGCGACCGCCGAGTTTCCGATGTTGGCGTTGATTTTCACCAGGAAGTTGCGGCCGATGATCATCGGCTCGCTCTCGGGGTGGTTGATGTTGGCCGGGATGATCGCCCGGCCCCGCGCCACCTCATCCCGGACAAATTCCGGGGTAATCCGGTCCGGAATCCGGGCGCCCCAGGCCTGGCCCGGATGCTGATCCCAACGCCGGCTGTCCACGCCCGGTGGTCCGCCGCCCTGGCCGTCGGATGCTGACAGCTCGCGCGACTGGTTCTCTCTGATCGCGATGTATTCCATCTCCGGCGTGATGATCCCCTTCCGCGCGTAGTGCATCTGGGTGACATTCATACCGGGTCGAGCCCGGAGCGGCTTGCGGAGGTCGCGAAAGCGCAGCGCAGCCAGTTTGGGATCAGCCGCCCGCCGGCGCCCATAGTCGGAGGTCACGTCCGCTAACGCTTCGACATCGGTCCGAGTCAGAATCCACTCGCGGCGCAGGGGCGCCAGCCCGGCGCGGATATCGATCGCCACACCCGGATCGGTGTAGGGGCCGGATGTGTCGTACACCGTCACGGGAGGATTGGCAGAGGGAGCCCCGCCGTTCGCGACCCGCGTCGGGGTGAGGCTGATCTCCCGCATGGGGACCCGGACTCCCGGTCGGGTGCCTTCCACGTACACCTTCCGCGACGCCGGGAAGGGGTGGGTGGCAGAGAGGAGGTTGTCAGAGCCGGATCCGTTGCCGGAACCTTTTTGGGCGGAGCGTGGCTGACTCATGGGAGGTCCTTTCTGGGGCTGTCTCGTCCAATGCTGTGAGAACAAATAAAAAAGCCGCACCAGATGAGGGTGCGGCCTGATTGGTCTGAGCCGACTCGCTCCGACTGCCGCTTCCCTTCGCTGGTATTATCCAGATCAGGTTCAGAGGGTTGTCCGCCGGGTCGGACTCTCAGCCTGGGAAGACGTTATTCGTTACGCGTTAAACGGGAAGACCTGCTCGGGCCTCACGATTAACGTTTCACGGTTCACGATTAACGTCCGCTGGCTCCCCTAGCTATTGCGGGGTGATCGTACACCCCGGTTTTCCGATTTGTCAACCGGCGTGTCGGCCCGGGTTCTTTCGGCCTTGCCACCGGCTGACACCTTGACACAGCCGTTGATTGTGCGCAAGAGACTATCGTAGAATGACGGACCGATGAAGTCCGTAGAATCCAAACAGCGACCGTTGGTCGACTATCAGTCGCTCCCCTCCGATGAGTTGTTCGCGCGCATTGCGGCGGCCAAGCGAGCGCTGGGCAACCGGGTGATGGTGCTGGGCCACAATTACCAGCGCGACGAAGTGATTGAACACGCCGACTTCCGCGGCGATTCGCTGCTGCTCGCCAAGCTGGCGGCGGAACGTTCGGAGCGCCCGTATGTCGTGTTCTGTGGCGTGCATTTCATGGCCGAAACCGCCGACATCCTGAGCCGGTCGCAGCAAACCGTGATCCTGCCGGATCTAGCGGCTGGCTGCTCGATGGCCGATATGGCGGCGATCGAGCAGGTGGACCAGTGCTGGGACTCCTTGGCGGGGATTCTTCCGGTGGAAGAAACCGTGACGCCGGCGGTCTACGTGAACTCCGCAGCGGTCCTCAAGGCCTTTTGCGGTGAACACGGGGGCATCACCTGCACGTCCTCGAACGCGCGGGCCGTGATCGAGTGGGCCTGGGCACGACGCGAGAAGGTGTTGTTTTTCCCGGATGAGCACCTGGGCCGTAACACCGCCAATAAGATGGGCGTGCCGCGCGACCAGATGATCGTGTGGGACCCGTTTCAACCGAACGGCGGCAACCACATCGAGGCGATCCGGAAGGCGCGGCTGATCTTGTGGAAAGGCCACTGCAGCGTCCACCAGATGTTCCAGCCTGCGCATGTGGAGTACTTCAGAAAGACATACCCTGACCTCAAGGTGATCGTGCACCCGGAATGCCACGAGGAGGTCGTGAACCGGGCCGATCTGGTCGGCTCGACCGAATTCATCATCAGGACGGTGAGCGCGGCTCCGGCCGGGACGGCCTGGGCTGTTGGAACGGAGCTGAACCTGGTCAACCGGCTCAAACGGAACCAGCCGGACAAACGGGTATTTTTCCTCTCTTCGACTGTCTGCCAATGTGCCACGATGTTCCGCATTGATGCTCCCCACCTCTGCTGGGCGATGGAAAACCTGGCCGAAGGGCATGTGGTCAACCACATCGTCGTGCCCGACGATGAAAAGGCCTGGGCCAAGATTGCCCTGGATCGCATGATGGCGGTCAGCTAACTGAGACCAGCTAATAGCATATAGCGAATGGCTAATAGCTTAGCGGAGAGCCATAGAACTTCGGGCTATTAGCTATGCGCTGTCGGCTACTCGCTTGAGGCCATGGATTATAAGTCCACCCTGAACCTGCCCCGCACCGAGTTCCCGATGAAGGCCAACCTCCCGCAACGGGAGCCGGAGTTGCTGGCCTGGTGGGAACGGGAGCGCCTCTA
>JAHRHE010000112.1 GCA_020027965.1 Nitrospirota bacterium | reverse complement strand
CCGGTCGTGGCGATGTAGAAGGCCTCCTTGATCGTCACGGCCAGGTCATTCACGTCCTTGACGAGAAAATTGTACTTGGTACACGGCCGGCTCAGTCCGATATTGTCGGCCTCCTGAAAGGCGTCGTTTCCGATCAGGTTGGTCGGCACCTGACCCGAGAAGCAGACCAGCGGCACCGAGTCCATGGAGGCATCCACGAGGGCCGTCACCACGTTGGACATACCGGGGCCTGACGTCACCAGCGCCACGCCGGCTTTCCCGGTCGCCTTCGCGTAGCCTTCGGCCATGTGGCCGGCGCCCTGCTCGTGACGGGTGAGGACCACCTCGATGTCCTTCTGCTGGTGGAGGACATCAAAGATTTTGAGCACCACGCCGCCCGGCAAGCCGAACAGCGTCTTGACCCCTTCACGCTTCAAACACTCGACAAAGATCTCTGCGCCGGTGAGCTTCATGGGTCAGTCCTCGTGTCTGGAACGGCCCTCCGGACGGTCAGAGGGTGCACCCCTCACCCCCGGGACCACGCTCCCGTGAGACTTCGCGCCTATCGTTCAGAATCCTATGGAAAAACAAGGAGAAAGAGAAGTTATCGTAACACTCGCGCCGTTTTTAAGTCAACAGAAAAACCGGCGCCTGGGACGATCCAGGCGCAGTCTCAAGGGTGTTGGGGAAGACTCCGTCAATCGCTTGAGACCAGCCCATGCCTACTGTAAGGTAAGCCCGCTCACTCCCGCCGGTCCCTCGCCCAGGCATGGGGAGGGCCCTTAAAAACTCCCGCTCCCCCGGAGGGAGTCTGCGACCAGCTCAGGCGAGCGAGGGTTGGGGTGAGGGGGAGCTCCTTCAGAACACGGGTGAGGCATGCTCCACGTCACTATTCTCTCCAGACCCGATTGCCACCTCTGCGAAGTGGTGCTGAAGATGGCGCGCCGGCTGCAGGCCGACGGGGCCTTCAGTCTGGACTACGTGGATATCAGCGGCGACGCGCAGCGTTCCGCCTGGTTCGGCACCCGGATTCCGGTTGTCCTGATCGACCAGGTCGAGAGACTCTCGGGCAGGATTACCGAAGCGCAACTGCGGCGAGCGATTAAAAGAGCGCGCTGGAGAAGGCCTGTAAGCCGGATTCTGTCCCGCCTCGGATTGACTCCGAAACAGCGATGATCATTTCTCTAGAGCTCGGGTTACCCCGAGCCTCAAGCGACCTACCCGAGGACTTCGGCCGGGCCAGCCGTTCCGAGACTGTCGTCTCGGGTGTCCTCCTATTTGGCCTTGCTCCGGGCGACGCTTGCCGTGCCGTCTGTGTCACCACAGACGCGGTGGGCTCTTACCCCACCATTTCACCCTTACCTGAGCCTATGACGCGCGTGCGGTGCGTCCCATGCACGTCGCCTCGGTCGGCCATCGGCGGTGTGTTTTCTGTGGCGCCGGTGTCGGATCGCTCCGCCTGGGCGTTACCCAGCGCCCTGCCCGTGGAGTCCGGACTTTCCTCCCGCGGGGAATCCCCCGCCGGCGATCATCCGGCCTTCTCCAGTGCGCCCGGTGAGTATACCGCCCGCCCGGCCCGCGTTCAAGCGCCAGCGTCAGAATTGACCGAGTCCGCGAGGTCTGTTAGAGTCCCCCGCCAACACACCCCACTCGCCCACATCCAGGAACGCATGGTGACATCCAAGGATCCCACCCTGAGCGGCGCGCGGATCGGCCAGGACGGTAGCCGGATCGGGATTGATGAGTCCGGGAAAGGCGACTATTTCGGTCCCCTGGTCATCGCGGCCGTGTACGTCACCCCGGAGACGGAGCCGGACCTCGCCCTCATGGAAGTGCGGGACAGCAAGCGGATCTCAGACGGCCGGATCCTGGAGCTCGCCCCGGACATCCGCCTCGTGTGCAAGCACAGCATCGTGGCCATCGGGCCCGAACGGTACAATCAGCTCTATGAAAAAATCCGCAACCTGAACCGGCTGCTGGCCTGGGGACACGCGCGCGCGCTGGAAAATCTCCTGGAGCAGGTGGACTGCGAGCTGGCCATCGCGGATCAGTTCGGTGATGAGCGGTTCATCACGCACGCCCTGCTGGAGAAGGGCAAGCGCGTGCGGCTGGTGCAGATGCCGAAAGCGGAGGCCGATCGCGCCGTCGCCGCGGCGTCCATCCTGGCTCGCGCCGAATTCCTGATCCGGCTCAAGCGCCTGTCAGACGAGATCGGTACCTCGCTGCCGAAGGGAGCATCCCAGGCAGTCGAGCTGGCAGGACGAATGGTGGTAAAAAAACACGGGCGGGAACGACTGGGGACGGTGGCGAAGCTCCATTTCAAAACGACAAAGGCGGTCCTGGCGGAAGGTTGAGGTTCAGGGTCAGGTTGAGGGCCGGATCCGGACTCAGCCTCAGCCTCGACCTTGCACTTACACCGTTTCTTTCAGGTCGTCGGGGCTTTCCACGGGCTCGGTGGTGGCAGCGGGCACGGGCAGCGGCTCGCCGTCCCAATACAGGATCCGCTGGCAGTAGGTGCAGCTCTGCAGCTCGTCGGATCGCTTCACCTCCGCCACGAGCTGGGGAGGAAGCTGGAGGCGGCAGCCGAAGCAGATGCCGCCCCGCAACGGAGCCACCGCCAGGTCCTTCCTGGCGGCCTTGAGCTTCTTGTATCGCTCGAGCAGCTTGCTGTCCAGAAGGGCCACGCTCGCCTTCCGCTTCTGTTCCAATTCAGCCAGTTCTGACACCAGACCGGCGGAGACCGCTTCGAGCCGGGCCTTCTCCTTGGTAGAACGCTGCTCCGCCTCGGTCTTCCGGGCCTGGGCCTGGCGCAACTCCTGCTGTCCCTTTTCGACGCGCTCCATGAGCAGGAGGATCTGCTCTTCGATCTCGCCCTTCCGTTTATTCGCCATCTCGATCTCGAAGAGATGCGCCTGGTACTCCTTGTTCGTCTTGAGCTCGCTGAGGCGGGCGCGGAGCTTTTCCGTCTGACTCTCGTGGATCTCCAGGTCCCGTTCGCGGTCACGGCGCTCTTTGGTCTGGGCCTCGACGGCGCTGGTCAGCTCGGTCAGGAGACGGACGGCGTCTCGGAGAGGGGCTTCTGCGGCTTCGATGAGTGCGGGGGCCTTTCGCTGCTGCTCCTTGATCTCCATGATCCTCAGATCGAGGGTCTGGAGTTGGATCAGCGGCTGAAGGTAGGGATTCAACGCTGCCTCTGTGCCATTGTTATCGCCATGCCGTGAACACGATCACGCGCCACCGCGTTGTGGCCCGAAAGGTGGTGGGCCCACCAGGACTCGAACCTGGGACCAACTGATTATGAGTCAGCCGCTCTGACCACCTGAGCTATGGGCCCCGATCGGTCCGGCCTTGCGGGCGATTCACCCGCCGTAAGACTGAACCAGTAATTCTAGACCGCCCCCGGAGGGGTGTCAATCAACCCGCAAAACGAGATTTGGTGATTCGGCGATTGTGTGATTTGCGATTTTGTCGCTCTGATCCACTCACCAGATCAACAAATCCTCAACTCATCACATTCCAGCGAAGCTTACAGGCTCTCCACGAAGCTCTTCAGCTTCTTGCTGCGGCTCGGGTGCCGAAGCTTCCGGAGCGCCTTCGCCTCGATCTGGCGGATGCGCTCGCGGGTCACCTCGAAGTCCTGCCCGACCTCCTCCAGGGTATGGTCCGTGCTCTCGCCGATTCCGAACCGTTTCCGGAGCACCTTCTCTTCGCGCGGCGTCAGGGTCTCGAGCGCGTTGTTGATCTGGCGCTGCAGATCATATCGAATCGCCGCCTCCAAGGGAGAAATCGCCTTCTTGTCTTCGATGAAGTCGCCGAGGTGGCTGTCTTCTTCCTCCCCGATCGGGGTCTCCAGCGAAATCGGCTCCCTAGCGATTTTCAGGATCTTCCGCACCTTGTCCAGCGGCAGCTCCATGCGCTCGGCTATTTCTTCCGGCAGCGGCTCTCGTCCGAGCTTCTGCACCAGATGGCGAGACGTCCTGATCAGCTTATTGATCGTTTCGATCATGTGCACGGGGATCCGGATCGTCCTGGCTTGATCGGCGATCGCGCGGGTGATGGCCTGCCGGATCCACCAGGTGGCATACGTGCTGAACTTGTAGCCGCGCTTGTACTCAAACTTGTCGACCGCCTTCATCAACCCGATATTGCCTTCCTGAATCAGATCCAGGAACTGCAACCCCCGATTGGTGTACTTTTTGGCGATGCTGACCACGAGTCGCAGGTTGGCTTCCACCAGCTCCGCCTTGCCCCGCTTGACTTTCTCCTCCGCGAGGTCGAGTTGGCGGACCGCCTCCTTGATCTCGTCGAGGGAGACCAAGGCTTCGTCGGTCTCGAGCTGGCGGATCCGTGCCCGGGCGCCCTGGAAGACCTTCTTGATCTCGTGGAGGGTCTCCTCCGCGAGTCCGGTCTTCCGGCGGACCGCCAGCACATCCCGTCGGCCCCGGCCCAAGCGTTTCAGCAACTCCTGGCCCGGCTCGCCCGACACGCCGAGCTTGCGCTGGCACTGGCTGATCTCCCGCTCCGCCGTCCGGAACTCCTGTGCCAGGTCTCTGACCCGCTGCACCATGCGGTCCCGCAGGACCGCATGCAGGTTGACGGACTCCATTTTTTCGACCACCTGCCGCCGGACATCCTTGATCTGTGCCTTGACGCGCTGCTGCCGGGAGGGATCGTGGCCGGTTCGCCGGCTCTTGTTGTGCAACGCCATGAGGGTCTTGGAAATCTTGCGGACGCGGTTCAGTGCGTCGAGGGTCCGCTCCCGGAGTTCGGAGTCGTCGCGTTCCTCCGCCTCCTCTTCGAACTCCTCTTCGTACGGCACGATTTCGCGGACGCTGATCTTGCCGCTCTTGAGCTTGTCCCGGAGCGACATGCAGAACGCAATTGTCATCGGCAAGCCAAAGACCGCCGAGGAGATGTTCTTCTTGCCTTCCTCGATGCGCTTGGCGATCTCGATCTCCCCCTCCCGGCTGAGCAGGGCGACACTCCCCATCTCCTTCAGGTACAACCGGACCGGGTCGTCGGTTCGGCTCAGCAGGCCCGGGGTCAGGTCAATCTCCTTCTCCCCCTCTTCCAGCTCCTCGGCCTCTTCGACTTCTTCGGCCGCCTCTTCGTTGTCCGCCATTTTCCGCTGATCGCGCTCTCCCTCGGAACCATCGATGATCTCGATGTCCATCTCGCCGAAAATCGTCATCAGGTTACTGAGCTGCTCGGACGAGACCATCTCCGCCGGCAGCGTGTTGTTCAGCTCCTCATAGGTGAGGTAGCCTTTCTGCTTCCCGAGGGAGATCAGCTTTTTGACCTCGACCTGCAGTTCTTCTTTGGGCATATCGACTCCCTACAGGCGTGAGGGCGAAAGCGGAGGATTCGGCCGGAGCAGCGACGCGCCGGCCTTCCTCAGACGCAACTCGTTCACTTGCGCATTCAATTGCCGCGCGTCCTCGATCCGACCTTCCCGCTCCGCCGCCCGAAGCCTGACGATCAGCTCGCCCAGCGCCACCTCGCGCCGTTTCCGGTCCAGCATCTCCAGGCACCCTCGCACCTGTTCCTGAATGTCGTCATAGTGCCGTTCCGACATCGCCAGCTCGGTCGCCATGGGCCCGCAGTCGGGATCCGCCACCGCTTCGTCCAGGAGCTGCCGCAGGCGCACGCGTCCGTCCTGATCTATGCACCGCAGCCCGATCTCGACGATGCGCCGGCAGGCGGGCACCGTGAACGACTCCCCCTTCAGGACTTGAAGGTCGGAGGCGGTCAGGTGGCCCTGGAGCAGGAGGTGCACCAGATCCCGTTCCTCCGGGCATCCTTTGAAGCGGGTGTCCTCGCCCGTGGGCGCGAGGCGGCGGGCGCGCTGCTGCTCATTACTCGGCCGCAACTCCGGGTAGCGTTCGATGAGACGCTGCTGACTGATCCCGAGTCGTTCCGCGACCCGTTTCGTACATTCTTCCTTCTCGATGCGATGACCCGTCTTCTGGAGGATGCGCAGCACCTCGTCCACGCTCCGAATGCGATCCTCGATCAGCGTGGAGCCGGCCTTCTGTAGACTGTGCTCGACCGCAAAGTCCAGCAGGCTTGGCGCCCGCTCTTGGAGTCGTGCAAAGGCCTCGGGGCCCTGTTTGCGCACGAACGTGTCCGGGTCGTCTCCCGTCGGCAGCGACACCACCCTAATCCCGAGGCCGCTATCCACGAAGAGATCCAGCGTCCGCAACGCCGCCCGCACGCCGGCCGCATCGGGATCGAAGAGCAGCACCACTTTCGTAACGTACCGCCGGATTGTCCGGACGTGATCGGGCGTAAGGGCCGTGCCGAGCGTGGCGACCACGTTCGTAATCCCGGCCTGATGCAGCGCGATCGCGTCGAAATAGCCCTCGACGATGATCAAGGTGTCCGTCGTCTTGCCGGCCGCCTCCCGCGCGCGTTCCAGGAGATACAGCGCCCGCCCCTTGTTAAAGAGCGGGGTCTCGGGCGAGTTCAGATACTTGGGCATCCCCTCGCCCAGAATGCGCCCGCCGAAGGCAATCACTTTCTTGCGCAGGTCGTAAATCGGAAACATGATCCGGGAGCGGAACTTGTCGTAATAGCCGGCCGGGTCCTTGGGATTCCGGCCCGCCTGCTCTTTCTGTGCGATCACGCCCGCGGCAAGCATGTCTTGCGTGGTGTACCCTTCCCTGGAAAGATGCCGCAGCAGGCCGTCCCAGCCCTGTGGCGCGTAGCCGAATCCGAAGGCGTCAATCGTCTCCCGCGTCATCCCGCGCTCAGCCAGATAGGCCCCGGCGTCCTTGCCGGTCTCAGCGTCGAATAAGTTCTTTCTGAACCAGGCCGCCGCCTGCTCGTTCAATTGCTCCAGCCGCTCCTTGTTCCCGGCCTCCAGCGCGGACCGCGCGCCCTGCACCACCGGCACCTCGACGCCGGCCTTGCGACCCAGCTCCCGCACGGTCTCCGGGAACGAGGTGCCTTCCATCTTCATTAGGAAGCTGAAAACGTTGCCGCCGGCGCCGCAGCCGAAGCAGTGGAAGATCTGCCGTGATGGGCTGACCATGAAGGAAGGCGTCTTCTCCGCGTGGAAGGGACAGAGGCCTTTGAAGTTCTGGCCCGCTTTGGAGAGGGTCAGGTAGCCGGACACCACGTCGGTGATGTCGGTGCGCTCACGGATTTGCTCGATCAGATCTTGAGGAATGAGGCCCTGGCTCACGCCGCTGCAGCTCCTGTGCCTGTTCTGCCGTGAACCGAGTCCGCTACTAACCGGAAGGACTTGAAATCCCTGAACTAACGAACGGTCACTTTAACAGACGGGTGAAGGGGAAGTCAACGGGTTGAAAGGGGGAGGCGTCAGGTGGCCTAGCAGCGGGGCACCCGTTGCTCTGGGAATGCAACGGGTCCAAGCTCGCGCATCGCGCACACAAGAGGAAGGCGGTGGGGCGGTCGGGGTGGGCCCCCGCTCGCAGAGCGCGCACTCAAGACTCATTGGGTCCGGGCCTAGGTGGATAGAGTGCTCGCCGGACGCGCGCAGTCTGAGTCCACTCTGCCACCTGCCCGCCTAGGGATGGAGAAGGCAGTGAATTGGAGACCGACCCACGCGCACATTCAGAGGCAGCGCGCCCTCTGAGGGAGAGATGAAGGTGAGGAAAAAGGTGCTGTTGCCCTTTTCCTCACCCGGATCGTCTCCACAGCCATTACAACCCGATCGTTTCAATCCGCTGGAGGTCTTCGCGTGAGAGGGTGAGCTGTTCGGCTTGAAGGTCTTCTTTCATGTGTTGTGGGCTGGTGGTTCCGGTCAACGGGAGCATCCCGATCTGCATGGCAAACCGAAAGATGATCTGTGCGGGACCAGTCTCTAGCCGTTGGGCGATTGTCCGAACTTCTGGAGCAGCCAGGACTTCTCTATTGGCGGTCAACAGCGAAAACCCTTGATAGATGATGCCATGGGCGTGGCATATCTCCCGCACTTCTTTGTCCCATCCGAGCGCGGCATAACACCGGTTTTGCACCACCATGGGTTTGACCTTCGCCTGGGCACACAGCTGGGTGAGTTGTTCAGCCATGACATTGCTGATACCGATCATTTTGGTTTTCCCTGATTGATAGAGCCCTTCCATGGCCGCCCACACCTCCCAATCCGGGTCCCCCAAGCCCCGTCGCGAATAGGGCCCGTGTAAGACATAGGAGTCCAGGTGGTCGGTGTGGAGATGGGCCAACGAGCTGTCGAAGGATTGTCTGACTTGGGTCGTGAGATTGGCCTTGGCATCGTACGGGGTGCGATGGTCCTGGCCGTTGACCGGCGTAAACTTGGTTTGGAGAAACAGGGCGTCTCGCGCGATCCCTTTCTTCGCGAGTGCCTGCAGCGCCTCACCCACCAGTGTTTCCTGGTAATGGATCAGTTGATTGGCCGTATCAATGGCCTTGAAGCCGGCCGCCACCGCGAGTTGGACGAGTTGGGCTGTGGCCTCCTTTTTCCACGCCGTGCCGTACATGAACGACGGCATCGGCACGCGGTTATAGGCGATCAAGGGCATACCGGTGGATGAATCCTGGGCAGTCAGCTGTTCGAGTAGTCCGAGTCCAGCGGCGCGATGTTGTACTGCAGCTCCAGATCGAATTCGTCAATGAGCTCGTTGACGGCGGCCGCGCCGAGGTCGGAGCGCACTTCGTTGACCACCAGCTCAATCGCCATGCCGGCCTGCTGGCCGTACTGTGCAATCGCAGCTTCGATGCGCTGTCTCGCTTCTTCCGGTTTCATGCTCTGCCCCCTGAGAACACCATCCCAACAGGTTAGCCTAACGTCTGGAGCAACGCGCGCATCTCCGGAATAAGATCCATCCCGCCGTTTGAGCGACCGGAGGCCGCCGCGTTGATGCCGGCCGTGAGCACCGGCTTTGCTTCTTCCTTCCTTCCGAGCTTGACCAAGGCACGCCCCAGCGCCAGGTGCGAGGCGACATGCACCGGATCGAGCTCGACCGCCACGCGCAGATGCTCGACCGCCTCCTCCAGACTTCCACCTTCCTGCAGCAGCTTATTCCCCAGACCGTATCGTCCCAGAAAGCCCCTGGGGTTCTTCGCCACCATCTGCCGAAACGCCTCAAGATCCATGATGTCCCTTCTGCCACCTACGAAACTGGTTCCACGATGTATCAACGCAGGACCCGACCCTCAATCGACCCTCACTGATCGAGAATGTGCACCGGTGCGGCGAGCGTGCGATCCGAGTGAGGAAAAGGGCGGCACGCACCCTTTTTCTCACCTTACTCTCTCCCCTAGAGGCCAGCGGCCCGGCTGCTTTTCCTTACGCGTCACTTGTTTATTTAGCAGGCGGGGTGGTCAGGGTGGGACCTATTGCGCGCATCATTTTCACCCGCCCACCCCGGCGCGCCAAGACGCGCCCTTGCCCGAGCGAGCACCCCCTGCGCGCGTCCACCGAGCACTCTATCCACCTAGGCCCGGAACCAATAAATCCTGAGTGCGCGGTGCGCGAGCACAACGGCCAGCCCTGCCGCCCGGCCCCTCCTTGTTGTGTGCGCGACGCGCGAGCGTCGAGCCTGGCATGTCCTCCCCTTATCCCGGAGGCCAGTGCATCGGACGGCCGCCGAGGACGTGGACGTGCAGATGAAAGACGGTCTGCCCGCCGTGCTTCCCGGTGTTGACCACGAGCCGGTAGCCGGAGTCGGCGATGCCCTTCTGCTTGGCCATGGCGGCGCCGGTGAGCATGAGGTGGCTCAGCAAGCCGGAATCCGCGGCGTTCAACTCGGCAATCGACGCCACGTGCTTCCTGGGGATTACGAGGACGTGGGTCGGCGCCTGCGGATTGACGTCCTCGAACGCCACCGCTTTGTCGTCCTCATGGATGATCTTGGAGGGAATCTTCTTGTCGGCGATCTTGCAAAAAATGCAGTCGCTCATGTCTGACCCTTTCCCTTCAGTCCTGAGTCCTTAGTCCTCAGTCCTGACTTACCGAACCGGCCCGCCAGTTCCCGATAGACCTCTTCAGGGGCGATATCGTGGTAGCCGAGCGCAACGAGCGTGTGGAACAGGAGATCGGCCGTTTCGTAGATGATCTCCTCTTTCTTCCCGCCCTTGGCCGCCAGCGCGACTTCTCCTGCCTCCTCGACGATCTTCTTGAGCACCTTGTCGACGCCTCCTTGGAACAGCGACGAGACGTAGGAATCGGGCTTGGGCGATCGCTTCCGATCCTGAATCGTCTGGTACAGCCGCTCCAGGATGCCGCCCCAGGCATCGGAGGTCTTGGGACCGCCGGACTTCCCATCCGGCTCCAGGCGCGTGAAGAAACAGGCCTTCTCGCCTGTGTGGCAGGTCGGCCCGACCGGTTCGGCCTTCACGAGAACCGTATCGCCGTCGCAATCCACGAACAGGTCCTTGAGCACGAGTCGGTGGCCGGAGGTTTCACCCTTTTCCCAGAGCTTGTTCCGCGACCGGCTCCAGAAGTGGACCGACTTGGTCTCCAGCGTCTTCAGGAGCGCCTCGCGGCTCATGTAGCCGAGCATCAAGACGGTCCCGTCCCGCCAGTCCTGCACGACCGCCGGAATCAAACCTTGCTCGTCGAATTTGACCTGACTCAGGTCCATGCTCGTTCCCTACACGATCCCACGCGGAATCCCTGGCCACTTGTTACGCGTCACGGCTTCAGCGGGCCGGGTCGGGATCCCCCGCTCGCCCAGGTAGGCCTTGGCCTGCGGGATCGTATAGGTCCGGTAGTGAAAGATAGATGCCGCCAACACCGCGTCCGCTTTCCCTCGAGAAAATGCCTCGTACAGGTGTTCCAGTGTCCCGGCGCCACCGGAGGCGATCACCGGAATCGAGACCGCCGCCGAGACCGCCGCGGTCAGTTCCAGGTCATACCCGTCCAGGGTTCCGTCACGGTCCATGCTGGTCAGCAGAATTTCTCCGGCGCCGTAGCTGTCCATCTTCCTGGCCCACTCCACCGCGTCAATGCCGGTCGGGTTGCGTCCCCCGTGCGTGAAGACTTCCCAGCCAGCCGGCGGTGCCGCCCGACGCTTTGCGTCGATGGCCACCACGATGCACTGCGTGCCGAAGCGCTCGGCGGCGGCCTTCACGAAGTCCGGGTGCTCCACCGCCGCCGTGTTGATGCTGACCTTGTCCGATCCGGCGTTCAATAACGCCCGGATATCCTCAAGGGTCCTGACGCCGCCGCCGACCGTCAGCGGCATGAACACGTGATCCGCCGTCCTGGCCACCACGTCGAGAATCGTCTTCCGGTTTTCGTACGAGGCGGTGATGTCCAAGAAACAGAGCTCGTCTGCCCCTTCCTGATCATAGGCCCGTGCCACCTCCACCGGATCGCCTGCGTCGCGAAGATTCACGAACGAGACACCCTTCACGACCCGGCCGTCCTTGACATCCAGACAGGGAATGATGCGCTTGGTCAACATAACAGGATGTTGAAAAAGGCCTCCAGCTTCGTTCTCGTTCACCCGTTGCACGAAACCTGGCAACGGGTACCCGTCAAAGGCTCACCGTACGATTCACCCATTGCAATTGATGGAGCAACGGGTCCCCGGTACGCCTTGCCTTCTCGCTCGCTGCGGCCTCGCCGGGCGACCTTTTTGAACATCCTGGAGGCGCAGGGGCGAGCTTGAGAGAAGAGTATACCGTTCCGGTCCAGTGGAGAGAAGTGGTCAGTTGGCCGCTGCCAGCGCGGCCTTCAGATCCAGTTTCCCTTCGTACAAGGCCTTTCCCACGATGACGCCTTCTACCTTCGGCCCCAGGGCTTTGATCGCCCGGATGTCCTCCACCCGAGTGATCCCGCCGGAGGCAATGACCGGGACAGGCGAGTCGGCCACGATGTCACGGAGCGCGTCGAGGTTCGGACCTTGTAACATCCCGTCCCTGG
>JAHRHE010000221.1 GCA_020027965.1 Nitrospirota bacterium | reverse complement strand
ATTCTTGCCGCACAGTTCCACCTCCGACGGCTTGATGGGGCGGGACGCATCCGAGATATCCGTCTCGCCGTTGCAGAATTTCTTGAAGCCGCCGCCGGTACCCGAGATCCCCACGGTCACCTTGATGCCCTTGTGGTTTTTCTGGAACTCCTCGGCCACGGCCTCGGTAATCGGAAAGACCGTGCTGGAGGCGTCAATCTTGATAAGACTTCGCTCTGCCCCTGCCTCCCCGATCACTGCAAGCAAGAAGATCAGGAGGGCAACTCCTGCGAAAAGCCGCCGACCGGTGCTCAACGCGGTCGCCCGGTCCCTGATTGGGAAACCTCCTCGAAAGCTCTTCATCTGATGCCTCCCTTCTGCAGATTTTCAACCAAACGCGTTACGGTCTTGTTGCCGTTGTGTTACGGAAGTGTTAATTCCCTGTCCCACCCCCCCCTCAATCGTCCATCTCCTCATACTCCCGCCGTCGCTCAAGCACGACTTCCAGCACGTCACCGGACGAGTACACCTGCTTGATCACACCGGTCAGAGGGGCTCGAACCTCGCTGCTCCGATCTGGTGAAATTCCGATCGGTGTCCCAGCCTCAATCCATCGCCCTGGGTGTATCCTCGGTCCGGCCGGGGCGAGGATCTGTATCAGCCTCGTATTCAGCATGACTCTC
Organism: Nitrospirota bacterium; assembly: GCA_020027965.1. Taxonomy (GTDB): domain Bacteria; phylum Nitrospirota; class Nitrospiria; order Nitrospirales; family Nitrospiraceae; genus JAHRHE01. The sequence goes on along the minus strand of JAHRHE010000221.1, from coordinate 2,744 downwards.
CTTTCACGATACCCGCCAATAGAATCCACTCTTCGGGAGCAGTATGGATGCGGGAGATAACAGGGAAACGACTGAGCTGGTTCGGGATCCATGTACCTCTACGATAGGCCTGTCGTGTGACGGGAAAAGGGCGGGCAGGTTACAGGGGAGTAAAAAGATCGGGCAGCAGAAGGTTAGGCGACCCGCTGGAGCCATTGGGGCCACATCTTGAAGGTCCTGAGGGACGCGGAGCAAATGGCATTGGCGCACTGGTACATCCGGAAGAAGAAGCCCTGTGTCTGGCTGGCAGGAATGAGATAGCAGCCGCAGCGCGAACAGAGGCGTCTATCGTCGTAATGCTTCTCCACGTAACGCCGGATTTCCGCGAGACTAGCAAGGACCTCGCGGCCTGGACCGAGAAACAGATAATCGGTGATCATGTCCCCTCCATGGTCGTGGTCCGTGGGCGCAGGTTTTTCTCTCCCCTCGCCCGTTCTGACCGAGACGTTCCGCTGTCGTACCAAGAATCACGACGGTGGTTCCGACCCTTTGTTACAAAGACCTTGAAGCAGGATCTCGGCGGTGGCGAGATTCGTGGCCACGGGGATATTGTGGACATCGCAGGCCCGAAGCAACGCCGTGATATCCGGCTCGTGCGGCTGCGCCAGGAGTGGGTCCCGGAGGAAGATCAGGCCATCGATCCTCCCCGAAGCCAGCTCGCCGCCGATCTGCAGGTCCCCACCGAGCGGCCCGGGTAGAAAACATTTCACCTCGAGATTCAGCTTGTCTCGAATCACCTTGCCGGTGGCCTGGGTGGCCACCAGCCGGAAGCCGGCGAAACGGTCTGCGTGCTTCTGCACAAAAGTGATGAGGTCTACCTTCTTGTTGTCGTGGGCGATCAGAGCAAGTCGAAGACCGTTCTGATTCCTGCCTGGCATCGGGCTACCTCCTGTGACGTGGTTCTTTGAATGGTCAGTGAGAGTATCGAGCCCTTGGATGACATGGATAGGACGAGGGGGTTACATCTAGGTTAAAGATTAGGAGGGAATCTTCGCAGCAACCGGAGGGTAAATTGTGGGTATGGCAGCGGCGAGGGGGGGACTTACTGTGAGATGTGCGGCAAGTTCAGGGCAAGGTACAAGAGATAGAGGCCGACCAGGAGCAATCCCATCCCGCGACCGAGCCTGCGCGCCCAGAGGAGACTAGATGCGACCAAGAGCGTGCAGCCCATGAGGTAGGGGGCATGGAAGCGCAAGATCAGCGGATCCGCTGTCAGGGGTCGGATGAGCGCGATGGCGCCAAGATTAAAGCCGAGGAGGATCACGACGGTCCCCACGACGTTCCCCCAGGCCAGCTCGGGATGCCCCCGCCGGGCTGGGGTGACCATCCGCGCGGTCTCTTCAATGCTCTCTCCCATGGCGACCACAGTCATGCCGAGGAAGGTTTCTGAAAGCTGCAGCGTACCGATGAGCGCGCGGACGCCCTGGACCACCACTGCGGCTCCCAACAGCATCACGCCGAGACCCCCGACCAGCAGGCCCAACGCGCGGAGCGGCGTCCTCGGACCGGAGGGCCTGTGGGGATCGTCGGCACCCAGAAAGACCGGGGAGCGCCGGTAGAGCCAGGCCATCAAGCCGATGGCCACGCCCAAGAGGAGCGCCCCCTCCAGGCGGCTGACGACTCCATCATTCAACAGCGCCACGCCAAAGGGGAGCAGGCTGGCCGCCATGGCCACGCCGCCCGCTCGAGGGATCCGGATCTCCATGGGGACCAGGAGCAAAGCCACACCGAGTCCGGCCGTCAGCATGAAGATGGCAGCGCCGATCACGGTTCCCAGAGCGACCTGCGGAAGTCCTCGGAGGGCCGCGACCGCCCCGGTGACCAGATTCTCGGGCTCAAGCCCAGAGAGCACGACGCCGACGTAGAACGGGCTGAGGGCGAAGCGGGTCGCCGTCCCGATGGCGCCATCCGTGAAGCGCTCGGCTCCCCAGAGCACAAGTGCGATGCCAGCAAACAGAAAGAGCACGCCGATCAGCATGTCAGCGAAGCGGGCAGACCCGGAGGGATGTTCTCATGCGACGGGGAGCGTGAAGGAGACCTTCGTTCCCCGACCGAGTTCGCTCTCGATGTAAAGCTCGCCGCCATGGGCGTGGACCAGGTGCTTGACGATGCTCAGGCCCAGGCCGGTTCCACCCAGCTCCCGGGATCGGGCCCGATCGACCCGATAGAAGCGCTCGGTGACCCGCGGGAGATCCGTTGAGGAGATTCCCGTCCCGGTGTCGGTGACCACCACCTCGAGATGACTCGACGAGGCCTTCTGGGCTGACAGCGTGACCTGACCGGCCGGCGTAAACTTAATGGCGTTATCAACCAAGTTAATGAGAATCTGCTGGAGCCGATCGCGGTCGGCAAGGGCCGGCGGCAAATCGGGAGGGACCTCGAGGCGAAGGGTGATCCCCTTCTTCGACGCCGCCTCCTGCTGCAATGCGAAGACCGGCCGCACGACCTCATCCAGAGGCACGGCGTGTCGCTCAAGCTGCAGGCGCCCACTCTCGATATTGGAGAGGTCCAGCAGATCATCCACCAACCGGCTCATGCGGTCGGCGTGCCGGGCGACCACCTCCAGGAACGGGCGCGCGCGCGCCGGCTCGTCCGCGGCCCCCTCCAGCAGGGTCTCGACGTAGCCCCGGATGGCGGTGAGGGGCGTGCGGAGCTCGTGGGAGGCATTGGCGACGAATTCCTGGCGGACCCGTTCCAGGCGTCGC
>JAHRHE010000111.1 GCA_020027965.1 Nitrospirota bacterium | reverse complement strand
GAGCCTTATCGGCCGCGCGGCATCGCGGCGCAGGTGATCCAGGGGGCCGAGGTGCAGATCGGGCCGGATCCCTCCATCTGGCCGCAGGTGACTCTGGGCGATCGGGTCTCAATCGGGGCACGGGTGACGCTCTACCCGGGGGTGTTCATCGGAGATGACGCCGTGGTGGGCGAAGACAGCATCCTCTACCCCAACGTCACGGTCAGGGAACAGTGCGTCATCGGTCGTCGGGTCATCATCCACAGCGGCACCGTGATCGGCAGCGACGGCTTCGGCTACGTCCAGCATGAAGGCCGTCATCAGAAAATTCCCCAAGTCGGGGTTGTAGTCATTGAAGACGACGTGGAACTGGGTGCCAACGTGACGGTGGACCGGGCCACGTTCGGCCGGACCGTGATCCGTCGTGGCACCAAAGTCGATAACCTCGTGCAGGTCGCTCACAACGTCATCGTCGGAGAGGACTGCATCCTGGTTGCACAAGTCGGAATCGCGGGCAGCACCACGCTGGGGCGTCATGTCATGGTGGGAGGACAGGCGGGGCTGTCCGATCATCTTCAGATCGGCGATCGTGTCATGATCGCGGCCCGTTCCGGCGTCAACCGCGACGTATCCCCCGGCCAGATCGTCTCCGGCGCGCCGGTGATGCCCCACGAGGTCTGGGTCAAATCGCAGGCCGTCATTCCCCGCTTGCCCGAGCTGCGCCAGCAGGTGCGCGACCTGGAACGGCGCGTCCGCGCGCTGGAAGAGCGCGCGGAACGCGCACATAAAAAAGTAAAAGGTAAGCGGTAAGAGTCATTCCTCCTGTTTCGTTTTGCATTTTATTTTCCCGGCGTGATCACGCCTCGCCAGAAGAACATTTTCGCCCAGAAAAATCCCGCCCATGGAAGCACGAAGGCACCCACCCCTTCGACATGACCGGCTGTCCAGATGACACCCGACGCGCTTATGAGCAGCGCAACTCCCAGCAGATACCCGATCGGCACGAGACTTCGGCCGGAATGCTCAAGCGAGGGACTCGCAGCTTCCTTCTTCGCTCGCTTGTGACTACCCCGTGAGAAGACCCGCATGCGACTCGCGAAATAGCCAGGGTGGACTTCGAGCAGATAGCGATGGTAGCGTGTCTGCGCCCACCCGAGCAGGCCCCCCAGCAGCACCAACCCCGTGCTCTCGACGAATGTGCGCCAGCCGTAGGTGTCGATCACGAACTGATAGATCAAGGCGCTGACTCCGGCCACCATGAACACGAGGCCGAGCAAACCTGAGGGGAAGAGAATGTGAACCTTCACATATTCCCGCGCCTTGTCAGCTTCACCGCTTAGGCGTTGTGACGTGATGAAGAGCCAAAAGTCCTGTCCACAAAAATTGTGGAAGACGTGTTGATAACCTTGTGTATTAACTTTGACCGATCAGGCAATCAGCCTCTTGTAGCAGACTGCACAATTTTTGGGCGATACATTCATCATGGTTTCAATGCGTTCACGACTCTAGGTGTAACGTAGAGGCTATCCCCCTATATCCTGGGGACCGGTGCATAACACAGGAATTGTCGGCCATCTGGAATCAATTCCTATGCCGAACTGGTTCGCCTGAACAGGCCTGAGCCGGCCCCGTTGGACCGTAAACTCAGCTTCCTAGGCCGAGGGAGGGGGAACGAGAGATGGCAAAATCTGCAGGATGGACTGTCGCTCGGTCCGCCCCAGGTCAACCCACTGGTGAAGCATGGGGAGCATCGCAGCAAGTCGCGCCCCGACCGCTTCGTATCGCTGTGGGTGCATGGTGATCCGCCGGTGGGCAGCGATGGTAACAAACTTCTCGAATCCCTTCAGGAATGACACGATGGCCGTCGCATCGATCGCACAGGCTGTTTCACACAGGCATTGGATCTGCTGGAGCAACAATTGCAGGTGCCCATTCGCCTCGACTTCACGGCCATGCTTGAGCCCAGCAAAAATTTCGGAGATCGTCGGCCAGAGGTGCTGCACTTCGACCAAAAACTGCTCATCAAGCCGGTCCATCTCCTCGAGGATGCGCGCGACATGGTCGTGGTCCAGTCGAGCGGGATTGCCGTTGGAATTGCCCTGCAGTCTCCGAATGACACTCTCCAGCACAGGCCTGGCCGAATCACCCAAGATCGCTCGGCACCGCTTGAGATCCAGGAGGGCGTCTAGAATCGTGGGGACGGCGACAACGTCAGCGGAGCCTTGTCCATTGGGCGAGGACGCGGGTGCGGCCATCATCGGCTCGTCTGTGAGACCGACCGAAGCGGGCACAGGCAGGTTCTGGATTGATGCCGTGAGCGCGTCGAGGCCTTGATGTAGAGCCGCGACCTGTTCTGGAGACGAGGCAATTCCCTTGCCGCGCAGGGTCTGTACGGGCTCCAGTAAGGTCAACGTCAGGCGCTCAATGGCCGGCAACTCGACCGTCGCCGCCGAACCTACGAGATTCGTGAGCGCACGGTGCATGACCTCGAAGAGTTTCGGGTCGCGCGCCGGATTTGGTCCGCTCTCCAGTTCCTGAAGAGCCGTCCGCACTTGTCCGAGCCACTCTCCAGCCTCCTGGGCGAAGAGGGCCATGACTTCAACCAGGAATGCGTCTTGCGATCCGTTACCCGCCATCACACCCGTCCCCATCGGGCATCGTTTCGTTTACAATACGCTCATTCCGGACGAATTGGAAGCACTGCCTCACCGGCCCGGTTGGCGAGACGAGCGATTTCGGTCAGTACCTTTCCCATCTCCTCGGCCCGCGCGTTCGCCTGGGCGAAGGCTCCCTCGATCATCCCCACCCGTTCGAGCAACCGGGCAGACTTCTCTTCCGCCCGAGCCAGGGATGCCTCCAATTCCTTCACTTTCTGTTCGGCCTGCCCCAACCGCTCGATCTCTCGGGCCCATTCTTCAGACAGCCCGTGCTCCCGCGCGAACACTCGTTCCAGATCCCCCAGCCGGTTCTCGATCTCTGCGAATCCCTCCACCCGTTGGGTCAACTCCGCCGAGCGGGCCTTCTCCCGCGCCAGGAGATCTTCAAGCTCGGCCACCCGACTCGTGCCCTGCTCCAACCTGGTCACCATGTCGAGCAGTTCTGCGGATCGTGCGTGTTCAATCGCAAGCAGGCCTTCCAACTGGTGGACCCGCTGGGCAATCTCCTCCAGTCGCTCCATCTGCAGCGTCAACTCAGCCGACCGGGTCTGCTCTCCAGAGAGCATCGCCTCCAGCTCAGCAACCCGACCGACGGCCTGATGGTACTCCCGGAGTTGCTCCTCGGTCAGGTAATACAGTTGCACGCCTTCCGATGGCGCGACCGCGGCAGCCGGGGCGAGAGAAGCCGTGGCGGGCTGGCTCTCCAGCGCCGGCCCCTCGGGGCCGGCCTCCGGTTGGGACGCTTTGGCCAGGAGCTCCAGGACCCGGTCCTGGAGTGAGTTACCCTGGAAAGGCTTCTTCAGTACGACATCCGCACGGCAGTCCGCTGCCTGGCGCCGGATCTCCTCATTGACCACGCCCGACACCAACATGACCGGCGTGGCGGACAGGCTCGCATGAGCCCGGACGAACGTGCACACGTCGAACCCGCTGGTGTCCTGCATCAGAACGTCGGAGATGACGAGGTCGGGCCGTTCTCGGGCCAAGCACTCCAGCGCCTCTTCACCACTGGCTGCAAGAGTCACCTCAAGCCCCGCCGAAGTCAGCAGACGCTCGGCGACTTTGCGGACCGCAACGCTGTCGTCCGCGAACAAGACTTTAGCCATGAGACTCCCCGGATCCGAACTCCTCTCGGTTGCCTGGTCCGGCCGCCTGCGACGGCGGTCGTGGTGAGCGCAGCAGCGTCCCCAGCGACACGACGGCCAGCTCCTCCGCGTCGATCACGCAACGCCCCTCCACCTCGGGCTCTGGGCCGGCGCCGGGCTGAAGGGCGGCCTGATCCACCGAGACCAGCGTCGGAATCTGAGCATCGATACGCATCGCAATCGGCCCCAGCCGGTGTTTCCCGATCAGGCAAAGGGGCGACTGCTCCTGCACCTGCAGATTCAACCGGCCGGCCAGGTCGAAGACCGGCAGCACCTCGTCGCCGCGCCGAATCACAGCGCCCACGAACGCCGTTGCGCTCGGAACCGGCATGGCCTGAGTCCACGGCCACACGCCGCCCACTTCCTCCGCTTTGACCGCCATGCGCCGCCCGCCTACCGAGAAGACAAGCAACGTCAGTGCCTTCTCGGTTTTAGCGTTCGGCCCAGGGGACCTCCTCAGCATCGTCCGCCTCTTCAATCTGCCTGACGTCGCCCGCTCCAGCCGCACTCACGGGTCCCACGAGCTCCGGCGTACTGGCGTGGGTTGCGTCAGGTCCCTGGCTGAGCCGAGGGCCGGAAAAGGCCTCGTGGCTCACCAGCCACCTGGCGTCCACGGCCAGAGCCAGGGTGTCGTGGAACAGAAACAGGCCGCTGAACCACCCACGCTCTGGACCAGTAAAATGCGGCGGCAGCGGACGGAGGTCTTTACGCTCCAGATCGGTGAAACCCAGCACCCGGTCCACCTTGAAGGCATGCTGGGCCTGGTCTCCACCACACAGGATGATGCTGGACTCAGGCCCATCACCGCCTCCTGCCAACCCGAAGCGTTGCGCCAAGTCGACGACCGGGCAGGAGACCCCCGAGAAGACCTGTCCCGCGGTGCCTTCGTCAGGTCGCACCATGCCGCGCGTGACCTCAGCCGGAAGCGCCCACGTGGTCTGGCCGGCCGCCACGATCAGATAGCGCCTCGCACCAGCTGCCGACACCATCGCGCCCGTTCGCCCCCGGAGACTCACGCCACACCATCCTGGTCACGGCTTGCGCCCACATGGGTTTTTGAGGACCTGGCTCCCGCCACGGTGCCGACCCAGCGACTAACCTCATGAATGAGGGCGCGCTCCTCAACCGGTTTGGCAATGTAAGACGTCGCTCCTAAACCGAGCGCCATCTGGCGGTGTTTGTCCCCGGCCCGCGTGGTCATCACGAGAATCGGAATGCTGCGGGTCTCCGGCCGATCTCGAAGCAACTGGATCAACTCATACCCGTTCATTTTCGGCATCTCCAGATCCGTGATGATCAGGCTGTAGGACCCTGCCGAAGCCTTGAGCAGCCCATCCTCTCCATCGATCGCCGTGTCCGCCTCGTAGCCCGCTCCCGTGAGCATGCGCCCGACGAACTTCCTGACACTCAGGGAATCGTCGACCAGGAGAACACGTGGACGGCCCGCATCAACCCCGCGGCTTGCTCCCCTCCCCACTGACCCGCCAGGGTACGGCGCGGCGTCCGGCCCAGCCAACAATGCCGGGGCCGCACCGCAGCGATCGGCAAACAAGCGACCGACGTCGAGCACCAGCACCACGCAGCCTTCCGGATCAATCGTCGCGCCGGCAAAGCAGGATTCGCGAAAGGGCTTCAGCGTCCCAAACGATTTGATGACGATTTCCTGCCGTCCCAGCAACTCGTCCACGCTCAGCCCCAGCGCACCAGCGGGCGTACGGACGACCACCACCGGCTTCGGGCCCTCGACGGGTGAGGGCGCGACGTGCAGTAAGGCTCCGAGTGAGCGCACCTCGATGGCCTCCTCTCTCATCTGCACCACCGGCCGGCCCTCGACATCCTGGAGAGCTCCGGCGTCAGGCAGCAACACTTCGCGGATACTGGGCAGCGGCACAGCATAGCGCTCACCGCCGACTCGCACCATCAGAGCGACTGAGATCAACAGCGTCAGCGGAAGGCTCAGCGTGAACTTCGTGCCAACGCCCGGCTCGGTCTCAATGTCGATCCGTCCATTCATCGCCTCGACAGCCCGCTTGACGACATCCAGACCCACCCCGCGGCCGGCCTGGTCGCCCGCGTCCTGAACGGTGGAGAAACCGGGCAGAAAGATCAAGCGGATCGCCTCAGAATCCGACAGGCCGGCCGATAGTTCCGGCCGTAGCAGTCCGAGCGCCACGGCTCTCGCTTTGATCTTCTCCACATCCAGTCCGGTGCCGTCATCTTCAACCTCGATCACCACGGAGTGCCCCCGGTGGATCGCGTTCAGATAGACCGTGCCGGACGCGCTCTTGCCACGCGCCACCCTCTCGGGAGGCATTTCGATCCCGTGAAAAACCGCGTTCCGAACCAAATGGATCAGGGGATCGACCAGCCGCTCGACGATCCCTGTATCGACCTCGGTGTGATCGCCTGAGGTAATGAGGTCCACGTCCTTGCCCGCAGCGCGAGCCATCTCCCGAACCGCGCGCCGGAACCGGACGAACGGCGTGCCGATTGGAACCATACGCGCGCGGGCGATTTCATCCCGTATGCCGAGAGTCAACCGCTGGAGCTGGCTCATGTCCTCTCGAGCCTTCCGGATGGAGGCGTTGAGTTGGGACATGGATTCGCCCACATCGGCGGAGACCTCCGCGACGCGGCGGGCCAGAATATTGATATCATCGTACTGGTCGAACTCGAGGCTGGTGAAGTCGGTGGGGAGCCGGATTTCTAGCAGGTTCGGCTCACCCGGGCTGGGATCCGACTGGGGCATGGAGAACGCGTGCTTCTCCTCGAACGTGCGGACGACCTCCTGCATCCGAGCCTTGCAGACCAACACCTGCTTCGAAAGCTGCTCCAGCACCTCCAGACGCTGCTCCAGCCGTCCTCGGCCGATCACGAGCTCGCCCACGAGGTTGAGCAGCCGTTCGAGACGCTCCCGGCTCACCCGGATGACCGGGTCCTCCGGTCCTTCGCTTCGGTCGGACTCCGGACCCGCCTGCGCGCTCTGGTGGTCACCGGGTTCGTCACCGGCGTGACGGACGGACTCCGTGACCACGGATACGGGCTCGGCTTCGGCGGCAGGCACCGGAGCCGCGTGTCGGAGCTGCTCTAAGACGGCCGCATACTGCCGGCGGGTGTGCTCCAAGTGCTGGGGATCGCGCTTGATGAGGAGCCGAACCACGTCGACCACCCGGAAGATGACGTCCGTGAGCGCGGGGGTAACCCGCATCTGGCCGTCACGGATGGCGGACATGAAATCTTCCACGTGATGGGTCACATCGCCGATCGCCTGGAATCCGACGGTATACGCCGATCCCTTCAGGGTATGCGCGGTCCGGAACAGGTGTTGAATCGTGGCACGGTCGTCGGAGTTCTTCTCCAGCTTCAGCAGGGCCTTCTCGATCGCCTCCAGATATTCCTGGGCCTCAGGGATGAAGTACGAGCAGATGTCCTCATCGAGGTTGGGGTTCAGATACGCATCCGGCAGGGAGCCTGGCTGGGTCGGCGATGGGGTCTGATGGGAGACTGGCTGGCTCTTTAGGTAGCGGCCATGCCAGGCCCGGACGCCCTCGGCGTCCTCGGTCCCGGCGTGTCCGATCCTTTCGATTTGGGCACGGAGTGTCGAGGCGAGATCTCGCAACATCGCCAGCATCCCTGCCCAATTCGCCTTGGCCGTCTCGCCGGCCTGTTCGAGTGTGGTTTCCAGGATCTCGGCCAGACCGGCCACGCCGGGAAAGCCGTACAGGGCCGCCGAGCCCCTCAAATTATGCGCGGCAATAAATTGGCTCTGGATTGCTTCCCGAGACGGAGCCATTCCGTCGATCGAACCCAAGAAAGCATCCAGCTTCCTCAAGCTCTCCGTGGCCTCGGCCACGAAGACGCCCACCAGCGCTCGCCGGTCCAATTGCGAACTCATCGCGCCCCCGACCCTGCGTTCCCCGAGGTGCCTAGGCCACCTTGAACTGGCTGACCGATGCGGTCAGGCCCTCGGCCAGTTTGGCCAGCTCTTCAACCGTGAGACGAGTTTGATCGGCGGCCCGTTGGGTCGTGAGCGCGCCGTGGCTGAAGTCTTTGATGGAGCTGCCGACCGACTCGGTCGCCGTCGTCTCCTCCAGAGACGCCCGGGCGATCTCTTGGGCCAACTCCGCGGACCGTTTCGCGATGTCTGAAATCTCGCGGAACACATCGCCTGTCCGGAGCGCCGAGGCCGATCCGGCCTCTACCGCCTGCGTTTCATGCTCCATGGCGATCACCGCATCTTGGGTTTCCGTTTGGATCACCTTGACGAGCTCGCCGATCTCGCGCGTAGCTTGCGAGGAATTTTCTGCCAGCTTTCGCACCTGATCCGCCACGACGGCGAATCGCGCTCCCGCCTCACCGGCTCCCGCCGCCTCGATCGCGGCGTTCAAGGCCAGGAGGTTGGTTTGCGAGGCAATGTCTCTGATCGTGGACACGATCTGGGAGATCTCCAGAGATCGGTCTCCCAGCCCCTTGACCTGCTTCGCCATCCGCTGCACCGCGGCCCTGATGCCCTGCATGTCCTGCACGGTTTCCTGCACGGCTTCTCGGCCTTTCTCGGTCGCGACCAACGTCTGCTGGGCGATCTCAGAAGAAAATCCGGCCGATTGCGCCACCTGACGCATGGATGTGGCCAGGCCTTCGACGGCCGTCAAGGTCCGCACGGATTCCTTGGCCTGGTGCTGGGACGTATCGGCAAGCTGGGTGGCCGTGGTTCGCAGGGAGCCCGCCGAGGTGGTGACGCGTTGGGCCGCCTCGCGCACCTGGCGCATCAACTGGCCAAACCGCTCCAGCATGAGGTTGAAGGCATCGGCGAGGTTGCCGAACATGTCCGCCGTGACGGCGCCCCGCTTGCCCAGATCTCCCTTGCTGACCTCCGAGACGAGCACGAGAAACTCCATCAGGCGCCGCTGCAGCGCGTCGCGTTCTTCCTCGGTCTGGACCAGGGTCGTGATCCGATCGAGCATGGAATTGAACGCGCCCGCCATCTGCCCCAGCTCATCCTTGCCCGACAGCTTGGCGCGCGCCTGCAGGTGGCCGCCGGCTGCCTGCTTGGCGACCTGTGCGATGTGGGTGACCCCTCGCGAAAAGAAGCGAGCCAGCAGGTACCCGATGCTGACCCCGGCAAGGATGGCGATGACGATCCCGAAGACCATCGTGTTGGTCCGGGATGCCGCTTCAGCCTGGCCGGCCTCGTTCTGGTCTTTCGCCACGTCACGCACCGTGCTCAGCAGCTCGTCAAGGCGCGCGGTAGCGGTCGCATACTTATTCGCCACATCCACCGAGAGCGCCAGTCCGCCGAGGTCTCGCATCAACCCCCGCTGTTCCTCGGTCAGGGCGGTCGAGTAACTGTCGGCATAGGCGCCGAGTGCGCCCTCGGCAGCCGCGAAATAGGCATCGAGCGCGGACGACAGAACCTGGTAATCCTTCGCCTCGTCACGACCGCTCTTCGACACACGCATTTCACCGCCGGCATAGGCCTTCAGGGGCACCTGGATCCGGTTTTTCAGCTCAGCCAGAGGCTTGGCCGCCTCATCGAAATCCGCCTTCGTGATCAAGCGGCCGGCCTCCAGGAGCGTCCCATGGTACAGCCCAAGGCTGCTGCTGGCGGTTCCCAGATTGGCAAGCGCGAGTGTGGAGGTCTCATACACGAGGCGAAGCCGCTCGCCGACGTGTTTCAATCCCAGCACTCCCACCAGGCCCACCGCCACGATGACGATGGCCATCGTCGTGAACCCGAGCATCAGCTTCGTCAGTGTTTTCAGATCCCCGAACCACCTGACCAGGTCACGCATCACCATGACAATTCCTCCTTGCCACACGGGGCTCTGGCCCCAGGACGGCTCTACCATCGCAGCTCGTGTCGATCATTCTGTGTCTCCTGTTTCCGTATAGGCCATCAGTCTGGGCACTTCCACCACACCGCTGAGGCGGTCTTCGACCTTCATGACCGCGGACACCACGGATCTCGGCACGCCTGACGTCCCCGTTGGTGGCGGAAGAAACTCCGTCTTCTGTGCACTCCTGATCTCCGGGACTCGATCCACGAGCACCCCCACTTGGTGCGGGCCGTGACGGATCACGACCGCAAAGCCGGGGAGCGGATCGGTCGCGGGCAGATTCAACAGTCGGCGAAGATCCACGAGCGGCATGACGACACCCCGGAGATTGGTGACCCCCACCAGCGCACTGGGCACTCCAGGCACCGGGGTGACCGACTCCACCTCGAACACTTCTCGGACGTGTCGCAGGTCGATCGCGAAGAGCTCGCCCGACAAACTGATCACGCACATCCGCGCGGGAGGTTCTGCGACCGTGTCGGGAAGCGGCGCCGCACCATGCAGCTCGAGGTTCTGATCCATCGTCTCCGGCATCTCTGGCATCGCTGTCCTCTTTGCGCCGCGCGAGCTCGAGTCTACCCAAGAGCCTTCTGCACGGCTGCCAGCAGCTCTTCGGCCTTGAAGGGCTTGACGACATACCCGTTGGCCCCTTGCTGCTTGCCCCAGAACTTGTCGCTCTCCTGGCCCTTGGAGGTACACAAGACGATGGGAATGTCCTTCGACCGAGCGTCGCCTTTCAGATCCCGGCAAGCCTGAAAGCCGTTCCGGCCGGGCATGATGACGTCCAGAATCACGAGATCCGGTCGCTCAGCGGCCACCTTGTCCTCCAGGTTCTCCGCATTCATGTATGCCACCACGGTATGATGGCCCGACTTGAGAAAGCCTTCGATTAACTGAAGGTCTGCGTATGAGTCATCCACCACCACAATCTTGCTCATCGTCGATTCGCCTCCTTCAACGCTGGTCGGTTTCGCAGTCCACTCGCTCTGGCCGGCCCCGCCGCCCATCATCGGTCGACCACTCGCACGGCGGGTTCCGCAGTCAGCGGACCGGAATCATGAGGCTGATGGCTCCAGCGAGGTCTCCTTCTTTGTAGCCTTCCTTCTTTCCGCCGGTGATGTCCCGCTCGCCCTTCGGCTGACCATGGCATGCCAGACAAGAGGAACTCGTCCGGTCTGTTTCCAGGGTACCGCCAGACCGAGGCGGTCAGTTTCAGTCGAAGCCCGGTCTTGCGCGTAAACCGCTCCCCGGTCTTGCGGGCCCACACCGCGGGGAGGAAACCCTTGAACGCCACCCCTTGCTTGTTGATCACCGGCTGCGCCTCTTCGACGACTTCTCTGCCCGATTCAACCAGCGTGAGCAGGAGCCTGGTCTGGGCGCCCTCGGGCGGCTGTCTCAGGTCAATCTTGGTCTGGTCCCTGAACTTGTCGATCACGCGGTCCACAAAATACGCCGGCGTGAATCCCTTGTCGCCTTTGCTCGCATCGTTGATTACCGCCTGATGCTCCGACACCACCGTGCGGCCGGCCTTGAAGAGCTTCACAAGGACATCGGCGGTCTGGACCTCGTCCGCCGCGCGCGCGGGTCCCGGCAGGAGCAGCACCCCGCAACCCAACGCTGTCGCCAAAATCAATGGAGAGACGTGAAATGGCATGGGTTCCTCCGTGAGGTCATCCCTTCACTCGTCCGGCGTTTATATGGAAACGCGGTCTGGGTGTGGCGTCTTCGGCCCTGTTCTCCGAGGAGCCAAGCAGTCACTCAAGCTGTCCGGTGTTCGCAAGAAACGCTGGCGACGAGAGGGTTTCGTGGAGTCATGACACAGACGGCACCGAGGCCGCGCGTCGACAGTTCTCCGGCGGACCATGCTGTCCCCAGTCTAATCCCAGTTCAATCCCCAGGCTAAGCTGTTGACGAACCTGCGGGAAACCGTGATGTCCAGTATAGCGAACTCAGGCAAAGTGTCGCAAGAACTATCGCTGATTGAGGAACACCCTCGGAGTGGCCAGACGGTCTCCACTCACCTCTTAGGGTGTGACGGTCCGTTCGGCCGTTTTCTTGAAAAGATTCATGTTGGCCTGCTCCGGCTGGCGCTCCGGGATTTCTCTAAACATTGACTTGTCCACACCTTTTGACTACCCTAGCCAAGGTTGCCGACTTCATGCTTGGAGGTGTCGTGCCCGCTTCATCGAAGACCCAGACGGGGGTGGTGCTCGGCACGCCTGGCTCTCTGTCTCCCGAGCAGCTCGCCGGCCAGAAACCGTTTCAGAGGAAGGCCGAGCATCCTCAGGCTTGCCGCGCGATGATCGACCGGGCCTTGCACAAGGACCCGGCCCAAGGATACCAGCGCGGGCGGGAAATCGAACAGGACGCAAGTGCCTGCATGAACGGTCTCCCCGGCTGACCGGAGCGAAGGGGCAGGCGCAATGGAGATCGCGTTCGGGGCCAAGACGGATGTGGGGCTCAGGCGGTCGCACAATGAGGACAGC
>JAHRHE010000220.1 GCA_020027965.1 Nitrospirota bacterium | reverse complement strand
ACGGACGACAGCATTGACGATACCTAACAGGAATGCGGCTGCCACCAGCGTCCCCATCCCAGTGATCTCCATACCTGGAACGAGTTCCGACGCGATCCAAAGCCCCATGGCGCTGATTACCATGCGTATGAGAAATCCAGGCATCTTAGCCTGCCCTCCACTTTCCGCAGAAGCTCGGACGTTTACCTGACGTCCGACCGGCTGCCGGAAACCGTGCCGGGAAGCGAATGGGTTGTAGCAGTTCTCACCCCTTTGTTGAGGAAGATTAGCAGGTCATACCATGCTTTTCGAAGTACTGCTGGTGGTACTCCTCTGCCATGTAGAACTCCGAGGCGGGAATGATCTCGGTCACGATCGGCTTCCTGTATCGCCCGCTCTTTTCGAGATGCGCCTTCGCAGCCTTGGCCGCATCCTCCTGCTCGGCATTGTAGAAGAATATCGCGGATCTGTATTGGGTACCCACGTCCGGCCCCTGTCGATTCATTTGCGTCGGGTCATGGACACCCCAGAACACGTTCAAGAGTTCCTCGTAAGAGGTCTTCGAGGGGTCGTACTCCACCTGTACGACTTCCGCATGGCCGGTCCTCCCCGAGCATACGTCTTTATACGTCGGATTCTTGGAGGATCCACCGGAGTAGCCTACCGTCGTTGATACAACCCCTTTGACTTTGCGAAACGCTGCCTCTACCCCCCAGAAACACCCTGCCCCAAACGTCGCCTTCTCAGTCATCTCCACGCTCCAGTGTGCTCGTCAGCGAGCGGTGTGTTTTTCGTGGCCAGAAGAATTATTGCAGAGCAGGCAGGATATGTCCACCGAGTCGAGCCCTTGGCTACCGTATGGACTCGCATGGTCACGTCAGGAGAGAACGGATTCTACGGGCGTTCGTCGCGGTACCGCCGTTCCTGAAAAATGGCCGAGAGGTCCCAAAAGGCTTCCAGTACCCCCGCTTCGCAAATCTTCATCTCACCCTTCGTGGAGGCCCCGTTCACCTCGTGCATCACTTCCTTGATCGCGGCCATCGTGCGCATGATTTCCGAACGGTCCACCCGCTCTTCAATCAGCGATCTTAGCTCTTCGACGAGCGGGACCAGCCTGCGGCACAGCTGATCAGCGTACTCCGTTTGGACAGGAGATCCCTGGAAAGCCGCAAGTCCGGCGGCGACCGACTCCAGCGTCCCAAGCAGCCCCTCCGCGTCCCTTCGCAGTCCCATCGTGTCACCCTCGGAGACGGCGTTTAGACACTTAACTTAATGATCTGTGCATCTAGATTGCCGTTACCTATATGCAGGCGGGCCACAGATACGGGGAGGGCGAACCGTCGGGGGCCGGCGCTCCCCGGGTTCAGAAACAGGACCCCGTTCCGGTGCTCGATGCGGGGCTGGTGGGAGTGGCCACTAATCACGGCGTGGAACCCGGCGGCCCTCGGATCGAGGTCGAGTTCGCTCACGTCATGGAGAACGTACAGATCCATTTCGGCTACCCGGACAGCCTCGGCGATCGGAAGCACCTTCGCCCAAGGGCCTCGATCGGCGTTCCCCCGCACCGCGACCACGCTCGCGACCTTGCGCAACCGATCCAGAATCTCCGGCGCCCCGACGTCCCCCGCATGGATGATCAGGTCGCTCCCCGCGAGTTCCATGATGGCCTCGGGTCGCAGCAACCCGTGCGTGTCAGAGATGACACCCACGACGCGAGTTGCTGCCTCTTGCCCTCGATTTGTCCCGGGCATGTGGCCGAACCCGAATCACCTGGCCAGTTTAAGATACAGGTGTATCCCTGAAACCCACAGCACGCTAAGCATGGCCAAATACTAGCTCATCCATCTTCGGCGCAACTGACCCTTGAGCAAAGCGCCACTCTTCCAGTCCCTGGCAAAGACGCGCCTGTCCTCAAGAATCCCAACCTCGAGGGGTTGCCCGCCAGTTGTGCATCGATAGCGGATGCGCAAGGTCCCAGGATCGAGGCCGATCACATCACCACTGAACGGCCGCGCCACCGCGCAAACGGCCTCGCTGGAATCGAAGGCGAACTCACCAATGAACTGGGCGCATTGGGGAGCCGCACGTTGAAGCCTGCGTGCGGCCGGCACGGACCAGCTTTCCGGATCGACCTTGACAATCGTATCGTAGTCATCTGCCCAAAGCTCGTTTGCGGTGCGACGGAAGTACAACCTGGGATTTCCCGCACGTCCAGCCAGTCCGATCTGCCCAACTTTGCGGCGCACGCTCGGATCGTAGAGGACCGGATGCGAGTCGCGCTGGATCGAGACGATCAGCAGATCCTGCCCGGGAACCTCGGCTACGCCCACGATCCCCTGATATCCTTTGTCATAGTCCTCATTGTACCAGTGAAAGGTCTGCACCTCCACCGTCTCTCGATGCGGATCGATACACAGGAGCGCGAAATTAGACCAGGCGGGACATGTGTAATAGGCGACATGATACCTCGGCAGGAATCCCCAGACGGACAGATCCCCGCTGAGGCGGGGAGATCCGTTCCCCAGGCTGGCCCTCGACAACACCTCGGGCGGGGCCGCGAAGCGATGGGCCGTGACTTCCACGCGGCTGCCGTCGAAGTGGTGGACAACGGAGAAGTAGTCGTTGGAGCCAGCATGCGGGAAGAGGTACTTGGCATCGCTCAGGGGAATCTGCGCGGCTCCCCCGATCGACCCAGCCCATGGAAGAGAGGAACACCGACCCTTGTCGGTCTCTGATCATCTCCCCTTGCCATCCCCTGTCTCACTCAAAGTTCCTCTCCATCAGCCTGACGGGAAGATGTGCGTCGACGATGGCCTGGATAACGGCCATCGCTTGTGGGGGCGGCTCGCCCTGCGGGTTTTCGCGGTAATACCAGACCGCGCCATTGCCCTGTTTCAGTCGGGCGAACTCTTGCTTCAGCGCCTCAATCGTGACGACTTTCCCGTTGAGATAGATCGTCCCTGTCTGATTCACCTTCACCTTGGCAATCTCACCGAACTGTTGCGAGGACTCCCCTTCCCGCGCCCGCTCAGCCGCCTCCACGAACCACTGGTTACAACCAATTCCAAAGAAAGCCAAGCCGACAATCATTACCCAAATTAGCTGCACGACAACCTCCCTTCGGGGTCATAGCACTGCGTGACCGATTCCACCCAGAGGCGTCCTAGTTCTCCGCACCGCAAACCAGTAGGCCCAGCCGATGAGAATCAGTGTAGAATGCGTAGAGAGCTCAGAGAGCTGCGGCAACCAGCGCAGCGTGCGCCGGTTTGCAGTATCGTATTACACCAAGCGTATCGATATCCGGGACAGGCAGGACTCCGCCGCTACGTGCTCTGCAGTCTCATGGCACGAGAAACTTCGTTGCGGCTGTTTCGGAATGCACCCAAATCACCGCAGTGAGATCCCTGGCTCCGTAAATCCGTACATCCCACACCCG
>JAHRHE010000110.1 GCA_020027965.1 Nitrospirota bacterium | reverse complement strand
CAGGGGGAAGAACCCGACGCCCACGTCCTCCAGCCGCTGCTTGAGCGTCAGGGCAGCCCGATTGCGCGTGACGAAATCTGAGACGTAGGCCGCCAGCAGATCATCCAGTTGGCGTTCCGGGATCATGGCGATCCTCACGGAGTTGTGAATTCTCAGTTTTGAATTTTCAGTTTCCGGAACTAAGAACTAAAAACTCAAAACTCAGAAGTCGCGCCGCGCGTTGCGCGCATCATACCGGGTAAGCCTAACCTGAACGGGAAAGATTTACAAGCGAGGGAAGGATCCGTGGTGGGGACTGGCTTCCGCGAACCGCGCTGCACGTGGCCCTGAACCTGTCACCGCCCCGCCGGGGCTGTGTCGACGGCCTGTTCCGCCTTGAGGCGATGTTGTAGGCGTTCCTTCTCGGCCTGCAGTTCTTTCAGGGTTGAGTGGACCGCCCGCCGGACCGGAGTGAGAGTAATGCCCAGTTCTTTGGCCAGACTACCCCAGGTTCGGCTCTGACTTCGGAGATGCTGGACTCGCTTCAGTGCATCGGGAACGGTCGGGTACCATCTCGCATTCGTCTTGGACAGCGTGTGAGCCATCGCCAGCTCGATCGTCACTTCGCCCCACGGCTGTCTGGACCCTTGCAGCTCCTGCACCAGGCTTGGCGGGACGCGAAACTCCCGTGCGACGGTTTCCACCTGGGCTGCGGCGATCCATTCCGAGACCCGGCTGCCCATCTCCCGGTCGAGCGCGTCTTGGAGGCTCTGCAGGCTCGCTTCATCGGAGTTGGGCTGGACCCCGGCCGTGCCGGCGAGGCTCTGGCCCACCAACAGGAGCCCGAGAACACCGGGTAGGATTCGGCTCCGCATGTACCTCCTTCCTCGGTTCAAACAGGGGGCCTGCTGATGGCTACTGCACATCGAGTCCCAGCAAGATCACACTCACCATCCACCGGCCTAAGAGGTCGAAGAAGAGCACGCGTTCACAGCTCATGGGACACGCTCACCGGAGCGAGGTGACGAGGCGTCCTGCCGGTATGGGAGCGGGTCCGGTGATAGGACAACAGGAGACCAGAGGGGGCCCCACCGGAGGAAGGATGGGGCCCTCGTGCGGCGGGGCACATCCGCCACCGTTCCCTCCTGATCTGGACAAACCACGCTCGGTCAGCCGACAGCGACGCCGGTCTTGCATACCCGTTTGACGGGGCCATCTTCATGACCTTGGTGACCTGGCCCCTCGAATCCGGTGCGACAGTGCGAAAGTGGGCATCGGGCATACGTTTTCAATTATGAGCAAGGGGAGTGCCGACCACGGAGTAACCTCCTGGTGCGGCCTATCCTGTTGAAACACTTGGCATGGCTGAACGGAGGACCGGCTTGAGGCGTCGGCGGTCTTTGAAGGGAAAACCCTCCATCGAAAAGAGGTCTTCGCCGGATTATGTTGATTTTTCATGCCTGTTAAATGTATGAAGTCTCCTACAGGTAACGAGCAGAACAGCCACCAGGATGCGCCCAGAGGGGCGTCTTCTGCCCGAGGACCGCAGATGCGACTGTCGATTTTCTGGCGATTAGCTCTGGGCTGCCTGGCCATCGTGGTCGTCATGGCGGGGGTGAACCTCTTTGTCCTCTTGCAGCTTCGGCAGCTCACGGTGCTCAGCAACCAGCTCGTGTCCTACCACTACCCGGCGATCGACGCTGCCAAGAGGCTCATTGCCAACCTCTACACGCAGCTCCGAAGTGAAAAGAAATACGTGGCGGTCCGGGACGTCGAGTTCCTGCAGGATTTTGAGGAGGAAGGGAAGGAGATTCGCCGCACGCTGGCGATGCTGAAGGTGCAGGAACAGGCCGGTGAGCGGCAGCGGCTCCTGCAGGAGGCGTTGCGGCTTCATGGGGAGTACCTAGCGCTCGTGCGCGGGGAGGTCGCCGGGCGGAGTACCCTGCCCGGGAACGGCTACGAGAGGCGACGGGACGCGCTGGTCAAACTGATCTCCGACACCCTGCAGACCTATGTAGGACTGCACGAGACGCTGGTCAGCACGGGAGTCAGTGACTCCCGTGCGCGCACTATTCGCGCCGAAGCGATCACCCAACAGCTCATCGTGGTCACCCTGCTGTTCGGGCTGGGATTGGCCGGGGTGGCGAGCTATAGTATCCTGCGGCCTCTGCGTCGCTTGCAGGAACATATCCGGCGCATCGGGCATGGGCATTTTGACCCCTCGGTCGACGTGGCAGCGCCGACCGACGTCCGCGAGCTGGTGACCACCGTCAATTGGATGGGGGGCAAGCTGCAAGAGCTGGATGAGATGAAGGAGGAATTCCTGGCCCATCTCTCCCATGAGTTGCGCACGCCGATGGCCTCCATCCGGGAAGGGACCCAGTTACTGTTGGATGAGATTCCCGGTCCCGTCAGCCCGGCGCAGCGTGAGACGCTGCGCATCATGATGGGGAGCAGCGAGCGTCTGATCCGGCTGATCTCGACGCTGTTGGACCTGTCAAAGATGGAGGCCGGGATGATGAAGTACCAGATCCTCCCCACCGATCTGAAGCGCCTGGCCGAGGCCTCGGTGAACAAAGTCAGGCTGCTGGCCGAGGCGAAGCGTATTCAGATCATTACCGATGCGCCACCGGGACGCTTGTGGGCCCGCGTGGACGGCACCAGGATGGAGCAAGTGCTGGACAACCTGCTCTCCAATGCCCTGAAGTTCAGCCCGGAAGGCGCTGTCGTGAACATTCGAATGGAGGCGGATCATGCGGCCGACGTCGTGCGGGTCATGGTCTCTGACACCGGGCCGGGCATCCCAGCGGAAGAGCTGCCCCATATCTTCGAACGGTTCTATCAGGGCCGGACGCAGGGACGCACGGCGGCCCGGATCCCCATGGCCGGCAGCGGCCTGGGGCTTGCCTTCGCCAAACGAGTGGTCGAGGCGCACCGGGGGCGAATTTCGGTGGAAAGTGAGCGTGGGAAAGGGACCATGGTACGCTTCGAGCTGCCACTGTCATCATCCGGTGGAGCCGTCTGATGCCTGGGTGTCGCGCGAGAGCCAGGCTACTGCTGACTTTCCTGATCGGCCTGGGTGGCTGCTCGTCTCTGATGGGATCACCGGCTGTCCCGCCACCTCCAGCACCGGGACAGACTCCAGCCTCCGCCGCGACCGGGACTGCCGTGACCGCCCCGTTGTTTGTCCTTGATGCGCAGGACGCCGAACTGTACAGGACGCTGGCTGAGCAGCAGGATCGCCAGCTCGTCCGTTGCGACGAGCATCACACCTGCGATCGCGCACACTATCTTCGCGGCCTGGTGGCACTGTGCCAGAATCGAGTGGTTGCAACGAAGCACTTTGAAGGCGTCCTAGCAGTGTCGTCCAAGGGCCCCCTCGCCGCGTCCAGTCGCTACTGGCTCCAGTTGTTGCGGGAGACTCGATCCGAGATGGGACACGAGAAGACTTCCATGGTGGTGATCGAACGGCTGGTGCGGGAGGTGCTGGAACGGGAGTTGACGATTCAACGCCTCAAACTTGAAACGGAGCAGAAGGGGGCCTCGGTCCGGTCGCTCAAGCAGTCGCTGAAGGCCCGTGACGAAAGGGTGGAAGACTTGACCAGCCAGCTCGAAGCACTGAAACGGATCGACCAGGAAATGAAGGAACGCACGCGTCCCTTGGGAGCCTCCAGCCCGATCGCGCCGTCGTCGAACCACGTGCCCCGGCCCTGATGAGACTGCCCGAGGAGAACCTTATGGATCGCGAACGGATTCTCGTCATCGAGGATGATGTCGGCCTGCTGCAGCTGCTGAAGATGCGCTTGACGGCGAGCGGGTTCGGCGTCACGGGCTGTACGTGTGGCGAGGATGCGCTCGCGGAGGCGCGCCGCGAGGTCTTCGACATGGCCATCAGCGATCTTCGCCTGACCGACATGGACGGGCTGGCGGTCATGGAGGAGCTCCTCCTCATCCATCCCAACCTTCCGGTCTTGATCCTGACCGCGCACGGGAGCATCCCCAGTGCGGTCGAGGCCATGCAGAAGGGCGCCTATGGCTATATCACGAAGCCCTTCGACGACAAGGAACTCACGGAGTCAATCGAGAAGGCGTTGGCTCAGCAGCGGATGAGACGCGAGATCCAGCGCCTGAAGTTGCTGGTCAAGGAACTCTACGGGATGGAGAAGGTGGTTGCCCGGAGCCCGAAGATGCAGGTGCTCTTGCAGCAGGTCGCGCTGGCGGCAGACACGGATGCGACCATCTGCCTGTCGGGCGAGACGGGAACCGGGAAAGAGGTAATCGCGCGGGTGATCCACTGCAACAGTCGACGGGCCAAGGGGCCGTTCATCGCGGTCAACTGCGTCGCCATCCCGGAGACGCTGTTTGAGAGCGAACTCTTCGGCCATGTCAAGGGAGCCTTTACGGGCGCGCATGAATCCAAGCGCGGCCTGTTCCAGAGCGCCGAGAGCGGCACGCTGTTCCTCGATGAAATCGGCGAGATGCCGGTGGCTCTGCAGGTGAAGCTGCTGCGGGCGTTGCAGGAACGGGAAGTGAAGCCGGTCGGGGCGCAGCAGTCGTCCAAGGTCGATGTTCGGATCATCACGGCGACCAACAAGGACCTGACGGAGGCGGTGCGGACCCGAACGTTCCGGGAAGATCTCTTCTACCGGATTCAGGTCGTCCCATTGACGGTGCCCCCATTGCGGGAGCGCCGGGACGACATCCCCGTCCTGGCCCAGCAGTTTCTGACCCAGAGTGCCCAGATTCTGAGCAAGAACATTCGGGGGTTCCTGCCGGATGCCATGCAGAAGTTGATGCTTCACCCCTGGCCCGGCAATGTCCGCGAGCTGGAGAACGTGATCGAGAAAGCGGTGATCATGTCGACACAGGACATGATCACCGCGGATCTCATCTCTTCGATCCCTTCCCAAGGGGGAGGCCAGTTGAGACCGTTGACTGAGGCCAAGGAGGACTTTGAGCGGGGCTACCTCAAGGAGGTCTTGCAAGCCACCGACGGGAACATTTCACGTGCGGCCCAGTTCGCCGGCCGCTACCGAGCCGACTTCTACAAGCTGTTGAAGAAGTACGGCCTGCATCCCTCGGTAACCAGGGGCTTGGCAGCCCTAGGGCGGGAGGAGGCCCCAACGGACTCCCCCGACAAGTAGGGCGTCGTCCGCCACCGGTCAGGTTCAATGTCGGGAAGACGTCGGTCTGGTCACCGCGTGGCCGGGAGGGCGGCTTTCCTCTCGATCATCCCACCGACGAACCGCGTGCCGTAGACCCGGCTATAGTCTCGCACGTGCTCCAGAATCCGGTTTCCCTCCGAGCTGCCCCGGACGATCCGCGGTTGGCCCTGCGGAGAGATCAGCACCGGCACGAGGTCAATCTTCTCCACGCCCCTGCCGCGAAAGACGACCATGGCGATGAAGGATTCCTGCGCCTCGGGGTTGCGCGTGGGAAACTGGAAGTTCCCGGCCGAGTAAAAGATCGGCTTCCCCTGGTACAGCTCGATTCCTTGGAGATAGTGAGGATGGCCCCCGAACACCAGGTCGCAACCCGCCTCGATGGCCAGTCGGCCCAACTCGTGTTGGCGTTCGGTCGCGGTATGGGTGGCTTGGGTACCCCAGTGAAGAGACAGGACCAGGAGATCCGCCTGGCCCCGGGCCTCCTTGATTGCCGCAATCAGATCAACCGTCTCCTTGCTGGAAGCGACGCCGGCTCGTTCCGCGGCCGCTTCATAGTTGGACGGGACCACATCCGAGAAGGCGAGGAACGCCACCCGCACCCCCTTCACTTCGACCACGGCGGCCCGATGCGCCTCCTCCCGGCGACGGCCGGCGCCGACCGCTAGCACGCCGCCTTGCCGAAGTGCACCGAGCGTGTCCAGCAGACCCTGCTCCCGGTAGTCCATCATATGGTTATTGGCCAGGCTCACGATCGTGAATCCCGCCTCGCGGAGACCGGCGGCCACATCCGGGGCTGAGGCCTTCAGGACAAAGTCTCGCCCGGCGCGGACCGACTCCGGGTTCTTGTTCTCAGTCGGCTCCTCAGACGTCGTGAGCGGTTCTTCCAGGTTGCCGAAGGTAATGTCCGCGTGCCGCAACTGATCGCGGACTTCCGCATAGAGCTCACGGATGGGAAGGTGGTCAGTTCGCCAACTCGCCTCCGGCAGCAGATCACCGACCAGAGCCAGCGTGATTTCTGCTGGGCTCTCGACCGAATCCGGGAGTTTGTCAGATTGATCGGCTCGAACCGGCGCGTGGGCTGAGAGGTGCATGAGAAGGCTCAGCGAGAGGACCAGTAAGGTCCAGAGGCCTCGCCTGATCGGGACAGGGCACACGTCGTGAGACTGCTTCCAGTCGGCCATGACTGGCAGCGTACCACAACGGAGACGGCGCCTGAAGCTCCGTGCACCCATTGACGATGGCTACCGCATGATGACTTTGCCGGTCTTGCTCCAATACCAGTAGATGGAGAAATTAGGATAGATGGCGTCGAGCACGTTCTGTCCCGCGACGGTGAACAGGACACCGGCCGCTGCCACGAAATTCGATTGGCCGAAGCGCCATTGGATGGTCGGCTGGACCCCAAGTGAATTAAAGCCGTGTTGTCCCCCGACGTTGATGTTGTGCCCATCGAGCCGGAAGGGCAGGCCGTGGAAACCGACGAATTCCAGGTTCACGGCGAGTCCGCGTTTGTCATCGAGGAACCGCTCGATGATAAGCCGGGTGTTGACGAGGTCGGCCGGATAGGTCGTCATCCCAGCGTCGCTTCCTGGAAAGCCATACGAGTAGAACACGCCGCCGCTGAGTCGAAACGGCCGAAAATTTTTCCGAAACATGAGCCCTTCGGTCCAGGTCAGGGATCCGAATCGGGAGGCCGGCAACCGACCAAGGGGGGCAAATCCGCCCGGGGGACTCTCGGTCCCGGTGATCCATCGGCTGGTAGGCAGTACGATCATGTTAAAGGTCGTGATCGAAGGCCGGCAGGTATCCGGATCCTGCACGATCGGCCGGTATTTGAGGTAGATCTGGGTATCTCCCATGCCCACGTTCGTGGTCCACGGTCCCCCCTTTCCCTGGTTAAACTGGCTGGTATCCTTGGCCCAAAAAGCGGACATGCCCAATCCCACGTTGAGCTCGAGGTGATTCGTAATCCCGTAGGCCATCGTGACCAGCGGGGCGATCTGATACACGTGGGCGGAGTTGTTCGTCGGTTTCACCGTCAGGTCGTTCCCGTAGGCCTTCTCGCTGACCTGGCTGAAGACGAAGGGATGGGCGGTGAACTGCCCCTGGGGATGAATGTCCACCCCGCTGATGAACATGGGGCCATTCGAGAGGGGATTCCAGCTACCGCGGTATTTTTGAATTTCCTCCGGCGTCGGCACCCAGTCGAATGCGTGGACGTCCTGACCCGCGATCGTCACCGCGGCCATGCCCAAGAGCGCCCAGGCAACTCCGGCGACGAGCCGTCGCACGGAACGACGCTGCGGAACCTCCTGAGATTCCCTCAGTCTATTTTCCTGGTTGAACCCTGGCATGGTTCGGACCATATGTATTCATTGCAATGCGTCCATATGTCACTCTCCACTCATCTCTGCTGATGCCGGGATGTCGGTCAGAGCAGCAGGGGATTGTGAAGAGGGTTACAGCAGCCTGATCAATAAGAGATAGGCGAGACAGGCGAGAATGCCGGCGGCGGGCAGGGTGACGATCCAGGCGAGCACCATGTCTCGGACGGTGGCCCACCGGACGGCTCGAAGGCCCTTGAGGAGGCCGATGCCGATGATCGCCGAGCTGCTGACGTGGGTGGTCGAGACGGGGAGGCCCATGGTGGCAGAGATCAGCACCAGCGAAGAGGTGGTGAGATTCGCCGAGAGGCCCTCGACATGATCCATGCGCGTGACCTTCTCGGCCAAGACCTCTGTCACGCGGAGCCCACCCAGATAGCTACCCAGGCCCATCGCCAGCGCGACGCTCGCGAAGGCGAAGACCTGGAGGTGAACGCTGGGCCATGTCGCCACCGTGCCGCCGAGCAGCAGCATGGCCACGATCTTCGGTGCGTCGTTAGTCCCGCGGGCAAGTGAGGCCAGCCCGCTGGAAATCCAGTGGACGCTGTCCAAACCGATCGTCAGCCCGCGCAGGCCGGCCTGGGCACACTGAGCCGGCACGGCGGCCACCGGCTTCCCGAACCCGGTGGCCTGGAAGAGTGTGCGGGTCGCGCCGCGCGCATCGATCGTCACCAGGGCGCGGTAGGTCGGTGCCAGGCAGAGACAGGCTCCTTCCCACCGTCCGGCCATGCCATGGATCACCGGATGGATGAGGACAGACACAGTCAGGGCGAGCACCGGACTCAGCAGGAGCGGGAGGGCGATCTTGTTGAGGATGGCCGGCCAAACCAGCCCATGCCCGCCGAACGTGACTAACCCGGCGCCGACAATTGCGCCGGTCAGCGCGTGCGTGGTGGAGACCGGGAGGCCCGTTCGTGACGCAATGAAGACCCAGGCCGTCGCGCCGGAGAGTACCGCCAAGGCCAGGACCGGAGGGATGGCCATGCCGGTGAGGATCAATCCGCTGCTAAAGGTTTTGACCATCGCCGTGGCGACAAATGCGGAAACAGCGGCGCCGATGACGGTCCAGACGCTCCCCCACAGGATGGCGGTTCGATAGTTGGTGACGCCGCTGCCGACGAGGGTCGCGATGGCCTTGGAGACGTCATTGGTCCCGTTGGCAAAGGCCAAGGCGATGATGAGGCAGGCAGCAAACAAGGAGTGTTCCATACAAAGAAGCCGAATCCCCCTCACCGTCGCTCTCTGCCCCTGGGGGGAGAGCGACGGCTGAGGGGGTTAGGTCACCGAGCCACCGCAGGACGACCCGGCGCCGGCGGTGCAGCCATAGCAGTGATTGCCGGTGACGATCCGGCGGGTATGAAGGAGCGCCGGATCAAAGTCGCGGACATGCCGTGGCGCCCCATGGCTCAACGGCAGGTCCAGCATCTGATTGAAGTCGCAGTCGTAGAGCGTGCCTTCCCAGCCGATGGAAATCGTATACCGGCACATGACACCGGCGGCTGCGGCAGGATTGAACGCGTTGGCCAGCCGCTCCATGTACCCTTCGTAGTTGCCGCTTTCGATGAGAAACTCCAGGAAGCGACTGATCGGCATGTTGGTGATCGTATAGAGGTGGTTAAACACCACGCCGTGATGACGGGCGAGTTCCCGACGGAACTGGGCTTCGATCGCTTCCTGTTTGGGTGGGAGAAACGCGCCGACCGGGTTATGTACCAGGTTGAGAGTCAGGCCGCTCCCCTCCACGCCGTACCCCAGCTTGTTCAGGAGCTGCAGGGCCTGCCTGGACTTCTCAAACACGCCATCCCCACGCTGCGCGTCGGTCTGAGAGGAGCGGTAGTAGGGCAGGGAGGCGATAACCTCCACGCGATGCCGGGCGAGAAACTCGGCCAGGTCCGCCTGGGATGGCAAAAGGAGGACGCTCAGATTGCAGCGATCCATCACGTGACGGCCCAGCGCGCGCGCCTGTTCGACCAGCCAGCGGAACTGCGGATTGAGCTCCGGCGCGCCCCCGGTAATATCCACGGTGGGGATGTCGGTCTGCGCCAGGGCCTTGATACACAGCTCGGCCGTTTCTCCCGTCATGATCTCCGAACGGTCCGGCCCGGCATCCACGTGGCAGTGCCGGCAGGTTTGATTACAGAGCTTGCCGACATTGATCTGGAAGACCGTGATGCC
>JAHRHE010000219.1 GCA_020027965.1 Nitrospirota bacterium | reverse complement strand
GACCATCGCGGCAATGCATGGTTCGGCCTTCGTCGGGAATGGCGAGCGCGCTCTGCACGACTTGGCGGTCGTAATGCGGGAAGTGCTCGGAGGGGGATAACGACACCGCGGCCCGACGGCGGGCTCTGCCGCTCCCGCACCCGCCCCCCGTACAAAAGGTGTCCGGCAAACGCTAAAGGTACCGGACAGCTTTATGGGGGCAACTGGCTGATTTTAATGTATCTGAGACAGAACTGTCTAAGTGTAGTTCGGCGGCTTCCTTGATTGGCAAACAATCAGGAGCACATTCATGGTTGCTGGAGAAGTCCGCGAGATTTGGCGCTACCCGGTAAAATCTGTGGGTGGAGAGAAGCTCGATAGCTGTACGGTAGGATCCTTAGGTATCCCCGGCGACCGGGGCTGGGCGTTACGCGACGAAGCCATCGGCGAGATTCGCGGCGCGAAGTATCTGCCGAAACTGATGCAATATGCATCTCGCTACCGCGAGCAACCGACAGAAGGGAAGGTTACACACGTTGACATCACCCTCCCAGACGGCACTTGCATCGGCAGCAACGAACAGGATGTCAACTCCCGCTTGTCGCGACTGCTGGGGCGAGATGTCTCACTCTGCTCACTTCAGCCAGCCAGCGACAAAGCTCACTACAGACGCGCCCAGCCGGGGGCGTCAATTCTGAGTAGGTTGAGTCGCATCCGACCGCTCCGCCCCCATCTCGGGACACTGATCTGTCTCGCGGGTCTGGAAGCGCCTATTCGGGAGATGTTCAGCCGTAAGCCCGATGAGCCGCTCCCCGATTTTTCGACCATTCCGTCAGAACTGTTCGAGTTCACCTCACCTCCGGGGACATACTTCGACGCCTACCCCATTCATCTGCTCACCACCTCGTCTCTGGCCGCAATGACGCGCCTCAACCCGGCAGCCGCATGGGACGTACGGCGCTTCCGCCCAAATTTCCTCATCGAGACAAAGAGTGGCATTGAAGGGTTGGTCGAAGCCGGTTGGGGCGGCCGGATACTGCGTCTGGGCGCGTTGATTTTGAGGTGCGAGATACCGACTGTACGGTGCGGGATGACCACCCACGCGCAAGCCGAACTCCCGAAAGACCCAACGGTGCTGCGTACAATCGTGCGGGATGCGGGGCAGAATCTTGGCATCTACGCGAGCGCCATGAATTCTAGCCGCATAGCTGTGGGTGATATCGTGGAATTACTGTAGGAAGGCCGTCATGAACAAGCTGAATCCGAAGACTTGCAGGACCATTCCGGGGAAGAACTATGGCACGCCGAAGGAGGTCTGGGGATTCCGCACCTCGCCGGGCCATCGCGAGCCGGTCGTGGCCGCACGGGACTTGCTTCAAGCTAACGGGGATTTCCTGGGCATCGCGCCACTCATCTCCCGGCTGCGCCTCCAGCGGGTCATCGAGAGCCTCGGCGCCTGGCACATGATCTTCCAGCAGCGCCACCTGGGGATGCCCATCCACCGGGCCTACGTCACCGTTCACACCGACCGCGACCGGCGGGCATACCTGGTCAAGAACCGCGCGGTGCCGCGCGAGCTGCTGCCGCGGAAGGCGGATTTTCAGATCTCCGAGAGGAGCGCCCGTCGGCGGGCGCTGCGAAGTGTCTCGGGCGCGGAGAACAACGCGCGGATCACGGAAATCAAGCCCGTGTGGTACCCCGCCATGCGATTGATCCATCCGGCGTTCAAGATCCGGGTCCACCGGGAGCGGCCCCGGTCCGAGTGGCTCATCTATGTTGACGGCGAGAAGGGCCGCATCCTCAGCAAGTACGACAACCTGGCATGGCTGACGTGGTCCGCGCTGATCTTCGATCCGAATCCGGTCACAGCCGCCCCAGACTGGCAGCCGCTCACCGACAAGGGCCGACCGAGACGCCCGCCGGAGGAAGCCTATCGCAAGGTTGTGTTGCGGGACCTGAGGGGAAGAGGACACTACCTGGATGGCCTTCGGATTTCGACCCGTCTCACCCCCAACCGCGTCAGGCGCGGCGACGGTAGATTGGAGGCGAGGAGCACCGAGCGGGGGTTTGACGAGGCCATGGTCTACTATCACATCAACGAGGCCATCCGGCATCTGGAATCACTGGGCTACACGGGTCGACGCGCCATCTTTCAGAAGCCCATCGAGGTCAATGCGCATGGCACCCGGGACGACAACTCGTGGTACAGCCCCGGCGAGCGGTCTCTCACCTTCGGCACGGGCGGCGTGGACGATGCCGAGGATGCCGAGGTCATTCTGCACGAGTTTGGCCACGCCCTGCAGGATGCCATCTGTCCAGACTTTGGGCAGTCGCCTGAGGCCGCGGCCATGGGTGAGGGCTTCGGGGACTACCTCGCCGCCACCTTCTTCGCCGCCAAGAAGCCGGCGCGGTTCCGGACCGCCGTGGCCTCGTGGGATGCGCTAGCTAACCCCCATCTCCGACAAGCCGACCCGCCCTGCCTGCGGCGGGTGGACGAACCCCTGACCTATGAGAGCTTCGACCACTCCCCCCGTGCCGACGAGCACGAGAACGGGAAGATCTGGTCCGCGACCCTGTGGGAGATCTGGGAGGTTCTCGGCTGGAAGGTCGCGGACACGATCATCATTGAGAGTCACTTCCAACTTGACGGCTTTACCACCTTTGCCCGGGGTGGCCGGGCCATCCTGGATGCTGACCGCAACCTCTACAACCGGCGTCACCTCGCCCTGCTGCGCCAGATCTTTCGGCGTCGCGGGATCGGACCGGTGGAATAAAGAGAGGGACGGGGGTCAGGGTTGAATAGGTGAATGGGGGGATGGCGGGGCGCGAGGTTGTTCCGTTCAAATGCACTCTCGGCCACTCACTGAGAAAGGAGGAAGTCCTATGATACCCACAACGCGTGCCGCAACGGTGATCGCACTCGCTACGGGACTGCTGGTCAGCTGCAGTACGGCGCCGGCCACCAAAGAGGAGAGAGGCAAGCTCCTCAAGGAGGCCGGGGCTTCACGCCAGGCGTGGAACAAGTTGGACCCCGGCGTGGAGGCGTTCGCCAAGAAGGGTTACGGTTACGCCCTTTTCCCGGAGATCACCAAGGGAGGGGCAGGCATCGGCGGGGCCTATGGCCGTGGTGTCGTCTACGAGCAGGGTCAACACATCGGTTATGCTGAGCTGACCGAGGGATCGCTCGGGCTCCAGCTCGGGGGCCAGACCTACAGTGAGCTGATCGTGTTCGAGAACAAGGCGGCGATGGATCGCTTCAAGGCGAATCAGTTCAGCTTCGGGGCCACCGCGTCCGCGGTCATCCCGAAGGCCGGCACCGCCACGAGCACCCAGTTTGTCGATGCCGTGGCGGTCTTCGTGAGGCCAATCACCGGCGTGATGGCCGAGGCGGCACTCGCCGGCCAGAAAATCACGTATGTGCCGAACTGATCGAGAGATCGTCGCCGA
>JAHRHE010000109.1 GCA_020027965.1 Nitrospirota bacterium | reverse complement strand
TGACGTGACCAAAACCTAGTCGCCCTGTGACCGATGTGCTGCCACAAACCATTGACTAAAAACTGTTACCGATCTGCTGCTATATGACAGCTAAGAGCTAAGAGCTGATAGCGAATAGCTTATGGCCAGATGCGAAGCGGGTCTCAGACCATTCCCGTCTGTGTGCTATTGGTGGCCGGCTCATGGCTGATTCCGGCTTTCGAGTTTTCCTCATGAACCATACGACCATCAACCATTCCCCATGATCCATTAATCGCTGGCTTCGAGGATGCGGACCCCCCAGCAGATGACCGTCGATCGCGCGCTCCTCGTGTACCTGCTGCACCTGGCAGGCTCCTTCGGCAATGCTCAGGACAGGTCCTTCGAGAGTCCTCAGGACAGGTCCTTCGGCAACGCTCAGGACAGGCCCCACGGACTCATGAGCGACGTGAAGCTGCAACAGCTCGCCTTTTTGTGCGAACTGCAGTTGTTCGACAAGCGTCTGAAGGGTTTTCATTTCGAATTCTTCCGCTACGCCTACGGCGCCTTCAGTAAGGATCTGGACAACGATCTCCTGTCGCTCCGCCGCAAGGAGCGGGTTGAGAACTTCAGCCTCTCCGAGAAAGCGGCCGAGGTCCTGATGCTGCTCGAGGAGGCGGCGAAGTCGGATGAGCGTAACGCTCGGGTGATCGAGATCATTCAGGCGGTGGCCGGCACGTACGCGCCCCGGGATGGGGACGCGGTCACGAAGGCGGTCGAAGCGGTGGAGCTCATCCTGCCTGATCAGCTCGGGCAGATCGCCATCCGGGATGTTTCGTTTCACTCCACCATCCTGGTGCCGTCCCGGATCGAAGTGGACGCCGAGTTCACGCTGCCTCCGGCCACGTTGACCCGTCTGAACGCCGCCCTCGGATACTAAAGACAACCCTGTCAGCTTATCAGCAGGGACGTGTCGAGCAGGATTTTGGCGCCAGCATCCAGACAGGCAGTCCGGAACCCACAATCGGTCTGATTGATCAACGCGATCAGGATAGACGCCGGATCCACGTCCTTGATCCTCCGCAAGAGGTCCGGGCCTTCGCTGCCGGGAAGCGACACATCCACGATTGTGGCCCGGGGATGAAGGATCCGCACCGCCTCGATCGCCTCGTGCGCGCTGGCCGCGTGGCCGACCACCTCCACGCCGGGCAACCCGCCGACAAAGGCGACCAATCGGTCCCGGACATCCGCCGATTCGGCGACGATCACCACCGTGATGGGCTCGGAGTGTGGGGCCATGAAAGGTCCTCGTGTTGTCTTCTGTTCGCGCCTGAGCGGATACGGCATGGTGACTCCTCGGCCACGCCGATGGCGTCCCTGTCGGGGCGCAGGGACCAGGGTTTAGGAGTCGGAAGACTGCAGCAACTGTCGCCGGACCCGGTCAACCGTGCCGGCCATCTCCAGGAACTCGTACGACTTGTCGAAAAAGAACCCCGCGCCGGCTTTCAGGCAAATCCGCCGGTAGTCGTCGGAGGCCTGGTTGGTGAAGACGATGACCAAGATCGCCGGCCAATCGCGCGTGACCCGGGACAGCACCCACAGCCCGCTGCCCGGTAAGTCGATGTCCAGGATGAGCACGTCGGGCTGACGGGCCTGGATGACCTCCTCCACTTCTCGGGCCTCGGTGGCTTCGCCGATCACTTCGACATCCGGGAGCTCCAGCAACAGGGTCTTCACCCGTTCACGGACCAGCGCCGACTCCTCGGCGTGGACGATCCTCAAGGTCTGATGCATGGAAGCCTCCCGCGAGCAGGTGAAGCCTGTGTCGTTCGGGGAGAGCGTAGCGGAGCAGGGTGGGAACCAGAATCAGCCGATCACGGATTGTGTTGTCGGCGAGGCGGCCTGGCGAGCGTCAGACTTTCGCTGACAACGCCGACGGCCGTTTCCCGGGCGAGTTACTCGACGAGCTTGTGATCGAGGGCGTATCGGATCAACTGGGCGGTCGTGGTCAACTGGAGTTTCTCGAGGAGGCGGGCCCGATAGGTGCTGACGGTTTTGACGCTCAGGCAGATCTGATCCGCGATTTCCGAGACGGTTTTGCCGCTGCCGAGGAGGCGGAGCACCTGGAGTTCCCGGTCCGACAGCGCCTCATGGAGCGCGCGGCCGGCCTCCCCGGTCAAGTCGCCGACCAAACGCTCCGCCAGCGCGGCGCTGACGTATTTCCGGCCCGCGAGCACCGTCCTGATCGCTGCGACCAGTTGATCGGGCGCCGTCTCCTTGCTCAAGTACGCGCGCGCGCCCGCCTTGAAGGCCCGCACCGCATACTGCTCCTCCGGGTGAAAGCTCAGCACGACGACCGGCAGACGGGGGTGCAGCGCCAGCGCGTCCTTGAGGACCTCCAGTCCGTCCTTGTCCGGCATATTGAGGTCCAGAATCAACAGGTCCCAGGGCTCCGCGCGGACGGCCTCAAGAGCCGCCTGGCCGGTACCGGCTTGGCGGATCGTTCCGTCGCCGAAGGTGTCCAGAATGATCTGCTTCAGGCCTTCCCGGACAACCGCGTGATCGTCGGCGATGAGAACCTTCATGAGCGGCCGCTCCCGGAGAGCGGAATGCGGGCGCGGGCCGTGGTGCCGCCGCCGGGCGTTCCGCCGATCACAAAGTCGCCGCCCAGCATGGAGACTCGCTCGCGGATGCCCAGGAGGCCGAAGGTACGGGCGCCGGCGCGCTCCTGCTCCGTGATCCCGCGCCCGTCGTCGTGGACCTCGAGCCTGAGCCCGTCGCCCTCCACGCTCAACCGGACGTGGACGGTCTGCGCGTGCGCATGCCGTGCCACATTGGTCAGCAGTTCCTGGGCGACACGGAAGATGTCCGTGGCCGTATCGGCGGGGAGCGGCGCCTGCTGCGCGGCCGGCGTGACGCTGACTTCGCATCGGATTCCGCTCCTCCCCTGGAAGTCCTGGCACTGCCATTCGAGCGCGGGCGCCAGCCCGAGATCGTCGATCAGGCTCGGGCGCAACGAGGCGGCGATGCGGCGCACCGCCTGGATCGTCGTGTCCGCCAGAGCCGTGAGCGATCGGAGCTTGCCGAGGATCGCGTCCGCCGCCGGGAGGGCCGTCGCACCAGTGACCTGCTTCACCAGCCAGGCGAGGTCGAACTTCATCCCGGTCAGCGCCTGGCCGAACTCGTCGTGCAATTCCCGCGCGATGCGCGTGCGCTCCTGCTCCTCGGCGCGGGCCACCCGCTGGTTCAACTCGCGCAGCCGTTCGCAGGCCGCCTGCAATTCTTGTTCGGCCCGGACGCGTTCCGCGGTCTGGAGGGCCAGGGAGACCAGATCGGCAATCGAGCCGGCGAAGCTCTGCTCGTCGGGGGACCAGGCGCGCGGCGGGCCGGTGTGCTCGTGACAGACAACGCCGATGGGCCTCCCGTATTGGCGGATAGGGGCATCCATCATGGAGATGATCCCGTGGACAGACAGGTAGGCCTCGCCGTATTCGCTCGTGCGGGGGTCTGTCCGCGCATGAGAGGCTGCCAGTGCGCGGGCGTCCTCCAGAATGCGAAAGTAGCGCGGATGGTCACGAACCGCGAGCACCGCGCCGTGCTCGTGGGTATTCCGGTCCATATGAAACAGGTCGCGACACACCATGTCCCGGCCGTGCTCGCTGAAGGTCCAGATGCTCACGCGCTGCACGCCGAGGGTACGGGCGCTCACCTCCGTGATCCGGCGGAGCACCGCGTCCAGATCGTCGATGCGCTCTTTCACGATGCTCAGGAGCGCGGCCTGGTGCCGGAGCACCCGGTCGTGTGTGCGCTGGCGTTCGTCCTCGGCCCACTTGCGAACCAGGGCGTTGGCGAAGATGTTGCCGGCCAGACGCAGCAGGAGGACGGTCTCGTCGGACCACGTGGTCGGCGCGCGGACCGCGTTGCAGGCAACCCATCCGATGACGCGCTGATTGACGGCCATCGGCACGAGGAGGGCGGACCGAATACCCTGCTCGCGTGCGAGGCGTTGCTCCGGCGCCGCTTCGGGTGGAAGGTTGGCCACGTCCGGAATGTGCAGCACCTCGCCGTGAAGGAGCCTGGCCGCGGCCCAGGGGTATTGCTCGACCGAAGCCTCCTGCATGGCGTGCAGGTCCGACGAAATGCCCTCGGCGCACCACTCATGGGTGATCTGCACGCGGGTACGGTCGGGCGAAAAGACAAACACCCGGCTCCGGTCGACACCCGCGAACCGGCCGATCGTTTCCAGCGCGCTATCCAGCGTCTCCTCGATGCGCGCGGGCGGCAGACTGATGAACTGCATGGAGAGGTCGATGATGAGGTGCTGGAACGCCCGGTGGCGGGCCAGGGCGGTCTCGTTGGCCTGGCGGTCGGCGTGCTCGATCGTCATGGGCGCGCGGTCGTCCAACGACCCTGGGAGGAGCTGCGCGCAACAGGGTGAGGGGGTGACGTGAAGAAGTCACCATCCCTGTCGCCCGGGGGCCGTATCCACACAGGCCCCGATCAGGCCTCATTGTGGCCCGGGATGGCCCCCAAAGTCCACAGCAAGAAGCAGTGATGATTGGTTGAGTTGGTGATTTCCTGATTGGGGCGATCGGCAAATCTCACGAACAAGAATTTACCGAATGCCTCTGCAGCCTTCGTTCGGCACTCACCATTGCGAGATGCCTAAGCAGGGGCCATGCTATGATGGCCGGGCCACTCTCCGTCACTGCCGGCTGAGACCACCACACCATTCAGGAGCATCACGATGAAAGCCTTGGTCTTGCCTGAAATTGAAGCCTATGCCGAAGCCCACTCCGCCGCCGAGTCGGAGATCTGCCGCGCGCTCCGCGAGGAGACTTACCGAACCATGGAGCTTCCGCAGATGGTGGTGGGGCCGCTCGAAGGAGCCCTCCTCAAGGTCATGGCCCACCTGGTCGGCGCCAGGCGGGTGCTGGAGATCGGGATGTTCACCGGCTACAGCGCGCTGTGCTTCGCCGAGGCCGTGCCGGATGACGGCCGTGTGCTCACCTGCGAAATCGATCCCAAGTCGGCGGTGCTGGCGAAGAAGTATTTTGCCAAGAGTCCGCACGGACGCAAGATCGAGATCAAGCTGGGCCCGGCGCTGGAGACGCTCCAGGCCCTCACGGGGCCCTTCGATCTGATCTTCATCGATGCCGACAAGGTCAACTATCTCCATTACTACCGGCGCGCGCTGGAGCTGGTAGCCCCCCAGGGGGTCATCCTGATCGACAACGTGCTCTGGTCCGGAGATGTGCTCCTCCAGCCGCCCCCGGATCGTTCCACGGCCGTGATCCAGGAGCTGAATCGCACAGTCGCTGCGGACCAGCGGGTCACGGCGGTCCTACTGACGGTTCGGGACGGGGTGCTCGTGGTGAGGCCCAGGCCCGGTCTCAATAAAACTGCTTGACGGCAGCCGGGCGGCTTGCTATAAGCCGACGCGTCGAGCGCCCACATACCGGCCGGAAGACAACGGCGTCTTCGCGCGGCCCCTTGCTTCAGAGGACAATGGCGTCCTCTTGGATCGCACTGTGCGACCAGGGGACGCTTTTATTTTGGCCTGGCTCTGGACCGAGCGGGCATTCAACGTCAAGTCTGTGGCGTCATTCATTCTTCCATCCAGGAGGCGTGCCATGAGGAATATTACGATGTCCGGGTTGACGGTTCTGATCGTCGGACTCTGGCTGTGCCCGCCGGCGCAGGCGGAAATTGAGAGCAGCGTGGTGGACGGGATTGCACATAGTAGCTTCCACAAGCGGAAGCCGACGCTGGATGCCGCCAATGAAGCAGCCCAGGCCAAAGGGGCGACGTTGGAAACTCTCGGAAAGGCCTGCAACCTCATGCCCATTCGGGTCGGCGCGGTGCTCAGCGGGCAGGCTCCGCTGGAGAAAAAGTCACAGGAATGCTTGGAGGCTCAGCTCGGGTTGAAAGCAGGGACCTTGGCTCCTCTGCTGACGCCGCCGGTTCGATGGAACGCCGGGGCCATGTATCGGCTCCATGAGGCGGTAGACGTCTATGCGCCAGCGATTCAACGCTGGATGAACGAGCATTTCGGCGATGCCATCATGTCGGCCATCGACTTTACGGTGGCGGTTGAGGAAGTGAAGGGCAGCCACGGCGAAAGCCGCATTCGGATCACGTTCGAGGGGAAGACTCTGCCCTATTCCAAAGATGAAGGGTGGACGCCAGGTGGGGGCGGTCACTAGCCTAGAGCCCTGGGCCCGGCTCGCATGAGCCGGGCCCACCCGTTGCGGCTATTCATGAGACGATCCCGATCTTCAGAACTCCCGGCCTATGGCGCGCTCCTCACGGCGGCCATCGTGTGGGGCGGCTCGGTTGTCGGCCAGAAGTATGCGCTCGGATGGTTCTCCGCGGTCGAGGTGTCGGTCCTGCGCGGCCTGGGTGCGCTGGCGATCCTGGTTCCGTTCTGGTGGTGGCAGGAAGGCGGCAAGGTCACCTTCTCGGCCAAGGACCTGGCGATCTTCGCCGCGCTGGGGCTCGGGGTCCTGGGCAATCACCTGCTCACGCTCTTCGGGCTGCGGTACATCGGGGCAGCGGCGGCCGGGGTCATCATCGGAGCCAGCCCGGCGATTACGGCCGTTCTCTCGTCCCTGCTGATTCGGGATGTGCCGTTTCGCGCGGTCTGGGCCGGCTGCGCCGTCTCGTTTGTGGGCGTGGCGCTGGTCTCGGGCGTGGGGGCAGAAGGGATCGCGGGAGAGAGGCCCTGGCTGGGCGGGATGCTGGTGATCTTAGGATTGGTGAGCTGGGCGCTCTACACGATCGGCGGGCGCCGCACGATGGAACGATTTTCTCCCCTCGCGGTGAACTGGACCACGCTGCTTATTTCCATCCTGTTACAGATCCCGCTGTTGTGGGTCGATCAACGTGTGCTGGTCTCGGGCGCAGCCTCGGTGCCTGTGTCTGGCTGGCTGGCCCTCGGCTACCTCATCGTCTTCGCCACCGCCCTGGGCCAGCAGGCGTGGCTGTTTGGCGTGCGCGGGATCGGGCCGTCGCGTGCCGGGGTCTTCGTGAACCTGATTCCCGTGTCAGCCCTGGTGCTCTCGGCGCTCATCCTCGGTGAGCGCATCGGACTGCGGGAGGTGGGCGGCGTCCTCCTCATCCTGGCCGGGGTCTGGCTGGTCAATTGGCAATCGGCTGAGCAGATCCGGCGGTAGCCTCAACCCAGCCCTGACTCCACGAGCGCCGGCGTCATCGGCGTCCACTTTTGCCTGCAGTCCGGACACATGCAACGGCTGAGCTGGAAATCAGCCTGCGTTTTGAGGTAGGCCTCCACGTCACTCCAGCGGCCGCTGGTATCACGGATCTTCTTGCAGGACACGCAGATCGGGAGCAGCGCGCGCAATCTGGTGACGTCCTCTTCCGCCCGCGTGCGCAGCAACGAGAGGGTGACCGTCACCCAGATTGCGATCAGCACGAGAAAGCGGTTGGCGAGAGCCGCCAAGGGAATCAGTGTGACCGGCGCAAAGTAAAAGTCCTGGAGGATCAGCGCCGAGCAGGCGGTGGCGACCATGAGCGTGAAGGGCTTGCGCGGCGAGCGCAAGGACATAATGACCAGCGCCACATACAGGATCCCTTCCGCATACAGCATGCCCTCCGCCATGTTTTTCGGCAGGAACAGATCCATGACCACGATCCCGATGAGGAGTCCGGTCGCAGTTCCTACCAGGAGCGGTTGAATCATCTCTCTGATCGGTATGTGCTTCATCCCTGGCTCCTTGTTCGAAGGCTTGAGCTCTGCCGGGCCGAGCCTGACCTACCCGTCCGTTGTCGTCGGTTGAACGGTTCCGGCGCTCTTTTAAGTATACACACCCCACCGGTCCAGTGACCTTGGGCGGCCGATCGTGGAAGGGCTCCGGAACAGGTCGCAATAAGAACCTTATGTCGGAACGGCACGGGGCCTTTATGAATGGGCTGGCCTCCTCGGCGCGACGGCAACGGTCTGCGCCTCTCAGGAGGGCTTGGAGCCCGAGGAACCCCACACTGTGACACCTGTGACCATTTGCGGTATGATGGTCGCCCTCAGGGAGACGGGGGCCGGTCATGCTGAAGGAGCGGATCGAGGAAGTCACTCGGGCGAACCAGGATTTTTACGCGGCCTTCGAGAGCCTGGATATCGCGCGCATGGACCGGATCTGGGCGCACCAGGAGTACGTCACCTGCATCCACCCGGGGTGGACCCTGCGGGTCGGCTGGCCGGCGGTGCGGGATTCCTGGGTACTGATCTTCAATAATACGTTCTCGATGAAGTTCGACCTTACCGAGATCCAGATCCAGGTGGCCGGCGACCTGGCCTGGGTCATCTGCACGGAAAACATCACCAGCCAGCAAGGCGAGGCGACGGTCGAAAGCCGGGTGCTGGCGACCAACCTGTATGAGAAAACCGGGGAGCGGTGGCTGATTATCCACCATCATGGGAGTCCGGTAGTGGGGTAAGGGACCGTCAGGGCAGTGGAAATCGTCCTCGTGTCGGCTCGCTTAGCTGCTGTAGCTACTCGAAGAAGGGCTGCGGCGCCCCCCATCCCCCACCAGAGTGGGGTGTTCTCCGATCCGCCCTTGACTGTTCCCGCAGCCAAGGGCGGTCGGGCCTCGCCTCTTCTGCGAGTTCGCACATCAGCACAGCTCGCCTCCAATGCTCCTCTTTCCACTGCCCTGACGGACCCTGGAGGAGAACTCAGGGTGGCGGGCCCCGCTCTTATGGGGCCCGCCACCTCGGCGGCAACTGCATCAGGTGGTGGCAGGGCTGCGCAGCGCAAGAGTAACCAAGCCATGAGAAAGTCGCTGGCGTACACGGTCCTGTTTTGGCTGCTGATTGTCGATCTAGCCAGCGCGGGGGACTATGTGCTGGTCGTGGGCAAGGCGTTTGAAGTTTGTGAAGTTTATCTCAAGAATCTCAACTCGTTCCCCGATCATCCGCCGATGGTCTGTGACCGACCGCTGAGCCCTACCGTGCTGGAGCTCACGATGCCGGAGTGGCAGCCCTTGTCCGTGGCGGAACACCTCGATCTGCTCAGGCACGTCGAACAAACGCTCCGAGGAATGACGGATGCCCAGTTCGAGGCCCAAAAGGAGCAGTGGGCGGAGAAGGTCAAAGAGCGAGTAAGTAAGGGATGGCTGAGTTTAAGCACCAGCGAATTGGATGTCGACCGGGACGGGTCCGCCGAAATGGTGTTGCGCTATGTGAACGATCCCGGTGGATGTGACCCAAAGAGCGAATCGATGTTTGCTAACCCAGGCGGAATTCCCTATCACTTTGTGCTCACCTGCGAACAGCGCGGGATTAATGAGCAGAACACAAAACTGGCATTCCCGGGTTACGGGGGAAGGCCAGATGTCTTTATCTACAAGGGGAAGTGGTATCTCACGACCTGGGCCGGCAACCTCAAGTTCCAGGGAGGGCAGCTCGATGTCCACACCGTGGAATCTGTGCCCAGACGGCCCTGTGAGTTCAAATACACTGGTCAAGCCAAGCGGAGGCAGCCATGATGACGGCCTGGCATCTCACGGTCAAGGGAGCATGAGAGTGTCAGACGTGCCTCACGGGCGTGAGGGGGAGGTCCGGTGGCCGAGCGTTCAGAGCGTGCAGGGTGCACAGACGGGGCGGTCGTCAATCTTGTGCACAGTCAGCGGGGAGCGGGTGGGGGAGGGGGCGGCTCGTCGAGGCGGAGGGTTTTTTTCCACTCGGCCATGACGGTGTCTCGCTCGTTCATGGTCATGCCGGCGTACTTCGAAAACATCCCCGCGCCCTTGCGCCGTCGCCACGTCAGGAAATTCAG
>JAHRHE010000218.1 GCA_020027965.1 Nitrospirota bacterium | reverse complement strand
CCTGACCGCCGCGCTTCAGGCCCGAGCAGGATCGGAGGGGCCGTCAACGGAGCAGGGGCTTGTGCCCGTGACCACCCCACAGGGAGTCACGATCCTCGCGGAAGTGGCTGACACCACGGAGAAACGAGCCAGAGGACTGATGTTTCGGGATTCCCTGCCCGAGGACCGCGGCATGCTGTTTACCTTTCCGGAACCACAGCATTGGACCTTCTGGATGAAAAACACGCGCCTTGCCCTGGACATCATCTGGATGGATCGGGACAAAAAGATCGTCCACGTGGAACGGAATGTGCCGGCCTGCAACCGGAGCGACGACGGGTGTCCCCAATACCAGCCGAACGAGAACGCCCTCTTCGTGCTGGAGTTGGCCGCAGGCAGGGCGGACAGCTTGAGGTTGCAACCAGGGGCGAAACTTCGATTCCAAGTCCCCCACCCGGTTTCTGATCAGCGATCACGTCCTACTCCGTAGCCATCTGACGGGGGCGCTACCGTTCTTGCCATGCGCGGATCCGTCGAGCCGTGATGACACCGTCCACGCGCTCGACCGCCTTCAGCACCCGGTCCAGATGCGCGGTATCCGTGATCTCGATCACGAAATCGAGCACCGCCTTTCGGTCTTCCCGCGTCGCGATCTCGGCTCGGCTGATGTTCGCCTCGCATCCGGAGATGGACGAGGACACATTGGCCAGCACTCCCGTCCTGTCCACCGCCAGGACCGACACTTTGACAGGGTGGGTGCTGGGAGCGGTGGTATCCCACTCGACTTCCACCAACCGCTCCTTGTCATAATCCAACGCATCAAGATTCGGGCACCCCACCGAATGGATGGTGAGGCCTCGGCCGCGAGTGATATAGCCCATGATCCGATCGCCGGGGACCGGACTGCAGCACCTGGAGAGCTGCATCAGCAGATCACGCCCCCCTTTGACTTTGACCCCTTTCTCTTCGAGCTTCCCGACAGGAGGCCGCACGACGGGAGACTCTTGGGGAACCGCCGTCTCTCCCGCACGACTTGGAGGCTTCAATCGGTTGATCACCTGCAGTGTGGACAGACGCCCGTAGCCGACCGCGGCGGCCATGTCATCCGTCGTGTCAAATCCGGACTCGCGCGCCACCTGGAGGAGCCGGTCCGACTTGAACATTTGAGCCGGCGGCATGTCGTGACGGCGGAATTCCCGCTCTAAGAGACGGCGGCCGATTTCGATGCTGCGCTTCTGCTCCTCAACCTTGAGCCAATGCTTGATTTTGGTCTTGGCTCGCGAGGTCCGGACGGTTTTGAGCCAGTCCTTGTGAGGGACCTGCGTCGACGCGGTCAGGATCTCCACCGTATCGCCACTGGCCAGCTGGTGCTTCAGGGGAACGATTTTGCCGTTGACCTTGGCCCCCACACAATGATCGCCGATCTCGGTGTGAATCGCGTAGGCAAAGTCCACGGGCGTGGACCCCAGCGGCATTTCTTTGACCATGCCCTTGGGAGTGAACACGTAGACCACATCGTGGAAGAGATCCAGCTTGACCGAGTCCATAAACTGACGATTATCGGTCAGGTCCTGGTGCCACTCCACAAACTGTCGCAGCCAGCTGAACGCTTTTCTGTCCTTCTCTTCGATCTGTCCGTGCTCCTTGTACTTCCAATGGGCGGCAATCCCCTGTTCCGCAACCCGATGCATCTCCTCGGTACGGATCTGACACTCCACATGTTCGCCCTTGAGCCCCACCACCGTCGTGTGGAGGGACTGGTAGAGGTTTGACTTCGGGATCGCGATGTAGTCCTTGAAGCGTCCCGGAACCGGACGCCAGAGGGAATGAATGAGGCCTAAGATCGCATAGCAGTTCATCTTGGTGTCCGTGATGATGCGGACCGCCGCGAGATCGTACACCTCTTCGAACGAGATGGCTTGGCGTTCCATCTTCTGGTAGATGCCGTAGAGATGCTTGGGTCGCCCCTTGACCTCGCCCACAAGCCCCGCCTCCGCCAACGCCAGCTTGACCAGCCGGATGACTTCCTCGATGTATCGTTGCCGTTCCTCGTCCCGTTTCGCCACCCGCAGCTTCAGGCCGGCGAAGACGTCGGGCTTCAGATACTTGAGGCACAAGTCTTCCAGCTCGTTTTTCATCCATCCGACGCCCAGTCGGTTCGCCAGCGGAGCGTAAATGTCGAGCGTTTCCTGGCCAATCTGCTGCCGCTTGACTTCGCTGAGGTGCTGCAGCGTCCGCATGTTGTGGAGGCGGTCGGCCAGCTTGATGAGAACCACGCGGATGTCATCGGCCATCGAGAGCACCATCTTGCGAAAGTTCTCGGCCTGTTTCTCCTCGTAGTTCCTGAACGGGAGCTTGCCGATCTTGGTCACCCCTTCCACTAAACGCGCAATGTCTTTCCCAAACTCGTGCTCGAGTTCATCCGGCGTAGCGAGGGTGTCCTCGACCGTGTCGTGCAGGAGTGCGGCCACGATGGCGGTCACGTCGGATCTGAGCGACGTCAAGATGCCGGCCACCGCTAACGGGTGCTGGAGGTAGGGCTCGCCCGACCGTCTGGTCTGGCCTTCGTGGGCCTTCGCCGAGAACGCATAGGCCCGACGCACCAGGTCCACATCGGCGTCCGGGTTGTAGCTCAGGACCCGATTAATCAACTGGTCGAGCTCTGTAATGGTGTCGTACGGCATGGGACACGTTACACGCGTTGGGTCGCCTGCAGGTCCCGGATTCGCAGCTGGATCCGGTCCAGACCATTCCAGCGGTTGAACTCAGGCACGAAGGCCAAATCCACGGCTCGTTCTGCCGAAAGCCCGAGGTCGGCCAAGGAGCCCATTCCAAACCCGATGCTGTCGAACGGAGGCGAATTCCCGTGACGAACCGTCAACTTGAGGTGACGATCCCCGACCACCCGGTTGGCGACAATGGCCAGATTCCGGACCGCGAGCGTGGGCTCCGGATTCCCGGCCCCGAACGGGTGCAGCCCGTCCAACTCGCGGACAAGCTGCTGATCCACTTCCTTCAGACTGACTTCCGCGTCCACGCGAAGGGTCGGAACCGGCGGCTGATCGCCGCTCCACTCAGCCACCACCGCGGCGAACCTGTCCCGGAATTCCGGTAGACGGGATTCCCGGATCGTGAGGCCGGCCGCGGCGGGATGCCCGCCGAACTTTTCCAGCACATCGCGGCACCGTGTAAGGGCTTGATGGAGATCAAAGCCGGGAACGCTTCGTGCCGAACCCTTCCCGAGTCCGTTCTGATCTATGGCGATCACCACGGCGGGACGGTGATACCGATCCGCCAGCCTGGCGGCCACAATCCCGACCACCCCGAGATGCCAGTGGCGTGCGGCCAACACCAGTGCTGCAGGGACCTCCGAGCTCCCGACCACCGCCAGCGCGTCTACCAGCACGTCTTCTTCGATCCGCTGGCGTTCCCGGTTCAACTGCTCAAGCCGTTCGGCGAGATCCC
>JAHRHE010000217.1 GCA_020027965.1 Nitrospirota bacterium | reverse complement strand
CGGAATGCGCGATTCAAAGACGGCTGGCGCCACTCTATGAACGGCTACAGCGTGCGTCTGATGAAGAGTGGGAAGCCTACGCACGAATAATAGTCCGTGCGCGATTTGCCGGTGAGAACCCGCTCTTGAGGACATTGTTGGAGTCGATGCGCCCGAAGTAACGAGATGACTCAGCCCGCCAGCCGATGACCAAACCAATTCGAGTTCTTGTTGCGGCCGACCTCAAACTTGTTAGGCAAGGCCTCCGTGCCCTGCTGGGCAACAACGCTGACGTGGAGGTTGTTGGCGAAGTGGAGTCCGCCGATGACGTCGTCAGTCTCGCCCGCCAGTCTCATCCCGACG
Organism: Nitrospirota bacterium; assembly: GCA_020027965.1. GTDB lineage: Bacteria > Nitrospirota > Nitrospiria > Nitrospirales > Nitrospiraceae > JAHRHE01. The sequence continues at coordinate 3,106 of JAHRHE010000217.1, read as the reverse complement.
TGATTCTGATGGATCAGGATATGCCTGGCAACAGCTTGCTGGCAACGCGCATGGTCAAAGAGAGCATGCCCAGCATTGAGATCATCATCATGACCGACCGCCTCAGCGATAGAAGAGCGCTTCAAGCGATTGAGGCCGGCGCAACCGGCTACGTACTGAAGGATATCCCGATTTCCAGTCTCACCTCGGCTATCCGGGCCGTCTGCAACGGGCGGGCCTTCCTCCCCCCTGAGATAACCCGGAAGCTCATGGAAAGACTCGGACAGATGACGCGGGAGCAGCGGGACCGCCTGCGGCTGGAGTTTGAGGGTCTCACACCCAGAGAGCTTGACATCTTGTTCGAGTTGGCGCGTGGAAGCACGGATCGGGAAATCGCCGCCAGGATCGTCCTCTCCGCGGGCACGGTGAAGACGCACCTGAGGAACATTCTGAAGAAACTTGGTGCCCGCAACCGCACCCAGGCGGTCGCGTACGTTCTCCGCAAAGGCCTGATCGAATAGAATCAGGGCCGCTGGCGGCCTTTTCGAAGACCCACGCCGTCCCCAGTTGAGGAGCATATCTACCATTTAACTGGCTAGGTCTGCTCGAAAGAAATACGTTCAGCGTCCACACTCCAGGCGAGAGACTTGGACAGCTTCCTGAAACCGCCTAGGTTGGTTGTGTAAACTGCGAGGGTTGCTGAGGCGCAGTTTGCAGCTTGCCGACCGAGCAAGAATGCCTCGATTGCGGGTTTGAGCAGTGGTCCAGATTGAGCACCCTGCCTTTTGGGATCCCCGAGGACCTGGATTGCGCCTAATTGTGGGGCTATAATTGGCGTTGCTCGTGGGGACGTAGCTCAGCGGGAGAGCACCTGCTTTGCACGCAGGGGGTCGCGGGTTCAAATCCCGCCGTCTCCACCATGATCGCCGACATCGGACGGTTCGGCGATTTCGCTTAATCTGGCGGGATTTGAAGCCGCGACCCCGAGGGGGGGTGCGGGGGAGCGCCAGCTCCCCCAGGTGGCAAAGGGGGCAGCGAGCGTCGATCTCTCTTTGTTAGAAGGATCGATATTTTGCGCTCGCGATCCGGGGGATTAGTCCCCCGGAGGAGGGAGCGAAGCGACCGACGGGTTAGGGGTTCAAATCCCCTCGTCTCCACCATACAAAACCCGCACCAGATGAGGCATTTGGCCAGTCCCTCCCGGCGCCCTGTGGCGGAAATCCTGCGGATTTGCTACCGGCTGCTACCGGGAGCGCGACGGTCTGACCCAGCAACATGCTCTCGACCAAGCTGAGGGTCGTTTTCACAAATTGACGCACGGCCCAAGACCCCTTTCTGGAGCTGGGAATGCCAGAGACATCTAGCCCTTCGGCTCGGATCAGAATCTACTGTGAAATATCAGAGGCGCTTCACCTACGCATTGAGGACGTCAATTTTGCCATGAGTCGAATAGCGCCTGATGGTCGATGAAGGGTTTCGGTACACAGAGATCCAGCACCGGCGACCCGAATGACCTGAGCGGCCGCACGACCTTCTCACCCTCTTCGACGGGTCCCGCATAGCAGCACACCACGCTCACGACCAGCTTGCCGTGGAGTTCAGAAGGGATGAAAGGAAGCACCGGTACCATACGGTGAACGACGATCGTTGTCAGCTCGTCGGGGGCTTCAGCGATCCGGTCGCGGTAGAATCGCAAGACGTTAGGCGACTGCTCCATGAGCCAGTAGATTGGTCCGGCGAGCACAATGAGACCGAGGGGGTTGAGGCGGAACTCGAACTCCGTAACGATCCCGAAGTTCCCGCCTGCGCCGCGCATACCCCAGAAAAGATCGGCGTTTTCCGTCTCGCTCGCCTTCACGAATTGGCCGTCAGCCGTGATCATCCTTGGGGTTGATATCGAAGTGGTGTATCCATTCTTTCATAGTTGCGCAGTCACGGCCCTCGCCTCAATGCGAGCTCGGCAAGAAATACCGGTCCAGGATGTAGCGGGCCGTGCGCCGGCCGAGCGCGGCACCATCTGCGTCCGCCGCGCGGAAGTGAATACCGATGTAGATCCGTGCTTCGATGACTTCCTTCACCATCTCACCGGCTCCCGCAAATCGACGGGTGGTGTTGGTGACCAGGCTATCGACCGCCAGCGGAACTGTGGTACCGAAATAAGAGTCGACCACTTCGGCCACCGTGCCCCAGGGGGTGGGGAGGAGGTACCTTCCAAGCAGCGTGGGCGGCGAGCGCAACTAGCCCTTACATTCTACACACAGAGATCCGCTCACCGAGCGACATCATAGGCCTCCTTGAAGAAAGACTGAACGTTGCCATTCCCACCACGAAGGTCTAGAGCTTCGGATACAGAGCCAGTCTAGGAATTGCAGACCAGGATCCAGTCCCATAAGGCCTCCCCCGATCTAGTACCTGACGACCTAGACTCCCGCTCCGCGAACAGCCGGCTCAAGTCCCATGACCAGGGCTGCAGCTTCCCCGCGTCGGTGTACCTGTAATTTCTCGAGGATACTATGCACGTGGTTTTTCACTGTTCGGACTTCAATCGAGAGATGTCGTGCGATCTCCTTGTTCGAAAGACCCATGCTAATGAGTTGCGCAAATCCTCGTTGGCCTGGCCCTTGTAACGGCCCTGACCGTGCTTCCAATGGCAGCTTTCCAGACCGCGGGCGACATCGCACCCGGCGGGGATGCTGCGATCTGCGTCCATCGGATCGGCGACATCGCGCCGGGAGTGAGCTAAAGCTGGCCAGCTGGCGATTGCTCCTGGTCGGGACTTTGCGCCACTGCCAACATCATACGTAGACGAAGGTCGCAGTACCGATGGGCGGAGATGTCCTCGGGGGGTGCTAGTCCTTCACGGGGGCCCCACAAATCTGCCTGATTTCTGAACCGGGCATTACTCGATTTTGAATTGTTGCCACCAGCTGGCGTCCCCGAAGTGATCTAGTTCCATCTTGTGGAGATTTTTTGTATCCAACTCTCCATTCCCTAGTGCACCAAGGCTTCGATAAAATGACTAGAGATTGCTGAAGGAGCCCCATATTGGACGAAATCGGGCTTCTCCTGAGGGTACCCCATGCCCTTGAGGAAGGGGAATTTTTACTTCATCTTGGGTGAACGCTTG
>JAHRHE010000020.1 GCA_020027965.1 Nitrospirota bacterium | reverse complement strand
CGGCACCCGGGCCAGGTTCGGCTTGGTGACCTCGATGTAATAGCCGAAGACCTGGTTGAATCGCACCTTCAGTGAATCGATGCCGGTGCGTTCCCGTTCCTGGGTTTCCAACCTGGCGATCCATCCCCTTCCATCCCGACCGGTCTCCCGCAACTCATCCACTTGAGGGTGGTATCCGTTCCGGATGAGCCCGCCGTCCCGCACGGTGGCCGGGGCGTCCGGGATGATGGCCTGCTCGATCCGCGCGTGTACGTCCCGCAGATCGTCCCAGGAACGGGAGAGCTCGACCAGCAGAGGAGCCCGCAACAGCACCAGCAGCTCCCGGATCTCGGGGAGGGCAGCCAACGAGTGCTTGATCGCTACCAGGTCGCGCGGGTTGGCCACGCCCAGGGAGGCTCGACTGCTCAGGCGGGCGAGATCCTGAACCGTCCTGAGTGCTCGGCGGATCCCGGCGCGCGCTTGGAGATCCGAGAGGAGTTCCGCCACTGCCTCCAGCCTGGCCTGGACGGGGGCCAGCGTGAGGAGCGGTCTGAGGATCCACTCGCGAAGCAGTCGACCCCCCATCACCGAGACGGTCCGGTCAAGCACCGAGAGCAGAGTCGTTCCCTTCTGGTCCGTCCCGCCATCGGCCAGCGGTCGGATCAGCTCGAGATTCCGGATGGTCGCGCTGTCCAGGTGCATCTCGCCCTCCGGGCGCCGTACTTTGAGATCTCGCAGATGGGTGAAACACGCCGATGGCTGGGTCTCGCGCAGGTAGCGTACAATGGCGCCGGCCGCCTGAATGCTGGAGGTCAGGCCCTGGCACCCGAATCCGTCCAGCGAGCCGACCCCGAACTGATCCCGCAGGAGTCGCTCGGCGGCATCAAGCTCGAAGCAAGGCGGATCCTGTGCGCAGAGGCGCGGCCCCCTGAGCGACTTGAGAAGTGTGTGTGTCGGTTCCCCCAAGGTCGTGGGGCACAGCACCTCCTTTGGCTCCAGCCTGCAGAGTTCGTCGCGCAGGTCTTCATGAGCCCGATCCCCGTGGAACTCCCTCAGCCAGAACTGGCCGGTGGACAGGTCGAGGGCCGCGAGCCCCAATAACAGGTTGCCGCCTCGCGAGGCAGGGAGGGAGGCGGAGGGGTGGGTCGAATGTGACGCGGTCACTGCGGCCAGGAAATTCGACTCCGTCCCAGGCAGCAACTCGGTGTCGACCAGGGTGCCGGGCGTGTACAGGCGAACGACCTCGCGGCGCACGAGACCCTTGGCCAGCTTGGGATCTTCCACCTGATCGCAGAGGGCAACCGTCCGCCCGGCCTTGAGCAGTTTCGCGATGTAACCGGTTGCCGCATGGTAGGGGACCCCGCAGAGCGGGACGGGGTCCGCCCGGGCCTTGTCCCGAGAGGTCAAGGCAATCGAGAGAAGCTGGGAGGCCTCTTCCGCGTCCTCGTAGAACATTTCATAGAAGTCTCCGACTCGGAAAAAGAGGATGGCCTCACGGTAGGCCTGCTTGATTTCCCGATACTGCCGCATCAGGGGTGTGAGATCGACTTCATGCATGTGGCAGGTCCTCGGCGTTTTTTTCAGAGGTGAGACGAACCGGTGGGTGCAACGTCCGCTCCAGGGTCTCGCGCAGTGCCTCCAAGTCAGCCTCGGCCTCCTGGAGGGCCCTCGTCTTCCGCCGCAGCTCGATCCGACCCCGCACCCAGGCGGGGAACAGCAGAATGAAGGTCACGAGAATCCCGACCGCGAATGCGCTCAGGATCGGCTTGTAAATCAGCACGGAGGTGGAACGGAGACCGAAGAGGTACCGGAGCGTGACCTCCTGCTCCTGGTTCTGGAGGAAGAAGGTCACCGTCAGTCCCAACAGGAGCAGAACCACGATGAGCCTAATCATAGGAGCCGCCTTATGGTCGGCGACGAACTCGCCTCGGACGGCGGCTCGCCGTGCCCCCAGTCCGGGCCGGACGTATAGAGCGCATCACGGGGTCACCGTTGCGCCTTCGCTCCTGGTCGAGTGCCTTCCGAAACTGCGCACGCAGCTTGCGGTAGGTCGCCCGCAGGTGTTCAGGGATCACCCGGGTTTCCGAGAACAGCGGCATGAAATTCGTGTCGCCGTTCCAGCGGGGGACAATGTGCAGGTGTACGTGCGCTTCAATCCCAGCCCCGCCGACCCGACCGAGATTGATCCCGACGTTGAACCCCTCGGGTCGAATCTCGGCCCGCAGAACCGCCAGGGACAGGTTCGTCAATCGAATGAGGTCCAGCGCGCTGTCATCCGAGAGCGATTCCAGACTCCTGACGTGCGCATAGGGTGCCACCATCAGATGCCCGCTATTGTACGGGAAGAGATTCATGATCACGAACCCGTGCGCGCTCCGGTGCAGCAGGAGGTTGGCCTCGTCCCGCCGTTCCCTCGCCGTGGAGCAGAAGATGCACGCCGTCGGCTTGCGGGCATTCTTGATGTAGGCCATGCGCCAGGGCGCCCACATCACTCTCATGGTGTCCGCTCCGTCCCCTTGGACCGCAGGCCGCAACTGGCGCGCGCCTGCCTGATGCGGGTGAGGAGTTGCCGGGACTGCGACCCGGTGGCCTTCAGGAGAATCTTTCGACCGGTCGTGCCGCGGTGAGCCAGGTGTGCCTCCAGGCGGTCCGGCGGGAGGTCGCCGCCGGCCTTGTCAGCCCATTCAATGACCACCACTCTGCGGCCGTCCAGGTAATCCGACAGACCCACATGCTGAAGCTCGGTCGGCGCGTCGAGACGGTAGAGGTCCGCGTGCGCCAGAGGGAGACGGCCGGGGTATTCATGGATCAAGACGAAGGTGGGGCTGCTGACGGCGCGAGGGGACACGCCGAGCCCGGCTGCGATCCCGCGCACCAGCACGGTCTTTCCGGTTCCCAGCTCACCGTAGAGGGCCACCACTTCACCTCCCCGCACCGATGCGCCGATGGTGCGTCCAAGACGCTCGGTCTCGGTCGCGGAGCTGGAGCGAGCTCCCCATTCAACCGGCGTCTTACTCGCTGGACGTCGCAGCCGGGGCGGTCTCACGCTAGTGCCGTTCCAACTCCTCGGCTCTTTCTCGGGCCAAAGATCTGGCAAGCCGGTTCTTCAGGTACTCAAGTGCGAAAATAGTCGGAACGGCGCTACGGCGCGATGGCCTGCTGAAGGGCATGCGGAATTCGCTCGATCACATCGCCCGCGATCATGCCTGCGGGCCCCAGCTGAGCGGCCGCCAAATCCCCCGCCAGGCCATGAAGGTATGTGCCGGCACAGGCGGCGTCCCATGCGTCGAGTCGTTGGGCCAGCAGGCCGACGATGATCCCGGTCAACACATCGCCGGTGCCGGCCGTGGCCATACCAGGGTTGCCGGTCGGGCAGATCGCGATGCGTCCATCGGGGTGCGCCACGACCGTCCTCGCCCCCTTCAACACCAGGATCACCCCGCGTCCTTGGGCAAACCGCGAGGCCGTGCCGATCCGATCGGCATTGACCGACTGAGGCGTGGCATCTTCCTCCAGTCTCGCCATCTCCCCGGGATGAGGGGTCAGGATAGGAGAAACTTTGCAGCTCGCGAGGAGCGCCTGGCGACCGGCGAGCGCGTTCAACGCGTCGGCGTCCAGCACGGCGGGTTTGTCCATCTGGGCGACCAACGCGTGAACCAGTTCGACGGTTTCCGGATGGGTCGTGAGACCTGGGCCGATCGCCACGGCCGTGCGATCGCGGATGAATGCGAGGAGGCGGTCCAGGCCGGACCGGGCCAAGGTGCGCGCTTTCGTCTCCGGCATGGGGATGGTCATCGCCTCCAGCAGTTTCGCTTCGAGCGTATCGTTCACGCTCGCCGGGGTCGCGACCGTGACGAGGCCGGCGCCCACTCGAAGGGCGGCCTGTGCGGCGAGCGCCGCGGCCCCGGTCTTGCCGACCGACCCGGCGATGATGCCGGCGTGCCCATAGGCGCCTTTGTGCGACGAGGGAATGCGGCGAGGAAGATGGTCGAGGACGGCGCTCGAGTCGATGAGGGAGATCCGGCTCTCGACACGATCTGCGTACGACTGCGGAATGCCGATATCCGCGATCCGGACGGTCCCGGCATGATCGATGCCGGCGCCGACGTACAGGCCAAGTTTAGGCAACGCGAAGGTGACGGTGAGTGTGGCCCTGACCGCGGCACCAAGGACGGCTCCCGTGTCGGCATGAATGCCCGACGGGAGGTCCACGGCAATGACCGGCCGCGAGGGGTGTGCGGCAAGGTTGATGGTCTCGATAGCTTCCAAGTACGGACCCCGGACGGGCGCCGAGAGACCGGTCCCTAACAAGGCATCCACGATCAGGTCGCTGGAGGTCAGCACCTTCTCGAGTTGATGGGTCGAAGGGCAGACCTGCAGGGCCGTGGCAGCCGCCGTGTTTGCGAACCGCCGAAACATGGTCTTGGCATCGCTGGCCAGGTCCGTAGTCCGGTGCAGAAGCAGCACCCGAACGCGGGCCCGGTTGCGCCGCAGCAGTCGTGCCACGACGAACCCGTCTCCGCCGTTATGTCCTTTTCCGCAGACGACGGCCACGGACTTGCCGGCCAGCGGTCCGAACGTCTCCTCCATGGCCGCCACCACGGCTGCCCCGGCCCTCTCCATCAACGCGAGGCTGGGGATGCGGGCCTGCGTGATGGCCAAACGGTCCAGGGCCTGCATTTGGGCGGCGGTGACGATTTTCATAGAAAAAGCGAGCAGCCTAAAGCCGGTAGCGAATAGCTAGCCGCGTGTCAGGGAAGAAGACTTGAACATGCTGATGTGCCGACCCACTCAGCGCTGCCAGCTCTGCGCTGCACGCTGTTAGCTATCTTGAGTCAAGACCGCCTGGGCAACGGCATATTCGGAATCATGCGACAGGCTGATGTGGATGCGGGTGACCCCGGCCTCGCGGATCAACGCGCCCACCTGGCCGCCGACTGTGACGATCGGTCTTCCTGTCCTGTCATTCAGCACCTGGATGTCCACCCAGCGCACCCCGGCGGACCAGCCGGTACCCAGCGCCTTGAGGATCGCTTCCTTCGCGGCGAAGCGTCCAGCCAAGGAGGCGTAGGGAGAGGCTCGAGCGAGGCAGTCACGCTGCTCAGCCTCCGTATACAGCCTCAGGAGAAAGCGGTCGTGCCACCGCTCCATGCTGGCGCGGATCCGCGCAATCTTGACCAGATCCAGTCCGATGCCGACGATCTTCATGCCAAATTCGTGAAGCGTGAAACACCTGCGCGCTGAAGCGCTCCGGTGCGCAAGCGCGTGAAGCGTCAGCTGATGATCGCCTTCATCTCCCGCACCGCAGCCTCAAGACCGATCATCACGGCGCGGGCGATGATGCTATGGCCAATGTTGTACTCCACGATCTCCTGAATCTGAGTCAACCGCTTCACGTTGCGGTAGTTGAGCCCATGCCCGGCGCTCACGCCCATCCCCAACTTGTACGCCAGCTTTGCCGTCTGGGCGATCGCTTCGAACTCGGCCTCTTCCTCCTTGAGCCGCCTGGCATTGGCGTACCGACCGGTATGAATCTCGACATAATCCACGGAGAGGCGATGGGCAGCCTTGATCTGGTTGGTGTCGGGATCAATGAAGAGGCTTACCGGGATCCCACCGTCGTGGAGCAAGTCCACAATGTGCTGAACACGATCCCGCTGAGCCGCGACATCGAGTCCGCCCTCGGTGGTCAGTTCCTGACGTCGTTCCGGTACCAGCGTCACCAAGTGGGGTTTCACGCTCAGCGCAATCTTGGCCATGGCCTCATCGGCCGCCATCTCCAGATCGAGCTTGGTCTGGACGATCTCGCGCAGGAGCGAGAGGTCTCGATTCTGGATATGCCGGCGATCTTCGCGCAGGTGGACCACCAAGCCATCGGCGCCGGCCAGTTCTACCAACACGGCGGCTGCCACGGGGTCCGGTTCGCGCCCTCCTCTGGCCTGCCGGAGCGTTGCGACATGGTCAATGTTGACACCCAGCCTCGCCATGGCCTCCCCCTGGGCTCGTGAAGCATGAAGAAGCCCATCGTTCTTCCTAATCGCGACTGATGAAGAACGACAGCTAAATCATAAACTTGCACACCGTGGGCCATTATGACAAAAAAGATCAGAGGGTAGCAAGGGCCATCCCGTTGATGGGGCGCCGCTCGGCTTCAAGCCCAGCCCCGCTGTGGGACGAAATCCTCAGAACACCGGATTAAAATTGACTGAATGGGTGGGGTGCATTAGAATGAGGCAACTTTTTCCTCGCGGCGGAGGGGGAGGCGTTCGGTCGGGCTGCCTGGTCCGACCATCGAGGAGAGTGTGCAGGGGTTCTACCGCATAGATCGGCTCCCACCCTACGTCTTTGCGCAGGTCCAGGCTCTCAAGCTTGATGCCCGCCGTCGAGGCGAGGACATCATTGACTTCGGCATGGGGAACCCGGATCAGCCGACCCCGCCACACATCGTTGACAAACTGATTGAGGCCGCGAAGAAGGGCAAGAACCATCGCTATTCAGCCTCGCGGGGCATCACGAAGCTCCGCCACGCGATCACGGGCTGGTATAAGCGCCGGTACGATGTGGACCTCGACCCGGAGAGCGAGGCGATCGTCACGATCGGGTCGAAGGACGGCATTGCACACTTGGCACTGGCCATGATGGATCCGGGCGATGTGGTCCTGACGCCCACCCCCACGTATCCGATCCATACGTATAGCGTCATCATTGCCGGGGGAGAGGTCCGCGGCATCGAGCTCCGACCGGACAGTGATTTTTTCGATGATCTGACGCGCGTCTATCGCCAGACCCTGCCGCGGCCGCGCGTGCTCGTGATCAACTTCCCGCATAACCCGACCACGGCGGTGGTGGATCTGGAGTTCTTCAAGAAGGTGGTGGCGTTCGCCAAGGAACACAACGTCCTCGTGGTGCATGACCTGGCCTATGCCGACCTCGTGTTTGACGGATACCGTGCGCCGAGTCTGCTTGAGGTCCCGGAAGCCAAGGATATCGGTGTGGAGTTCTACACGCTTTCGAAGAGTTACAACATGCCGGGCTGGCGAGTCGGGTTCTGCGTCGGAAACCGCGAAATGGTGGGAGCCTTGGCCAAGATCAAGAGCTACCTGGATTACGGGATCTTCCAGCCGATCCAGATCGCCAGTATCATCGCGTTGAACGGGCCCCAAGACTGTGTGAAAGAGACGGTGGCCCGCTATCAGCGGCGTCGGAACGAACTGGTGCGCGGGCTCAACCGGATCGGATGGCCGGTCGAGAAGCCGCGTGCCACGATGTTCGTCTGGGCCCGCATTCCGCCTCCCTACCGCGGCATGGGGTCACTCGAGTTTTCGAAGCTGCTGTTGCGCGACGCCAAGGTGGCCGTCTCCCCCGGAATCGGATTCGGGGAGGGAGGAGATGAGTACGTGCGGTTTGCACTGGTTGAAAATGAGCACCGGATTCACCAGGCGGTGCGTGGCATCAAGAAGGTGCTGAAGCTGGAGGGCGGACCGCGATGAAGCGGCGTGTCTGTGTCGGCCTGGTCGGACTCGGAACCGTCGGAACCGGCGTGGCCAAAATTCTGCTGAGCAATGCCGCGCTGATCCAACGGCGTGTCGGCGTGCCGGTCGAGCTGGTCCGGGTGGCGGACCTGGATCTGACGACCGATCGCTGGATCCGTCTGCCGGCGGGGGTGCTCACGTCGGACGTTCGGGCGGTGCTGGATGACCCGGAGATCGACATTGTGCTCGAGCTGATCGGGGGCCATGACGCCGCCAAGCGCCTGATCCTGGATGCGATGGCGAAGGGCAAACACATCGTGACGGCCAACAAGGCGCTACTGGCGGTCCATGGCGAAGAGCTGTTTGAGGCGGCCGCCCGCCATCGGGTGGACCTGGCCTTTGAAGCCAGCGTGGGTGGCGGCATTCCGGTGATTCGCGCGCTGACCGAAGGACTGGCGGCCAACACGATCCTGTCGATCTACGGCATCATCAACGGGACCTCAAACTACATCCTCAGCCGAATGACACGGGAAGGACACGGTTTCCAGGAGGTGCTGGCCGAAGCGCAGCGGGCCGGGTACGCCGAAGCTGACCCGACGTTTGATGTGGCCGGGATCGACTCGGCGCATAAGCTGGCCATCATGGTGAATCTGGCGTACGGCACCCCCGTCAACTTCAAGGAGATCTATACGGAGGGGATTACCCGCATCACCCCGCTGGATATCGCCTATGCGAAGGAGTTCGGGTATACGGTGAAGCTGCTGGGCATCGCGAAGTTTCTGGATGGAGAGATCGAAGCGCGTGTCCACCCCACCATGATTCCCACCACGTCGCCGATCGCCCAGGTCGAGGGCGTGTACAACGCGATCCAGTTGGTCGGGGACGCGGTCCAGGACATCGTGTTGTACGGACAGGGAGCCGGGTCGATGCCGACCGGAAGCGCCGTGGTCAGCGATGTGATCGCGTTGGCGAGGAATCTCCTGCTGGGGGCGTCGGGGAGGGTGCCGTGCGCCTCCTTTCAGCGCGAACAGCGTCGCCCGCTCCGCATCAGGCCGATGGAGGACATCGACAGCTTGTATTACCTGCGCTTCATGGTGCTGGACCGTCCGGGAGTGCTCTCACAAATCTCGGGCGTGTTGGGGCGACAGGGCATCAGCATCTCGTCCGTTCTTCAAAAGGGGCGCCAGGAGGGCCAGACGGTGCCGGTGGTCATCATGACCCATGTCGCGAAAGAGCGGCAGGTGCAGGCGGCACTGCACGAGATCGATCGGATGGCCTTCATTTCGGAGCCCACCACTCTCATCCGCGTCGAGGGGCATGACGAGTAACGCATGTGCCCCCACCGATACGATCCCAGCCATCACCCGGTCTGGCAGCCATGATTCACTGGCGCGGCGTGATCGAAGAATACCGGAAGTTTCTCCCGGTCGGCGACCAGACTCCGGTCGTCACGCTTGGGGAGGGCAACACCCCTCTCATCCATGCCCGGCGCCTGGCCCGGCACCTGGACTCCCGCATCGAGCTGTATCTGAAGTTCGAGGGCGCCAACCCCACCGGTTCGTTCAAAGATCGCGGCATGACCCTGGCGATCTCCAAAGCGCTCGAATCGAAGGCACGGGCCGTGATGTGTGCCTCCACGGGCAACACCTCAGCGTCGGCTGCAGCCTATGGCGCCCGCGCCGGGCTCGCGGTCTACGTGCTGATCCCGGCCGGCAAGATCGCGCTTGGGAAACTGTCTCAGGCCATGATGCACCAGGCGACCGTCATCCAGATCGAGGGGAACTTCGATCAGGCCCTGTCGATCGTCAAGGAGATTACGGCAACGCACAAGATTGAACTGGTCAATTCGATCAACCCGTTCCGAATTGCCGGCCAGAAGACCGCGGCCTTCGAGGTCTGCGACCGGCTGGGCTTCGCCCCCACGGTCCATGCGCTGCCGGTCGGCAACGCCGGCAATATCACCGCCTACTGGCTGGGGTATCAGGAATACAAAGCTGCGGGCCAGATCGCCCGCCTGCCCCGCATGCTGGGCTTTCAAGCGGCGGGTGCTGCCCCCATCGTGCTGGGCAAGGTGGTCGAAGAACCGCAGACCGTCGCAACCGCCATTCGGATCGGCAATCCGGCAAGCTGGCAGTCGGCGCTCCGGGCGGTGGACGAGTCGGGCGGCAAGATTGACATGGTGACGGACGAGGAGATCCTGGCGGCGTACCGATTGGTCGCGGCTGAGGAGGGTGTGTTCTGCGAGCCGGCCTCCGCCGCGTCGGTGGCGGGCGTCATCAAGATGGGCCGGAGCGGCATGATTCGGGAGGGGGACGTTGTGGTGTGCACCCTGACCGGTCATGGGTTGAAGGATGCCGACACGGCCCTCAGCGTTTCTCGCCAGCCGCCCACGATCAAGGCGAGCCGGGATGAGGTGATCCGGCGGCTCAATCTGTAAGGGAAGGGAGAGGAGAGGGGGACCCGACCCGGCCTTCCGGCAGGCCGGGGTCTCCACATGACAGATGACCATGAAATATGTGATCGTGCACGGTGATGGAATGGCGGGCACGGCCCATCAGGATCTCGGCGGACACACAGTCTTGCAGGCGGCGGCCACGCCTTCGCTGGACTTCCTGGCGCGCAACGGAGAACTCGGGCTGGCGACGATCGCGACGGAAGGTCTCGCCCCCGGCCCCGACGCGACCTACCTGGCAGTACTGGGGTACGACCCGCGCAAATACCATTCCGGCCCCGCCCCGTTCGAGGCTGCGAGCTTGGGAGTCGCGTTAGGCGAGCATGATGTGGCCTTCCGGTGCAGCATGGTCACGCTCCGGTCCAATCAGGCACCCCAGGAGGGGCCGTGGCGTGACGAGGTGAAGAAGCTGGGGCCCCAGGTGACTATGGATGACGCGACGGCCGGCGCCGTGACGACGGAGGAGGCCCGCGAGTTGATTGATGCAGTGAACGAGCAGCTCGGTTCTGAGGCGATCCAGTTTTACCCGGGTCGCGGGCATCAACACCTGATGGTCTGGGTCGGCGGGAAGGTTCGAGCGACCTGCGTCAACCCCCACGAGGTGGTGGGCCGACCGATCGGGTCGTCCCTCCCGAACGGGGATGGCGCCGAGATCTTGCGGCAAGTGATGGACGCCTCATTGGTGATCTTGCGTGATCATCCGGTCAACGAACAACGACGAGAGGCCGGGCTGAAGCCGGCCAACTGCCTCTGGCTCTGGGGGCAGGGCCGGCCGCCGCGACTGCCGAAGCTGACCGAACAGCACCAGATCACCGGAGCACTCCTGTCAACCGGGGACCTCATTCGAGGGATCGGCATCTGCGCCGGGCTTGAGGGGGTCGAGGTGTCTGCGTCGGGAGAGGCTGGCGGAACGGACTTTCTCGGTCTGGCCGAGACAGCCCTACGGGAACTCGCGAGGAAGGACCTTGTCTATGTCCATGTCGAGCCGCCGAGTGAGGCGCGGCAAGCGAGTGATCCGAAGGCGAAGCTGAAAATCGTGGAGGAGTTCGATCGGAATACCGTCCGAACTCTCCTGGAGGGCCTGCCGAAGCTGGGCGCCCACCGTCTCCTGTTGGTGTGCGATCACCCTGCCGTTGGAGGCAGCCAGGCGCGCACCATTCCCCCGATTCCGTACGTGCTGTACGCCGGACCGGTCACGCAGGAACGATCGGCTGGGCGGGGATTCAGCGAAACGGACGCCGAAGCGGCACAAGACAAGGTTCGGGACACCACCCGGCTGATGGCTCGGTTACTTGCGCATGGCTAAGCCCGTGGCAATAGGCGATAGGCAATCGGCGATAGGACGAGGGGAACCCCAGCCGTTATCCGGCCCATAACCTATCGCCCATCACCTGGTTCCAAGATGGCCTTGATTGTTCAAAAGTACGGCGGGACCTCCGTGGGGAGCGTTGACCGGATTCACCGCGTGGCGGAGCGAGTGGCGGAAGCGCGTCAGGCGGGACATGATCTGGTCGTAGTGCTCTCCGCCATGAGCGGTGAGACCGACCGTCTGGTGCAGCTGGCCCATCAGATCACCGCGTGTCCGGATGAACGGGAAATGGACCTGCTCTTATCCACCGGAGAGCGCGTCACCATCGCGCTCCTGGCCATGGATCTCCGCGGGCGCGGGATCAACGCGAGGTCGTTTACCGGCCGGCAGGTGGGCATCATCACGAACAGCACGCACACCAAGGCGCGGATCGCCAAGGTCACCGCGGAGCGGATCAGAGAGGCGCTGGCCGAAGGGATCATCCCGGTCGTGGCGGGGTTTCAGGGGATCAATGAGCGCTCCGATGTCACCACGCTGGGACGCGGCGGGTCCGATCTGACTGCTGTGGCGTTAGCGGCGGCGCTGAAGGCGGATCGGTGCATTATTTACACGGACGTGGATGGGGTCTATACGGCCGACCCGAACATCGTGCCATCGGCCCGCCAACTGGATAAGGTCTCCTACGAGGAGATGCTCGAGCTTGCAAGCCTGGGAGCCAAGGTATTGCAGAGTCGTTCGGTCGAGTTTGCCGCACGTTACGGTGTGCCCGTGGAAGTCAAATCTTGCTTCAAGGAAGGGAAGGGAACGCTCGTGACCAAAGAAGACGCAGATATGGAGCGGGTGGCGGTGTCCGGCGTGACCGGCGACCGAAATCAAGCCAAGATCACTATTATCGGGGTTCCGGATCGGCCCGGGATCGCCGCTCGTATTTTCGGTCCTGTGGCCGCGGCCAATATCGTCGTGGACATGATCATTCAAAACGTGAGTCAGGCCTCACTCACGGATATCTCGTTTACCGTGCCGCGGGCTGATCTGGGCAAGGCGGTGGACCTGGTTCAGCGGGTGGCGAAGGAGATTGACGCGAAATCGGTAGCCGTCACCGAGTCTATCGCCAAGGTGTCCCTGGTGGGGGTCGGCATGCGTTCGCACTCCGGGGTCGCCGCCCGCATGTTTGACGTGCTGGCCCGTGATGGTGTGAACATCATGATGATCAGCACCTCAGAAATTAAAATCTCCTGCGTCATTCACGAGATGTCTCTTGAGCCCGCGCTGCGCGCGCTGCACGCGGCATTCGGATTGGACACGGCATCGTCATGAACCTCGTAGACACGAGGCGAGTGGCGCCGGGCACGAAGTGGTCGGGGGAGTAGGCACTATGGGAAGAACGAAGAAGAGCGCGGCAGGCGGGGCGTGGGTCTCCAGGGAGGGAACGAGCTCTCGCCTCTCGCCGACACTCGAGATCTACGACACCACGCTGCGGGACGGAGCCCAGGCTGAGGATGTCAGCTTCTCAGTCGATGACAAGGTCCTGATTGTGCAGAAGCTGGACGACCTCGGCGTGCACTACATCGAGGGCGGCTGGCCGGGCGCGAACCCGAAAGACATCGAATTCTTCCGCATCATGAAGACCACTCCCCTGAAGCATGCGAAGGTGGTGGCTTTCGGCTCGACGCGCAAGGCCAGCAATCGGGTCCAGAAGGATCCGAACATCGAGGGCCTGCTCAGGGCGGAAACAGACACGATCACGCTGTTCGGGAAGAGCTGGGGCCTCCATGTGACCGATGCGCTGGGGATCACGCTGGCCAAGAATCTGGAGATCATCGGCGATTCCATCGCCTATTTGCGCTCCAAAGGACGGTACGTGTTCTATGACGCGGAACATTTCTTCGACGGCTACAAAGCCAATCCCGACTACGCGCTGCAGACGCTGCGGCGGGCGATTGAAGCTGGCGCGGAGCGAGTGATCCTGTGCGATACGAACGGTGGAACGATGCCGTGGGAGATCAAAGAAATCTGCGAGATCGTCAAAGGAGAGTACACGGTGCCCTTGGGCATCCACGCGCACAATGATACGGAGATGGCGGTGGCCAACTCGCTGGTGGCGGTCGAGGCGGGAATCGTCCAGGTCCAGGGGACCATCAACGGCATCGGCGAGCGGTGTGGGAATGCGAACCTGTGCTCGATCTTGCCCAACCTGGAACTCAAGATGACGCGGCCGGCGCTGGGGAATCGTCGTCTGGCACGCCTGAGGGAGGTGTCCGGCTTTGTGAGCGAGATCGCCAATCTGATGCCGAGCAAGCACCAGCCCTATGTGGGCGATTCCGCCTTCGCCCACAAGGGAGGCGTCCACATCCATGCGGTCCAGAAAAATCCGGCGACCTACGAGCATATTGTCCCAGGGCTGGTGGGGAACCGTCAGCGTATGCTCGTCTCCGACTATGCCGGTCGAAGCGGCTTGCTGGGAAAGGCGGAAGAGTATGGGATCAGGCTGTCCAAGGACAACGTCAAGCTGAAGCAGCTTTTGGAAACACTCAAGGAGCTTGAGAATCAAGGGTATCAGTTCGAAGGGGCCGAAGGGTCCTTCGAACTGCTGATGAGAAAGGCGGTCGGTCGGCACAAGCCCTCGTTCGAACTCCTCGGGTTTCGGGTGATTGTGGAGAAACGGGAGGCTGGTCAGGCGCCGATCTCGGAAGCGACCGTGACGGTCCGGGTCGGAGAGGCGGTGGAGCATACCGCGGCAGTGGGAGCCGGGCCGGTCAACGCGCTGGATCATGCGCTTCGAAAGGCCTTGGAGAAATTCTACCCGCAGTTGCGGGAAGTCACGCTGCTGGACTACAAGGTGCGAGTGCTTGCCGCCAGCCGTGGGACCGCGTCGAAAGTGCGGGTGCTGATCGAATCGGGTGACCACAAGGAAAAATGGGGCACCGTCGGCGTATCGGAGAACATCATGGAGGCCAGCTGGCAAGCTCTGGCGGACAGCATCGAATACAAACTCCTGCAGGATGGCCGCTGACCCAGGCAGGCCGCCACCCACCACTAGACCAGAAATTCCCTTGACAGAAGAGATAACCTCACGTAATTTATGGCAAAATCTTAACGCCTAGTTCCGTCTCTTTCGAGAGGATGTAGGCGAGAAGAATTCCAACCGATTCGAACAGGGTCTTTTTCAGCACCTTAGCAAGCGAGATAATCGGGAGAGAGCCGAAGGGGGAAGGTATGAGAAAGGCTGACATCGCCAACGAGATCTATGAGAAAGTCGGGGTGTCTAAGAAAGAGGCTGCGGATATTGTTGAACTCATCCTCAATCTTCTCAAGTCAGTCCTCTACAAAGGCGAGTCGGTCAAGATCGCCGGGTTCGGCAACTTCGTGGTGAGAAGCAAGGGGGCACGAAAGGGCCGAAATCCGCGGACGGGCGAGGAGATCGGGATCACCCCGCGGCGAGTCGTCACCTTCCGCCCGAGCCAAGTCTTCAAGAAATACGTGAATTGATCTCGAAGGGCAAAGGGTCGCTTCACCGCGCAAGTGAGGCGCGAGGGCCGGTGATGGCATCTGAGCCCAGGCTGGGCAGCAAGGTCTTCTACAAGATCGGCGAGGTCAGTGAAATCACGAAACTTCCGGCCTACGTCTTGCGGTTCTGGGAATCGGAGTTCAGCTTTCTCAAGCCCCGCAAGAGCCGAGGGCACCAGCGAGTCTACGTCCAGCGGGACATCGAAACGATACTGGAAATCAAACGCATGCTCTACGACGAAGGGTACACGCTCGCTGGCGCCAAGCGATTTTGGTCGAGGCGGGGACGGCGGAAAAACGTCCGGCTGAGCCCCCGGGAGGCGGTCGGGCGGGTCAAGGGTTCGTTGCACGCCATTTTGAAGATTCTGCAGTCATACGATCCTCGGTAGCCTCTCAGCGGTCAGCTCAGTGCAATTGAGTCGGGGCGTAGCGCAGCCTGGTAGCGCACTCGCTTGGGGTGCGAGAGGTCGGCCGTTCAAATCGGCTCGCCCCGACCAACCTTCGCGACAGCGATGGTTGCCCGCCATAGCTTGAGCGACGGCGGGCCAACACTGTCGCTTCGGTTGGCAAGCCATACCTAGCGTGACGCGCGTTGAGCCGATTTGAAGCCAGCGAGCGCCGACCGAATAGGGAGGAAGAGGCCATGGTCGGCCCGGCAGCGAGCTGGCCGGTCTGAGGGCAGGCACGAGCCTGGCCCCGAAGACCTAATCGGCTCGCCCCGACCAACCGCGCTAGCGATGCAGCGCCTGATAGGCTTCAATGGGGGCGCTGCATGAAACCGGATGGGCTTCTGTTTTCAGCGCGTGGTTCTCTGGAATCGCGCTAGCGATGCAGCGCCTGATAGGCCTCAAGAAGGGCGCTGCAGAAAACCTTGTGGGCTTCTGAAAGCTGCCCAGTGCAGCTTTTTTTATTCCTGGCCGTGACGTGAAGATTCTGGTCACCAACGACGACGGGATCGCCTCTCCGGGTCTGCTCGCGCTGATCGTGGCGATGAGGGCCTTGGGCGACGTGTGGGTAGTCGCGCCCGACCGCGAACGGAACGCGATCGGGCACGCGCTGACGCTGCACAAACCGCTCCGCATCAATCGGGCGGGCAAGCAGATGTTCTCAATCAATGGGACGCCGACCGACTGCGTCAACCTGGCCTTAAAGAAACTCTTGCCGGTGCCGCCTGCGCTGGTGGTCTCAGGCATCAATCAAGGGGTCAACCTCGGCGACGACGTCACCTACTCCGGCACGGTTGCGGCGGCCTTGGAGGGAACTATCCTGGGTGTGCCCTCGATTGCCATCTCCCAGGAAGGCGGTCGATTCTTTCGCTTCAAAGTCGCGGCGATCTATGCAGTTCGGGTGGCGAAGATGGTGCTCCGGTATGGCTTGCCGGAAGAAACCCTGCTGAACGTGAATGTGCCGGATCGCCCGCTGGCCTCGATCGCGGGGGTCCGCATGACCACGCTGAGTCGCCGCCGGTTCGATGATCCGATCGTCGAGAAGGTGGATCCGCACGGGCGCAAGTACTATTGGATCGCGGGTACGCGAGTCACCTGGGATCGGCAGAAGGATTCCGACCATGAAGCGGTGCGCCTCGGGATGGTCTCGATCACGCCCATTCACCTGGACATCACTCACCACGCGGCCCTGGAAAGGCTCCGGGGCTGGGGGCCGGAGCTGCAGAGCGGCAAGGGGTGGCGAGGAGTGTCCGGTCGCGCGCGAGCCAGGTCCGCCAAGACCAGGCGAGCCAGGTAAGTCCTCATGCTGAAGATCTACAATACCATGACGGGCCTGAAGGAGGTCTTTAGACCCCTCGTGCCGAAGGCAGTCCGGATGTACGTGTGCGGGGTGACGGTCTACGATGAGTGTCACCTCGGCCACGCACGCAGTGCGCTGGTTTTCGAGACCATTCGCAGGTATCTGAAATACTGCAATTTCAAAGTCACCTTCGTAAAAAATTTTACAGACGTGGATGACAAAATCATCAACCGTGCCAAGGAACTCGGAATTCCCTGGCAAGCAGTGACGGCGAAATATATCAAAGCCTACTATCGCGACATGAAACGGCTTGGGATCGGGCGAGCGACGGTGGAGCCGAGGGCGACCAAGCATATGGCCGACATCATTGGATTGGTGCGAGCGCTGGCCCGCAAAGGTGTCGCGTACCAAGTGAATGGCGACGTGTACTTTCAAGTTCAGAAATTCCCGGCGTACGGCGCGCTCTCGAAACGGAAACTGGAGGACATGCAGGCGGGGGCCAGAGTCGAAGTGGATGAGCGAAAACGGAACCCGATGGACTTCGCCCTCTGGAAATCCTCAAAGCCCGGGGAGCCCGGCTGGGACAGTCCCTGGGGGCGGGGCCGGCCCGGGTGGCACATTGAATGTTCAGCCATGTCGATGAAGCATCTCGGCAAGACCTTTGATATCCACGGTGGAGGGATGGACCTCATCTTCCCCCACCACGAGAACGAGATCGCGCAGTCCTGCGCCGCGACCGGAAAGCAGTTCGCCCGCTACTGGGTGCACAACGGTTTCGTGCAGGTCAACCAGGAGAAGATGTCCAAGTCGTTAGGGAACTTCTTCACGATTCGAGAAATCTTCGAGAAGTCGGAGTGGTCTGAGGATCTTACCGGCGAGATACTTCGCTATTTTCTGCTGACGAATCATTATCGCAGCCCTTTAGAGTTTTCCGATCAAGGATTGAGGGAAGCCAAGTCTTCGTTGGATGGATTTTATGATCTGTTCAATCGTCTGAAAGAACGCGGCAAGACAACAGGCCCGGTTAACGAGAAACTTACAACCGCCATCGAACGAACCCGCTTGGCTTTTGAGCAGGCGATGGACGATGACTTCAATACTCCGGCGGCAGTTGCGGAGTTGCAGGGACTTCGCAGTGGCGTGAACAAGTTGTTAGAAACCGGTCTCTCGACCAAAGCCAGGGAGCAGGCTCGTCAGCAGTTTCGTTTGCTTGGTTCCGTGATGGGGCTGTTTCAATTGGAGAAATGGCGATTTAATGTTGATCTCTCTGATATTGGTGTAAGGGGTCTGGCAGACGAGGAGGTCGAGTCGAAAGTCAAGGAACGCACCGAAGCCAGACGGCGGAAAGATTTCAAGAGAGCGGATGAAATCCGTGAGTTTCTCAAATCTCATGACATTATCATCGAAGATCGGCCGGATGGCACCAGCCGCTGGAAGCGCTAAGTCGCCAGACCTCCTCTACGGCCTGCATGCGGTGCGGGAGGCTCTCCGCTCCGGCGCCAGGCCGCTGTTGCGCCTGTTGGTGATCCGGCTTGATCGTCAATTTGCGGACCTCGTCCGGCAGGCTCGGTCCGCAGGGGTTCCGGTCCACCTCGAGCCTCGGGCGGCGCTGGACCGGCTTGTTCCGGAGGGCAAGCATCAGGGTGTCATTGGCCTGGTGGCATCGAAGGGCTACGCGGACCAGAAGGAGATCCTGGATTATGCCCGCCGACGCGGCGAGCCGCCGTTTCTGGTGATTCTGGATGGGGTCGAGGACCCGCACAATTTGGGTGCGGTGCTGCGAACCGCAGAGGCGGCAGGGGCCCACGGCGTGTTTATCCCCGAGCGTCGCGCGGTTGGACTGACGGCGACTGTGGCCAAGTCTTCGGCCGGCGCGCTGGAGCATCTCCGGGTTGCCCGAATCTCTAATGTGTCGCGGCTGATCGAAGCGCTGCAAGCCGAAGGGGTGTGGGTGTACGGGCTGGACGCGGCTGCATCGAAACCTTACACGGCCTTGGATCTGCGCGGACCGGTGGCCCTGGTGCTGGGCGGGGAAGGGAAGGGGGTTCGCCCGGGGGTGCTACAGGCCTGCGACGAGAGGGCACGCATTCCCATGCTGGGACGGATCTCCTCGCTGAACGTGTCGGCGGCGGCGGCGATCGCGCTTTTTGAAGCGGTTCGGCAGCGCAGCGGATGATCCGGCGCGGCAGAGGCTCACCGGACCCCGATCATGCCTCCCTGAAGCGCGGCCTTCAGAAGCTGGGCGGTGTTGGAGACCCGGACCTTCTTCATCATATTGGCACGGTGCGCCTCGACCGTCTTGACGCTGATCTTGAGACGCTGTGCGATTTCCTTGTTCTTCAGGCCGGACCAGATGAGCTGGAGAATTTCCTGTTCGCGTCTGGTCAGGGCCTCCGGGCGCTTACGTCGCAGCGGCAGAGCCATCTCACGACGCTTTCTCCCGGCTCGTTTTCTCGACATGGACCTCGAAGTTCCCATCGGGCGATTCTCCTCGTGCTGGCTCGAGCCGCGCATGAACCACACCGGCTCGTCACAGTAGGATGGACGAAATATGTAGGAAATTATAACAGGCCTCGGTAAGAAAAGTAAATGGAGATTTGCCATACGATGAGGATGCAGTGCCCAGGGCAACACGCGCGGGACAGTACGGAACTGTGATCGGTCGGTCGTGGCTTCCTGACTTACGCGCGCCCGGGGTCGTCGTGTCGCGTGAGGCTCGCCGCGCGCGTCGGACCGCCGGCTTGTTCCGGGAGACAGCATGACGCCCCTGATGCCCTACCTGGTGACGTTCGTGGTTGGGGCGATCATCGGCAGTTTTCTCAATGTCTGCATCCACCGTCTTCCACGACGGGAGTCGATCATCTGGCCGGGATCCCATTGCCCGGCCTGCTCGGCTCCGATCGCGCCGCGCGACAATGTGCCGATCGTCAGCTACCTCCTGTTGGGAGGACGATGCCGGGCGTGCCGCGCCCGCATCTCGCCGCGCTACCCCCTCGTGGAGCTGGCCAACGCGGTCGGGTATGTGATCATTCTCTGGCGGTTTGGGGTCGGATGGCCCGCGATGGCTTATGCCCTCCTGTTTTCCGCCCTGTTAGTCATCACCTTCGTTGATCTCGCGCACATGATCGTGCCGGATCTCATCACGTTGCCGGGTATCGTGCTGGGCTTCCTTCTTGCGGCCACGGTCCTCCCGGTTGGGCTCGTCGACTCGCTGCTCGGCATCCTGGTGGGCGGCGGTCTCTTGTGGTTCCTCGCCTGGGCCAGCCCGTACCTCTTCGGAAAGGAGGGGATGGGAGGCGGCGATATCAAGCTCCTGGCCATGATCGGCGCCTTCCTGGGATGGAAGCCGACGCTCCTGACGGTGATGATCGCGGCCATCGTGGGGTCGGTCGTGGGCCTCAGCCTGATCGCGTGCAAGGCCATACAACGGAATCAGTACCTCCCGTTCGGTCCGTTCCTGGCGCTGGGAGCCATCCTGGCCATGCTGTTTCACCAGGAGGTGCTGAGCTGGTACTTCGGGCTCTTCGCCGAGTCTCCGTAGACCGGCACGCTGTCAGGTGGCCCGGTGGTCGCCTGATCCGGCCGCCAAAACAGACCCTCCCACACTCCGTGTATCTGACCGTACCCGCCCTCGTATCCGAATAGAGACACGATTCCCCCGCTCACTGCGCGACAGGTTGTCCGTGGTCGCCGATTCCATGCCGCTACCGATTTCAGTCTTCAAGCCACAGCATTGGCTCCCGCCCTCGTTCCGCCCGCTCAACCCCTGATGGCAACCATTCCGGCACGTAATTTGATTGTCAATGCGCAAAGCCGAATCCCGAGCTGGAGAGGCCGGCATGGAGGGGCGGATGAGCGAGCGTGGGGCGAGCCTGGTGGAACTGGTGATAGTCCTGGGGCTCATCGGTATCGTCGCCGCTTATACAGCAGAAAGCTTGGTCGCCGCGTCTGCCAGGCACCACGCCAGCCTGGTGGCGACCGAGGTGGCGGCTGAGCTCCGGGCCGCTCGTGCTCTCGCGGTGAAGCGGCGGGAACGGGTGCAGGTGGTCTTTGAACTCCAGGCCGACCGCGTGCTGATCCAAAGCGCCGATGCGCCGGGCGCGCTCCTGCGCGAGTACAGCTACCGCAGAAATGGCGTCGTGGTGGAGAGCGTCTCGAACGAGCGCGCCTTGATCTTTTCTCCGAGCGGCCGGGCCGCCACCCCGACGACGATCACGCTGAGCAGTCAGCGACAGCAACGCTGGCAGGTGAGCGTGAGCCTGACCGGAAGGGTCTCCATACAATAATGCAAAAGGCGAAAGTAAAAAGGCAAAAGTGAAAGGACAAAGGTAAATGCCATGAAGGTCCGAAGCACAGATGGTAATTTTTCATTTTACATTTTGCCTTGCCTCGAAGAGGCGGGCTTCAGCCTCATTGAGGTCATGATCGCCATGGTCATTCTGGCGTTTGGCATCCTCGGCGTGATGGGCAGCTTTCGGTGGGCGGACCATGGCCTGCGGTATGGCGCCAACGGCACGCGGGCGCTGGCCATGGCCGAGTCCAGGCTGGAGGCCAAACGGAGCGCCCCCTGGGCCGCCCTCCTGACCGATGACCTGAACGCGGACGGCACCCCGGACCTGACAATGCGCGATGACGGAACTCAGGGGGATGTTCAAGCCGGGGATGGCGTGTTCACGGCCGGCCAGGAGGAGGGCGGTATTCGGCTGATCTGGACGGTGCGTCCTGATCGGTCGGGCCCGCTGCTCAACGCCGGTGCCGTCGTGATTGAGGCGCAGGCCAGCTACGTGGTGGGGCAAGCCCAGCGCCGGGAGATTCGGCTCGGAACCTTGAGGGCCAACCCGCGATACCTCGGTGGAAGGTGAGAGGTGCGAGGCGATGGGCAAGAGGACACACGCCATAGGCGAAGAGCTCAAGACGCAGCGAACGAGGCCGGCTGAGGGACCCCGCGTCCAAGGCCTCTCGCCGCGAGCCCGGTTCAGAGAAGCCGGCATCTGCCTCCTTGAAGTCATGATCGCGATGGCGGCCGGCGCCGTGGTGCTCTCGGCCACGATCCAGACGTTGCACCACTTTGAAGAGCGTCTGCGGGCACAGCACCGGACGATTGCGCGTCAACAGGACCTGCGACTCGGCCTCGCGATCCTGGAGGCGGAAGTCCGCTTGGCCGGTACCGCATTGCTTCCGTCCGGCAACGGGTTGCTGAAGGCAGAACGGCAGGAAGTCGAGTTCACGGCCAACCTCGAAGGGCTGAGCACCACTCTCATCGGCCAGGCCTCACCAGGCGAACGGGAGTTGAGGGTCGAGAACGGGTCCGACTGGCGGAGAGGGAAACGAGTCGTGGTCTGCGCGGAGGAGCGGTGCGAGGATGGCCGTCTCGCTGCCGGCGGTCGTCAAGAGGCACTCTTCCTCGACTATCCGTTAGGACAGTCATTTCCGACCGCCAGTCCGGTCGTCCTGTGCAACCAGGTCCGTTATTACCTGGGTCGAGATCAGTGGGGACATCCCAGTCTCATGCGAGAGGTGGACCAAGGAGCGAACACCCTGATCGGAGGCGTCACGACGTTCCAACTCGTCTACCTGGACGGTGAGGGAAAGCCAACCGCTGACTTGAGCCGCATCACCCGGGTGAGGATCCACGTGGCTGTTGGGAAGGACCAGCCGGTGACCAAAGAGATCGGGCTCCGTACGAGATAGAGCTGGCGAGAGGCGAGCGGCGCGAGGCTATGGGGAAGCGAGCATGAACAGGCGCAATGGCGGAAAAGAGCGAGGTGCGGCGCTGATGGGGGCTGTGCTGGCTATGCTCATTCTCTCGATGTTGGGAACCGTCTCACTCAACTTGGCGGTCCTTGAGATCGAGAGCATGGGTGCCGCTCGGGACGAGGCGGTCGCTCGACACTTGGCCGAGGCTGGTTCGGACCTGCTCGTGCAGTGGTTCCACGACCCCTCCTCGGCGCCAGGGGGGTCGGTGAAAGAGCTCTTGACGAAGCGATTCGAGCTCCCCGATGTCGGCCCCTCCTTCTTCGACGCCAACGGGCGGTCCCAGTTTTCCGGCACGCCTGATCGCCCCGATCTCCTGTACGACGCCAGGCGGCCGGCGGATGACCGACTGATGAATGATCCCAGCATTGGCTGGTTCTGATCGCTGCGCGCCCTGGGACGCATGCTCAGGTTGAAAGTCTACGGCCCGACTCGCCCCGGGCTGCTGTGCACGGTGGAAGTCACAGCGGGAACGGGACGCCTGTCAAGGACGATCTCGGTCCAGCTCGCGGCGCGCACCATTCCTCCGATTCGCGCGGGGGTCCAGATCGCGCGCAACGGGTCCGACCTCTCCTCGCGCACGGCGCTGCCGATCTGGTTACACTGGGGCGACCTTCGCGTGAAAGGACACGTGGATGCGGGGAGAGGCGAAGAGGTTCCGGTCAAGACACCCCTGGCGCCGGTCACGGGCCAGTCCTATGCCGAGATGCCTCGTCGTGAGGACCGGTGGGTGGAATGGCAGGTCGGAGGGGACGTGTTCTATGCTCCATCACCGACCCCCCATGTGCCGCTGAACGTGTACGCGCGTCGGGATCCTGTCCCGGGTCTGCAAGAGGACCGCTGGGACTATGAGACCCTGAAGCAGTATGCGCTGCGGTATGGCACGTACTACGCGAGAGACCGGGAGGGATTGTTCTATCGCAATGGGAACCTGCAACCCGGGCTGGGGGTGTCTGCTGAACAGGCGTTCGAATCCGAGGCGGTCGGAGACCATCATGGCCTGGTCTTTGTGGACACGCTCGATCAGCGACCGCCCCATAGAGAGAACCTCGGCCTGGTGGTGTTCGAAGCCGACTATGCGGAGGGCCTCTTCGTCATCAACGCGAATGTGCAGTTCAAGCCAAAGGGAGCCGGGAAGCCGGTGCCTGCGCTGAGCCCTCCGCCGGAGGGGTCCACGTCGCTGGGGGCGCGAATCCCTGTTCAGTTGACCGGTATTCATCTGCAAGGCGTGCTCTACGCCGCGGGTGACCTGATCTTCGAAGGCGCTCCGAGAGTGTATGGCGCTATCGCGACGGGCGGAAACGTGATAAAAGCCGCTGAGAACCCACAGAATTTAGAAGTTTGGTACACTTATGAACTGCGAAGCGGCCTCGTCCGAGGACTGCCGATCGTCTCGATGGCTCCAGGAACGTGGCATGAAACCTTCTGACAGGCTGCGGAGGAGGGTGCAGAAAATTGTCGCCACTGAGCCGATTCCGCGCCCTCGACCGAAGCAGCAAGCAACCCTAGGGATTCATTTAAATCAAAGGCTTGTGTTTATTCTTGATGTGTGACATCTATAAGGCATGGCACTTGCTGTCATAAAGGTTGGCTATGTGCACGCAGTGGACCAAAAACCGCACGGTACTTCAGCGGACCAAGCAGGACGGGTTTACCCTGGTGGAGATGATGGCCGTGGTCGGGATCATGGCCATCGCAGCCATGCTCATGGCGCCGAATTTCGTCGCCATGAAGCAGCGCTACCAGTTGAAACAGGCGCTGATCGAGCTGCAAACGAACCTGAACCTCACCAGGATGGTGGCAATGAGTCGCAACACGACGGTCACCATGACGCTGGCGGTTGTCACCGGCAGGGTCACAGCCACGTTCACGCCTCAGGGGACGACCTCAGCGAATTGCTTGGCCACGAACTCCCTGTGCGTCCTTCCAACGTTCATCATGCACCGCGATGTGACCGGGCTGGTGACCGGACCAACGGCCATCACGTTCAGTTCGCTGGGGCTGCTGGTAGGCGGCGGGGCCGTCAACCAGGTGATTACGCTCAGCAACGTCCGAGGGGACCGGATGGACATCCAGATTACACCGGCCGGCAAGTCTCGCTGGTGCTCGACGTCACCGTGCCCGGCCACTTAAGGCCGGAGCTTTGAGTCTGACGAATCGCCACCACGTGTGAGAACCATGAAGCCTCTGACGACGAACAGGACATCGACTGCGAGGGGCCAGGGCGGGTTCACGCTAGTGGAGAGCATGGTGGCCTTGGTGCTGCTGGCGATCGGGCTGTTGGCGATCGCCGCGATGCAGGAGATGGCCTTCACCCGGAACGTGGACTCCAATGAGCTCAGTCTCGTCACCAACCTGACCGCCGAGATGATCGAGCGGATTCGCTTCAATGCACGGAACGTCACGGCCTACAACAATATCGACACGACGAATGCCGGGACCAAGCCGCCTGTGGCGACGCAGCCGATGGCGAGCGGGGACTATGATCAGTGGCAAGCCAGGCTCGCGCAGGCTCGCCTGACCAATGTCAGAGGTATCGTCACAGTGGCGGCGACCGGTCCGGCTGCGATGAGCCAGAACCAGGTCACGGTACGGATAACCTGGGTCACGCGCATCAGGCAGCATGCGGTCCAGATGGTGACCGTCATCACACCGGATTAACGCGGCGACCGTCGAGGTAACTACGATGAAGAGCCTACGCCAGGACCAACGCGGGTTCACGCTGATCGAGCTCATGGCCGGTCTTATCATTACCGTCGTCGCGGTGGCGGCCGGCTACACGGTGATGACCAGCTCGGTCAAGGCATCATCGGTGAACGACCAGGCGAACCAAATGCAGCAGAATGCGCGAATCGCCATGGATCTGCTCTCCCGGGACATCAAGATGGCCGGCTTCGGGATGATCGGGCCCGTAGGGGCCTGCACGGTCGGCGGAAACGCGGCCGCGATCGTCCCACAGGATGCCAATACCGCCGGCGCCGACAATGCTCCGGATTCGGTGCTGCTGGTGGTGCCCACGATGATCTCGACCACGACGGCGGCAGTCGGCGGTGGCGCCGGTGCGACCAACCAG
Source organism: Nitrospirota bacterium (assembly GCA_020027965.1). GTDB lineage: Bacteria > Nitrospirota > Nitrospiria > Nitrospirales > Nitrospiraceae > JAHRHE01. Next base: position 5,227 of record JAHRHE010000020.1, on the reverse strand, counting down.
CTCACGATGCAGGCCGGCTCCGTGGCCGCCCTGTCCGGCGATGGGTTCAACGCCGGTGCCTTGCCGCAGCCCATCTCCATCGCTGGCACCCTCGCGGCCACCGTGACCGCCATTGCCGGCGACGTGCTGACGGTCTCGAGCAACATCACTCCACCGCAGGCGTTTCCGGCTGGGGCGCAGGTCTTCTGGCTGCGCTGCATCACCTATGCGATCTCGAACGTCGCGGCAACCTGCGCGGGGAACGCGCCTTGCCTGCTGCGGAACGGGGTGGCGGTGGCGGACGGCATCGAGGACCTGCAACTGGCCTATGGTTGTGACGGCTGTGTGCTGGCCGTCAACGGCGGGGTGGCGGACGGCATCGTGGATGATCAGGCGGGAGGAACCGCGAACGTGTTTGACCAGGCGGACTTCGTCTCCAACAGCGCCTGGGCGACGGCCCCGATGACGCCCGACAAGATCGCACTGGTCCGTGTGAGTATCGTGGCCAGGCAGCCCAGAGCCGATACCGGCCTCGGTGAGAGGAATCAACGCGGAGTTTCCACGGCGGGCCCAATCGTCGTGGAGGATCACAACCCGTCAACGGATGCCGGGTACTCGCTCCCGGTCTACCAACAGACCCGCCGCAGGCTGTTCACGCGAACCGTCGAGCTCAGGAACGTGGGGTTGTGATGAACGCGTATTCGACCGCAGACAGGGATCGATTCGGACGGATCACCAACCAGGACGGAGTGGCCTTGCTCACAGTCCTCATGCTGATCATCATTCTGTCGGTCATCGGGATTGCGTCGATCACCGTGAGCGGGCTCGGCAGCCGGATGGCCGGCTTCGGGCGGATTGCCGAAACGGCGGCCGGCTCGGCGGAGTCGTGTCTGGGCAGCGCCGTCAAGATCATTCAGGATACGATCGATAACGGGACGATTCCAGGGACATATTCGCCGGATCCGATCCCGGCCGCCAACGTCGCGACGCTCCAGCAGGAGATCCTGGGCCAGTCCGACCTCAATGCCGACCTGCCCACCGTGGCTCCCAACACCCAAGTGACTGTCGGCACCTTCACCGTCAGCGGGGACATCGACCGGCTCTACGCGGTCCCGAAAGCCGGGGGCGCGTTGCAGTTCGCGGCCGGCTACGAAGGGGCAGGGGGGGCCGGCGGCGGGGGCATCGATATTCTGTACCGGATCGACTGTGTGGCCCTCAACGCGGCCACCGGTTCCTCGTCTCGGATCACGGCGGTCTACGCGTGCGTGGCGACCGGCGAAAGCTGTCAGCGAAAGATCTAGCGCTCTTCCACCCGGACAAGATCCGAGTGTCCGCAACCCTCCCCTCTCTCGCTCCGCGAGCCCGGGGTCAACCTGGGGGCATCCGAAGAAGGACCGTAACTGCGCGAATTTCCGAGGCCTCTTGTCAGCTATACTCGTGAAATACTTATCCAGATCGTCAGGCCTAACTGAAGCTTCCGGACTCGTTGGACAGGTGGTCTCCCGGTGCAGCCCAGCAGGCCATAAAGGGGATAAAGCGCATAAATATTCGAGAGATGCGGCGCCAGGATCGGTTTTGCGAGCTATAGTTAGTAATGAACTTATTCAATCCGACTGACCTCGACTGAGCCTGATGAACTGAGCAACGAGGGAGGGTTCCGACCATGACGCCGAGAGCAATGCACGGATGTGAGGGAGGATCTCTGACCATGAAACACTCCAGGTTCGCCTTTCTCGCCCTTGCGCTGACGCTGACCGGCCTGCTGATGTGGCCGCTCGCGGCCAGCGGCCAGTCCATGGCGGACTACACCGCCATGCCCCCGAACGCGGGCATGACCGTGAAGCCGAACATCCTCATGATCATGGACAACACGGCCAGCATGCGGGATCGCGCCCCTGGCAGCACCGCGGCCTTCTCGTCCGCAACGAAGTACAGCGGCATGTTCGATTCGCTGACCTGTTACACCTATGACACGGCGGACACCCGCTTCGAGCCGGCCGCGACCAAAGCGGCCTTTGGGGATACCTGCGCGAGTACGTCGCATTGGGACGGGAACTTTCTGAACTGGGTGACGTTTCGCCGCGTGGACGCGGTCAAGAAGGCGATGATCGGGGGCATCTGCGTGGTAGCCCGGGATGCGAATGCCAATTGCCCGCCGACCGGGACCCCCTCGATGGTCACCCTCATGCAACAGGAGTTGATCTGGCACCCGACGGTGGACCGACAGATTGAGACCACACCGGGCGTCTCGTCGGCCACCGCCACCGGCCGGGTCCCCCAGTCCGTGCGGCAGACCGCGGAAGGGAATCCGGGTACCTTCTACTTTCACGTCGTGGGGCAGAACACCGCGCTGAAGGGGTCCTTCTGCATCGACAACGATACGGGCAAGCCCGACGGGATGGGCACCTGCGACGACGGCAGCGACGGCTTCAAGGAGAATAATGTCTCGGGTTCTTCGGTGGTGTTCAAGACACGCGTCGCCTATAACTTCGAACCGACCGGCGTGATCCAGGACGTGGGCGACCGGGCCCGGTTCGGGATGATGGTGTTCAATTGCAACCCCTGCGCGGCCTTTTCGGGCGACACCAACGCTCGATTCGGGGTCAAGGTCCTCACGCCCATGGGCTCGCGCCAGGCGGTCAACCTGGCCGACAACACCATCGAGACCTTCAACACCAACAAGGCCGCCATGATCGACGCGGCTGAGGAAACCCTGAACATGTACGGGACGCCGCTAGGAGAATCGATCTATGAGGCGATGCGCTACATCGCGCAGGTCAAGAATGCGTATCTCACGACCTACTATTCCTACCCCATCGCCTACTCGACGGCCGGATCGAACGGCGTGGCCTTTGGCACAGCGGGTATCGGCGGCATCAGCACAGGCGAGCAGACCGTCCTGACCGGGGCCGAGACCTGCCCCGCCGGCTATATCACGAGCGCCTGCGGGCGCGATCCCTTCTTCTACGGGAGCAATCACACCCCCGCCTGGGCCAGCCCCTCCGCCCAGGTGGCCTGCTGCAAGACCTTTCTCCTGGTCTTCACGGACGGATTTCCGGACTACGATAACGACGTGCCGGTGGCCTCGTTGACGGATTTCGGGCACAGCTACCACGGGACCCACTGCACGGGCACGAATAACGCCGATCCGCCGAGTCCCTTGACCACCTGCAGCGACGGGACGGATGGGATGGGGGCGGGGTTGAGCTATGCCGAGATCATGTCCCAGCACAGGACAGATACGAATCCGAATGCCTGTTGCAACGGCCGCCACTACATGGACGATGTGGCCTACTGGGGCCACATCAACGACCTGCGCGCCCCGTCGCTGCAGGTGATCCGAGCGGATGGCACCGTGCTGGCGACTGTGGAGGCGAACGGGCATGATCTCCCCGGCAAGCAGACCGTCACGACGTACGCCTTCTACGCCTTCGGGCAGGTCCAGAGCCGGCAGATCCTGATGGACATGGCGAAGCTGGGTTCCTTCGAGGACATCGGGTGCGACCGCACCTCGCAAGCGACGGCCAATGCCACCGGCTGCGACGTGCCGAACAGCACGGCGGAGTGGGACAAGGTCAACAATTATACCGGGGCCGCGACGCCGGACGGGCTCCCGGATGCCTACTTTGAATCTTCGAACGCGGACGACCTTCAGGATAAGCTGACGGCGACCCTTGCCAGCATCCTCCAGAAGTCGGCGTCCGGGACCTCGACCTCGGTGATTGCCGGCTCGACCAATGGAGAGGGCGCGAGCTACGGGGCCTATTACTACACCAGCCTCGTCAATACCACGACGTCGAACGAGGTGAAGTTTCCCGGCTTCCTGGCCGGCTTCTTCCTGGATGCCTTCGGCAACCAACGGGAGGACAGCGACGCGGACGGCAAGCTGGTCCTGACCGCCGACAGCATCATCAAGGTGCGATATGACACCGCGGCCAAAGCGGTCAAGTTCGATCGGTACGCCGACGCGAACGGGGATGGCAAGGCGGACAGCTCCACGCCGTCCACGGCCGACGTCCCGAGAGACCAAGTCAAATACCTCTGGGAGGCGGGCACGCGACTGGCTCAGCGGACTGCTGGCGCAACGTGCACGCTCGCTCAATCCTTCGCTGGGACCTGTCGGTACATCCTCACCTGGGTGGATCCGGACAATGATGGCGTGGTGGATGTGGGGGAGCAGATCGCCTTTACCACCGCCAATGCCACGACCCTCGGGCCGTACCTCCGGGCCGGCTCGGCCCCCTTTGACGCCACGGGCATCATCAATTTCATCCGTGGTTGCGACATCTCGGTCTGCGCCGAGCAAGCCTCGCTCCGCGACCGGCGATTGTCGGTCAGCGGGACGCAGAAGGTTTGGAAACTGGGGGACATCATGACGTCCACCCCGACCCTGGTCGGAGCCCCCAGGGAGCGGTTCGACATCCTGTACGGGGATGCCACTTACACGACCTTCTTCACCCAGTACAAAAACCGCCGGCAGGTGATCTATGCGGGGGGGAACGACGGGATGCTCCACGCGTTTAATGCCGGTTACTACCATCGCGGGAATGATACCAGCACCGGCGCCGTGGTCGAGCATGGCTGGTTCACGCGGACGCCCACGGATAACTCCAGCGGGCCGCTCCTCGGCGATGAGCTGTGGGGCTTCATTCCGTATCAGCTCCTGCCGCAGCTCAAGTGGCTGACCCAGACCGACTATTCCCACGTCTACTACGTGGACCTGAAGCCGAAAATCACGGATGCGCGCATCTTCACGGCCGATGCCGATCATCCGAACGGCTGGGGCACGATCCTGATCGGCGGGATGCGCATGGGCGGCAGTTGCCGCGGCGCGGTGTCCCCGGCCGCCGCGACCTGCGTGTCCGCCACGGGGGCGCCCCCGATGAGCGTGACGGCGGACTTCGGCAGCGGCGTGCAGACGCGCGTGTTCTACAGCGCCTACTTTGTGCTGGACATCACCAATCCGGAGGTGGATCCCAAGCTCCTCTGGAGCTTTACGAGCGAATCCCTGGGGCTGACCACGACTTATCCGGCCGTGGTGCGGGCGAACCCGGCGGCCGATGCCAAGACCAGCAACACCAACGCGAAGTGGTTCGCCATCCTGGGCTCGGGGCCCACCGGCTATGATGCCAGCAGCGGCCAGACCGGCAAGGTGTTCGCGATCAACCTGGCCACCGGCCCGGGCGCGGCCAACGCTCTGGTCACGACGTTCGACCCCAATGACGCGAACTCCTTCATGGGGGATGCG
>JAHRHE010000108.1 GCA_020027965.1 Nitrospirota bacterium | reverse complement strand
TCCACGCGTGAACGTTCCCCGGATGTGACGAGCCCCAGGGACCGTCCGGAATTTTTCACCGCAGCGAGAAGCGCGTCGGCCCCCTCGCGCGGCTGCGGCGCCTCCTCCATATAATGGCGAAGCCAGATCCGATCCGCCTCGGCCCAGCGCGCCTGGGGCACGCCCATGCGGTCGTAGAAAATATACCAGTTCGGCGAGTAGTACCGGGCGTAGTCCGCGTCTCCGAGCCCCATGCCGAGCTCCGCGAACACCTTGCGGTACACGGTGTGGTGTGAGGCCAGCGAGTCGAGCAGCGTGCCGTCGAGGTCGAACAGCACGGCCGCCACCCCGAGCGAATGCCTCTTTCGCGCAAGTTGACTACCCATGAACTGAAGACACCGTCGCAATTCCGCAGGGCGACCACCGACCCGGACTAGATCGGGATGGTAGGGGCCTCCCGCGGCCCTGGAGAATCATCCCTGCCTACCATGGCCACAACGCTGGCCAGCCCCTTTCGCCTTCGCAACGCGGCTGCGCGCGTACGCGAGAGACGCCTTCGCGAAGCCGCGGGCCTCCTCCTCAACTATGCCGGGATCCAAGTGGTTCTCGGTGTCGCCTGGGACTCCACCTGGCACTATAGCGTCGGGCGGGACACATTCCTCTATGTCCCGTCCCACATGTTGCTGTACACTGCCACGGCGCTTGCCGGCCTCGTCTGCCTGACCCTTCTCCTGGCGGAGACGCTCCGATACCGCGGCGGGGGCGAAGTCCACGAGGGCAACTCGATGGCGATCCTCGGCCTGGTGCGGGCGCCCATCGGTATCGCCCTTTCCAGCTTTGGTGTGTTCACGATCTTCATCGCTGCTCCATTGGACAACTACTGGCACACACTCTACGGCGCGTTCCTCCACGTCTCGAGTCCCTTCCACATGATGGACGTCATCGGTGGGGCGATTTTCTTTCTCGGCAGCCTCTACCTCTGGGGCGCGCTCGCCGTCGACGCCTCCCAACGCGGGGATCCGTTGGCGGCCCGCCGGGCGCAGTGGGGCGAGATGATCGCCGCCGCGCTTGTGCTCAGGCTGATGATGGCCCTGTCAAACCCAGGCCTCTCCGTGTTTCAGACGCTGAGCGTCGGCGGACTTCGGTTCATGGCCTACCCCGTCCTCCTGGCGATGTTGAACACGTGGATGCTGGTGGCCGTGGCGGAAGGGGTGCGGCGACCCTATGCGGCGACGATCGTGGCCATGATGCTTCTGCTGTTCGAGTTTGTGATTCAGGTCTTTGTGCCGGGAGCGGTTCGCGTTCAAGCGGCGTTTGAAGGGCGCGAGTTCCTCAGCCCCATGCTGATCCCGCACTTCAGCCTGCAACGCCTCGCCCCGCAGGCCCTGGTGCTGATTGCGGCGGTCTTCGTCGACATGCTTCACCGCCGTCGATGCGCAGAAACGAGGTCGCCCGTGCTCACCGGAGTGGGCCCGGCCCTGGTATTGTGGGCCGGCGGCTCCGTGTGTCCACTCAGCGGGCATGTGCGGTCCCTTCTCCCATACCTCCCGGCGGGAATTGGGATGGCGCCGCTTGCCGACGCGTCGCACGCCATCCTTGCGCTTTTGCCGGCACTGGGCGCCGGGGCGGCGAGCGGCTTGCTCGGCTACGGACTCGGCCAGGTGCTCCGGCTGAATCCCCGATGAGACAAATACTCGTGGCGGTGGGCACACTTGCCTTCCTGGCGCTGCCTGCCGGGGCACACGAACATCCCTCACGCGTGGAAACGCGGCAGGGGCCGCACTACCGGCTGGAGATCGCGATCTACGATGAGCAGCCCTACGTCAAGCGGCCGGTAAGGTTCACCGTGCGGGCGCTGCCGAGCAGCCCGTCCCTCGACTGCGGGGCCGTCACTGCGCTGGGCCGGCCATTCGTGGAGACGCGCGCGATCCCCACGCGAAGAGTCCGCGTGCACGTTGACTCCGATGCCCCATATCGGTGTGCAGGAGAGGTGTGGCTTCCGGTCCAGGGTCTGTGGGATCTGGAAGTGAACGTGGCAACCGGAACGGGTGGTGAGTCGGTCCGCCTCGCCCTTACCGTCGCCGCGCCCCATGCGATCCCGAAGTGGATTGCCTGGGGCATCGGTCTCTCGCCACTGGGTGTCATGGCGGTGTTTGCGTGGTGGCAGCGCGGGTACCTGCACCGGCTGCGTGCGGCGGCCGCCTAGCCTGCTTTTTGCAGGGATTCCGCCGCCCGTCCTCTGTCGTAATGAGCCCCAATCGCCGAGAAGAGGCGTTCGGCCTGCTCCAGCACCGTGCGGTCCCCTGTTCGACGACCGATCTCGAGGTACGTCAGTCCTTGTTCATACTGTGCCCCGAGGTGCGCTGCCACCTCCAGGCTGCGTCGCCACCATCTCTGCGCAGCCCGCGGTCTGCCTGTCAACCAGTCAAGGCGGCCCTGCAGGCGATACGCGGCCATGACCGCGTATCGATCCACCCTACACTGCTTGAAGAAGGTACGCCCCACCCGTCCTGCCTTGCGCAGCCACGCCTCGCGTTCCTGACCGGCACTCTGCTCAGCCAGGGTAAGGTAGGCATCCATGAGCCCGCCCCGCGGCAACAGACCCAGGAAGCCGCGGAACCCATGCCGGGCGATCAGGTGATTGCTCTCCTCCAAAGTCTCGACCGCATCACGGACCCTGCCGAGACGAAGGTAGCAAAGGCCTAACCCTGCCAGCGAAAATGCAACCCATACGTAGTCCGGAATGGCTCTGAAGAGTTCAAGGCCTCGCTGCAGATGCGGAACGGCATGCTCGACATCTCCCACGACCCCAAGGGTATTGCCAAGTTCTGCCTCCCCCCACGCCTGCAGCTGCACATCCGAGGTCTCCTGACCAATGCGCAGCATCTCTTCCTCCAACTCCCGGCAGTATGCCAGGTCCCCACGCGCCCGGGACATGACCGCCATCATGCCCGTGGCCGCTCCCCACTGGCGGAGCTCGCCGGCCTGACGGTAGACTCCGGCCGAGCGCTTGAAGTGCTCAAACGCCTCATCCCACGCATCCCCGGTGTGGTACTGATGGAGGCCTAGGCCGAAATGCGCCAGCCCGATCGCCAGTGAGTGCTGGATCTGCTCGGCCATCTCGACCGCGCGCCGGTGGTAGAAGGCAGCTATCCGGGGCGCCGGGATCAGATTGCACATCAAGCCGATCACAGAAGAGCCTCGTGCCACGCCCGGGCGGAAGTGATACTGCTCGGAGACGTTGAGCATCAGCAGGGAGTCCAGAATCACGTTGTCGACCCGCACGAAATAGTCGATCCAGGCCAGGGCCTGATAGATTCGCTCCCGCTCCTCTGCCACGGGCGGATGCGGACGGTCGGCCGGATGGCGCAGGAAGAGCGGGGCAAGAAGCCTGTGCCCGACCTGCCGCATGATCTGGCTGAAGATCGCTAGGCGAACACCCCCGGGTGACGCAGGCAGTGAACTCCCGAGGAGCCCCAGCGCGCGGTGCAGGTACTCGAGAGCCTGCTGGTGGTCACCCCGGCGGTAGAGCGCCTCCCCCATCTTGCGTTCCAGCACGGCGCGGTGTAGCGGGTCCCACCGATCGCCGAACGCACGCGCGTACGCGGCGGTCGCCTGACGGTAGTAGTCGAGCGCCTCCGCGTCCGCCGCAAGCCGGACCGCTTGGTCGCCGGCCCTGAACAGATAGTCCTGAGCCTTCTCCCACTCTTCAGCCCGAGCATAGTGAAATGCCAGCAGGCCGTAGAACTCCTCCAGGCGGCCCGCGAAGAGTTCCCGGATCGCTTGCGCAACCCGGCGGTGGAGCTCGCGCCGCACTCGCAGCAGGATGGTCTCATAGGCCGCTTCTTGCGTGAGGGCGTGCTTGAAGGCGAACTCAAGCTCGGGCGCGCGGCGCCGCTCGTGGACGAGTTCCAGCCTCTGCAAATCGGCAAGGTGGCGATCCAGGTCGGCGCTGACTTCGGCGATGGCACGCAGCACGCGGTAGAAGAAACTGCGTCCGATAACCGAAGCCGTCTTCAGAACTTGCTTCACATCCTCGTCCAGCCGGTCGATGCGTGCCACGATCACCCCTCGCAGCGTGTCCGGAATGGAGATGGTATCGATCTGCGCGCTTACCCGCCAGCGGCCGGCGGCCTCGTCCTTTGCGATCGCACCCAGGTCGATCAGCGATCGGATCACCTCCTCCATGAAGAACGGGTTGCCCTCCGTCTTTTCGAGAATCACCTGGTGCAGGCGCGCCGGCAGGTCATCGATCCGGAGGAGATTGCGGACGAGCATCGCGCTCTCCTGGGGCGAGAGTGGGATCAGGGTCATCTCGGTGTAGCGATCACCGTAAGTCCGGAGGAGGGTCTCGCGCAGGCTCGCGGCAGGAGTCTCACGATCGGGCCGGCTTACACCGCAGATCAGGAGCGGCTCAGTGCTCGTCAGCGGCAGCAGGTGCTCAAGCAGGCCGCCTGACGACGTGTCGATCCAGTGGAGATCCTCAAACATCAGGACCAGCGGCCGCTCCCGGGCCAGGCGTTCAAAGAAGAGGCGGCAGCTGCGGTAGATCTGACGGCCCATCGCCTCCCCGTCGAGATACTGCACCCGATCGCGCCACTCTTCCTTGACTTCCAGACCCAGTAGCATTTCCAGATACGGGGCCACTTCCGGGAGTTGTTCGGGAAGCAGCGAACCCACCCGCCGTTCCAGCTTTGTCCTGCTTTCCGCAGGTCCGTCGGCCTCGGTAACCCCCACCGCGCTCTTGATGATCTCGAGGAATGGCCAGTAACTGATGGATTGGCTGAACGAGAGCGTCCGTCCGACGAGCCAGCGCACCTCATCCCCGACCTCCCGTGTCACGTCGGCCATGAGACGCGATTTGCCGATGCCCGGTTCCCCGATGACGGCAACGATTCCGCCTTCGCCGCCGCGGAGCCGGGTGAGGATCGCCAGGAGTGCGGCGACTTCAGCCTGACGGCCCACCAGCGGTGAGCTCACGCCCGCGACCCCTCGCGGGGTGAGTGGTTGGGCGCGCAGCCCCATACACACGAAGGCGGGGATGCCCCCGTCTATGCCCTTCACCTCGAGGGGCTCGACGACCTGATAGTCAAAGGCCCAGCGCGTGGCCTCGTAGGTGGGCTGCCCAACCAGGATTTGTCCCGGCTCGGCCAGCTGCTGCAAACGGGCGGCGACGTTGACCGGCTCCCCCGTGACCATGAACTCGCCCTTTTCTGCCGCACGCGGGTTGGCAACGACCGCGCCGGTGTTGATGCCGATACGGATCTGCGGAATAATCCCAGCTTCAATGAATGGCCGGATGTGCTTACGCATCGCCACGGCCGCATGGACGGCGCGCTCAGGATCGTCCTCGTGGATCGTGGGCAAACCGAAGACGGCCATCACCGCATCGCCGATGAACTTCTCGACCGTCCCGCCGAACCGCTCAGTCTCCTCACGCGCGATGCCAAAGAACCGCCCCATCCGCTCCCGGAGTTCCTCCGCATCGAGCACGCCGGAGAGCCGCGTCGAGCCGACGACGTCGGCGAAGAGCAGCGTCACGACTTTGCGCTCCTCGGCCGCCTGGGTCGCCGACGTCAACGCGGCGCCGCAATGGCCGCAGAACCGCATCTCTGCCGGATTGTCGAAGCCGCACGAAGGACACCGCACAGCGTGCACCCCTGCTGACTCAGCCCGGCTGCTGCGCCGGTCGGTGGACGCGGGCGCTTTGCCGGAGATCCCACACACGCATGACCAGGTGCGTGGCCCCAAGCGCGAGCGCCGCGAGCGCCGTGATGACCGGCCAGCCATGCTGTCGATACCCGATCGCCAAGAGAGCCCAACTGAGGATGATCCAGTGTGTGCAATACATCGGGGCAGACCGTTGGCCCCAGTACCGCAGGAGGCCGCTTGCCCAGTTCGATGGCAGGCGGGTGACCAGCCAGTGGCAGCCCATCATCCAGAGCAATACCGCGCCGCTGATTGCCACAACAGCTCCGGGTCCGCTTCGGGAAAAGCTTCCGAGATTGAAGTCGGGCGCGGTGATCGCCATCGCCCCACCGACCAGGACCAGCCCGATCCCGGCCCAACCACCACGGCGGAAGAGGGCCGTCTGTTCGGCGCCGGCCGCAAGCCAGCTGCCGACTGCCCGGCCGAGCAGGACATATGCGCACCACGGAAAGAGCGGGAAGATGACATGGGAACCAGTTCCCCACAACAGATCCAACAGGTGATCAAGCGGGATCCATCCACTCTGCAGGCCCCACAGGAACGGGGATCCCAAGGCGATGCCGGCCGAAAGGATCAGCCAGTGTCCCGGCCGCGGGAGACGAGGGGCGAGCAAAGACGCAAGCATCACCGCCAGCCCTGCAAACGGGAGAATGTCGACAGTCCACAGCGCCGCCGCGAGCGAGGTGGGAACGTATGAAGCCACTGTCCCGGGTGGGACGGTCCCGTGCCGGAAGTGCAACGCGAAAGGAATCCCGCGCAGGAGGTTGAGGGCCAATCCCAGTGACACCAGCCTGAGACCGCGCCGGATCCCTTCTCTTGTGCTCATACCGGAAAGAGCGAGCGCGGCGCCCATCGCGAACATGAACGGCGGCGCGCTGCCCGTGGGGATCCCCAGCGCGACGAGTATGCGCGCGGGAGCGGAGTTGTTGAGCGCAGGCGTGCCGTAAAGAATCAGGACGTGGACGAACACCATGACGAGGATTGCGAATCCTCGTGCCAGATCAAACGTCAGGATGCGGCGACCGCTCACGCGCGTCCCCACCGCCCGGATAAGCGTCTTCCATTGACACAATCACCGCGGTCCTCGATGGTGACGTCGGGCTTCGGCGCGTGGTCAAGCGTTCCTTCCCCGAAGGACTCCACCGGCTCCACAGAGAATTTGCTTAAGTCTCTTTGAAGCTGAACGCCGGCATCGATACCCATCCGGAGTTGTAAATGCCTGATCTCCTGGCCGCCGCCCGTCGCGAACTGGGGCGGCCGATCGTCATGTTGATCATCGCGATGACGATCCTCCGCGGGATCGCCGCCGCCACGTGGCCTCTGCACCATGACGAACCATACTACTGGCTGTGGTCGCGGCACCTCGCCTGGGGTTACACGGATCACCCTCCGATGATCGCGTATCTGATCTTCCTGACCACGCGGTTGGGCGACGGGCCCCTGTGGATACGCCTCAGCGCGCTCATCCTCGGAGCAGCGACGACGTACGCGATCTTCCTGCTCGGTCATGAGCTCTTCGATGACCGGGTAGGGTTCCTTGGGGCGGCCCTCTATCAGGCCATGCCGTTGACCGGGGTATTGGCCGTGCCAGATTCTCCGCTCTTCCTCGCGTGGGTGATTCTGCTGCGCCTCGCCTGGCAGGCAATTATGCGAAACCGAGCCGTCTGGTCGGCCGTGGGGCTCACCCTGGGGCTGGCGATGCTGAGCAAGCTCTACGTATTCTTCCTTGTGGTCGGCCTCGCAATATTCATGCGGCTCTATGCCCCGCGGTGGCTGGCCCGATGGCCGCCCTATCGTGCGCTCCTGATCGCTCTGACGCTGTTCCTGCCCGTGATCCTCTGGAACATCACCCACGACTGGGCCATGGTGCGATTCATCCTCTACGAGCGCTCAGTCTGGACGCAGGCCGGCCGGGCAGCGATCGGTGAATTGCTGATACTGCAGCCGGTGTATACACTGGCGCTCTTCCCTGTGCTGGGCTGGACGCTGTGGGCGGCATGGCGCCGGCGCGGCGACAGACGCTTCGCCTACCTGTTCTGGACCGCCTTCCCCTCGCTGGCCTTCCCTTTTGCCTCGGGCATGGCGAACATCGGACCGCACGCGCATCTCACGCTTCCAGGATACCTCGCCCTGTATGTGGCCCTGGGAGCGCTCTGGAACCGAGCGGCGGCAGCGGCGCTTGCGGTGAATGGGCTCATTCTGCTGTACGCGTTCCTCGCCCCGATTCTCCCCGTTTACCATATGGCGGCGGGCGAAGTCTTTGGCTGGAGGGAAGTCAGCGCGCGGATCCAGCAAGAACTGGCACAGTTACCTCAGCCTGTGGTGGTGGCAACAGACCGGTACTATGTTGCATCGCAACTGTCATACTTCACCAGGGAGACCATCCCGGTGACGATCCTGCCCACGGCCGCGCCCCACTCGATCTGGCCCGCTGCGGAGGCGTTTGCCGGCGTCAACGCGGTCGCGGTCATCGACGCGCGGTGGTCGCCGCGCATCTCGTGGACCGTGTATGCGGCCCGCGTGGAGGAGGCGGCGCCGTTGGTGTACGCGTTCCACGACCGGTGGCCGGCGCGCACATTCCGGATCTTCAGGCTCTACGGGCTCTTTCCCGGCCGTCTGCTCGGTGCACCGGGAGGGGCATCCCCGCGGGCCGGCCACCCAGAGAATCCCTCCGCTCCCTGGACCACGCGCCACTGATCGCGCCTGACCTACTCATACCTCAGCGCCACGGCCGGATCCACCCGAGCTGCCCGCTGTGCCGGGTAGAGCCCCGAGCAGATCCCTACCGCGGCCGCGAACACCACGGCGATCGCCACTGCGGCAAGAGAGATAAACGTGACCCATCCGGCAATCCACGAAATGATCAGGCTTCCCATGACACCGACCAGGACACCGACGATGCCTCCGGCCAGGCTAAGGAGCACCGCTTCCAGGAGAAACTCGCGAAGAATGTCCCGGCGCCTGGCACCCACAGCCCGACGGATGCCGATCTCCCGGGTACGCTCAGACACCGAGGCCAGCATGATGTTTGTGATGCCCGTGCCGCCGACGATCAACGAGACCGCCGCGATGCTACCCAGCATCAGTGTCAGCGTCCGGGTGATGCTGTCAACCAGGCCCAGGATTGCCGTCTGATTGCGGATGACGAAGTCATCGTCGGCGCCTGGACGAATACGATGCCGGGCGCGCAGCAGCTGCTGGATCTTCTCTTGAGCGGGCGGAAGGAGGGTCGCGTCGCGGACCTTCACGTAGATCGCACGCACGTGCTGCACGCCGAACAAACGCTGCTGCGCGGTGGCCAGCGGAACGAAGACGACATCATCCCAGTCCACTGTGCCATCGAATCCCTTTTCTTCCGTAACGCCAACCACGGTAAACCGCACGCGGTCAATCTTGATCACGGCGCCGAGCGGCACCGCCTCGCGATCCCCGAAGAGGCGCTCTACAGCCGTGCGCCCCAGGACTGCCAACCTTGCCCGGGAAGCGAGCGCAGCAGGCGTGATGAACACGCCGTCCTGCACACGAAAGTTCCGCACGATTTCGAACGCCGGCGTGACCCCTGAGATATTCACGGTCGCGTTCTGCGAACCGGAGATCACCTGAGCGGGGCGCGCGAACTCCGGCGCCACCTCGGCGACTTCGGGAACCTCGCTTCGAATCGCCTCCGCGTCCTGCCACGTGAGTGTCCGAATACTGCCCAGGCTCTGTCGCACACCGAGCTGCCCTGCGCTTCCGGGAAAAATCCCGAGGAGGTTGCTCCCCAGCGCCTGCACCTGCATGGCAACGCTCTGACGCGTTCCCAGCCCGATGCTGACCATGACGACTACCAGCGCGACCCCCACAACGACGCCGAGCATCGCCAGGCCCGCCCGAAGCTTGTTTGTCCCGAGCGCGTGCAGGACGATCTCCACGGAGCCGTCCACGGTCATTGCTGCGCCTCGCGTCCGCCCACAACCTCAGCCTCAGGGGATACCACGCTGGTTGGCCGGAGTGGGAGCTCGCTCCTGCCCGGATGATGGCACTCCCTAAGGCAGATCGGCGCCGACCGCTCGCTCCAGCGTCGCCCGCGCCAGGTTGTAGTTGAACAGCGCCTGCACCCTCGACGCCTCTGCCTGGGAGGCCGAAGTCTGGGCGTTCAGGACCTCCAGG
>JAHRHE010000107.1 GCA_020027965.1 Nitrospirota bacterium | reverse complement strand
AGTACAATTTCAAAATCAATCCGAGGGGCCAGACCCGGTTATCTCTCCTCATCACCGGCTGTCGGGTCCGGAGCATTGAGTGCGTGTTGTCCAACCCCCCTGGCCGGCCGCCACGGGACGCCGGCCCACCAGGGAAACGCGTCCTAACATCTGATCATATCCCACCTCCGCCAATCGTCGAAGTCACGACCTGGCCCCGTCCGCTGCATCCCTTTTGGCCCGTCCGCACCAGCAAGAAGTTAGATGCCCAACGACAGCTTCCTCGCACAGACCAAGCCCCCGAGCAATGCAAACAACATTGAGACTAAACCCGCGAGTAATGCAGAAAAGGCGAATGCCCTCGCGCCAGGCTTATCTTTCCAATCAGGGTGGTTCCAGTTCGTGGCCAGTTTCAGCGCAAGCCACCCAATCATTGCCGCTGGAGCTCCCGAAACCTCTAGGCCAACGAGGACAGTGAAAAACAGCCTCTCGACCGCACCGGTGAGCCATGCAGGAACGTCTTTCCCGTCTGCAGAAATTCGTACCTTACCTGGTGTGCCGAGCGAGCTCCGAAGAAATCTAAGAAACAGCCGAGTGACAATGCCGCCGACGACGAGGGAGAAGAGCAATCCAATAGTCCATTGCATCATGTTTCCAGTCCTCCCGTTGAGGCATCTAACTATTGCGTGCGAGGTCCTTGGCGAGAAGGCTATCGGCGCCTTCTCGCCGACACACTCCCCCTACCTTGGTCATGGAGTCCACTCTGGGATCCAAGGGATGAGCAAGGAGCGGGCGGGCGGGCGGACTCAGACTGCGCGCGTCATCACCCATTGCACCTCGAAGAGCAATGGGTACCCGGCACACCATCCACCTTCTTTTCAGTGGGCGGGTGGCGTGGCCGACCCCAATTGCGCGCGTCGAGCGAGCACTCTATCCTCCAGGGCCTCTATGAACAATCTTGAGTGCGCGCTCCGCGAGC
Organism: Nitrospirota bacterium; assembly: GCA_020027965.1. GTDB lineage: Bacteria > Nitrospirota > Nitrospiria > Nitrospirales > Nitrospiraceae > JAHRHE01. Next base: position 8,913 of record JAHRHE010000107.1, on the reverse strand, counting down.
AGGCGGGTCAGCCATGCCACCGGTCCGCCCCTCCTTCTTGATTGCGCGACGCGCGAGCACGTGAGGCCGTCAGCCTGGCCGCTCTCTCCGCATCAAACGATGCCCGCTTCTTTCAAGACTTGTCCCGTGTACGAACGCTTGACCCGCGCCAACTCCCCCGGCGTCCCCTCCGCGACGATCTCTCCTCCGTGATCCCCTCCCTCCGGCCCCAGATCAATGATCCAATCCGCGTTCTTGATCACGTCCAGATTGTGCTCGATCACCACGACCGTGTTGCCCGCCTCCACCAAGCGATGCAGCACGTCCAGCAGGCGCTGAATATCGGCGAAATGCAGCCCGGTGGTCGGCTCATCCAGGATATACAAAGTCCGTCCGGTCGCCCGCTTCGACAGCTCACGCGACAGCTTCACCCGCTGCGCTTCTCCACCCGACAGCGTCGTCGCCGACTGGCCCAGCTTGATGTAATGTAACCCCACATCGAACAAGGTCTGCAGCTTGGCCTTGATCAGCGGGATGTGCTGGAAGAACTCCAGCGCTTCCTCGACCGTCATGTTCAAGATGTCGGCGATGCTGCGCCCTTTGTACTGAATCTCCAGCGTTTCCCGGTTATAGCGCTGGCCCTTGCAGACCTCGCAGGTCACGTAGATGTCCGGCAAGAAGTGCATCTCGATCTTGATCAGTCCGTCGCCCTCGCAGGCCTCGCAGCGCCCGCCCTTCACGTTGAAGCTGTACCGTCCCGGCTTGTAGCCCCGCACCCGCGATTCCGGCAGATTGGAGAACAGATCCCGGATGAAGGTGAACAACCCGGTATAGGTGGCTGGATTGGACCGCGGTGTCCGCCCGATCGGCGACTGGTCGATATCGATCACCTTATCCAGATGCTCCACCCCCTCCAGCGCCTTACACCCGTCCAATGGGGACTGGCTAGGCCGGAGGGGACCGGCCCCGCTATCACTGGCGGACTTCGGCAAGCTCAGTCGAGCCGTGCTCTTCCCAGTTTTCCGCCCGGCGGATTTCGGCGAGCTCAGTCGAGCCGTGCCTGTCCACCTTCTGAGCAAGAGCTGCGAGAGCGAGTGCCACAGCACCTCCAGCACCAGCGTGCTCTTGCCGGAGCCGGACACGCCGGTCACGCAGGTGAACAACCCGAGCGGGATGCGTGCAGTGATGCCTTTCAAGTTGTATTTGCGAGCCGCCACGATGGTCAGGTGCGCCTTCGGGCGGCGGACCCGATGCGGCAAGGTGACAGCCATGTCCCCCCGCAGGTAGCGGCCGGTAAGCGAGGTGGCATGGGCCTTGATCTCCGCCGGCGTACCCTGTGCGATAATGCGGCCGCCGTGAGCGCCGGCTCCCGGCCCCAGGTCCAGGATGTGGTCCGCGGCGAGCATCGTCTCGGCGTCGTGCTCGACCACCACCACCGTGTTGCCCATGTCGCGCAGCCGGAGCAGGGTCTGGAGCAATCGCCGGTTGTCCCGCTGATGCAACCCGATAGAGGGTTCGTCCAGAATGTACAGGACCCCGACCAGCCCGGAGCCGATCTGGGTGGCCAGGCGAATGCGCTGTCCCTCCCCACCCGACAATGTGGCCGCCGGCCGGTTCAGCGTGAGGTAATCCAACCCGACATTGACCAGGAATCCGAGACGCTCCCTAATCTCTTTCAGAATGCGCTGCGCGATAAAGGTTTCCCGCTCGGTCAGCTTGAGTGAGCCGAAGTAGTCCGCCGCCGCCCGGACCGACAGTTCCGTCACCTCCGCGATGGACCGCCGCCCGACCTTCACCGAGAGGCTCTCCGGCTTGAGCCGCGCTCCTTTGCAGGCCGGGCAGAGCTCGAGGAGCGTGAAATCCTCTTCCATGTCCTCCAGCGGGCAGCCCGGCGCCACGGCGTACCCGATACCGTCGCAGGCGGGACAGGCCCCGTGGGGGCTGTTGAAGGAAAAGACCCGCGGGGTGATCTCCGGATAACTCAGACCACACCGGATGCAGGCTAGCTTTTCGCTGTACAGCGCGGTCTGGCTGTCTTCCGTGAGCACGCCGACGAGCCCCCCGGTGAGCTTCAGCGAGGTTTCGAGTGCATCGGCAAGTCGGCGGGCCAACGCGTCACCACCCTTCATAACGAGGCGGTCCACGACGATCTCGATCGTGTGCTTCCGTTGCTTGTCCAGCGTGATGTCCTCGCCGAGGTCCACGATCTTGCCGTCAATCCGGGCGCGGACGTATCCGGCGCGCCGCATCTCGAGCAGCTCCTTGCGGTACTCGCCCTTGCGCCCCCGCACGATCGGCGCGAGCACCTGGAACTTGGTCCCCTCCGGCAGCGTGCGGATCACATCCACCATCTGCTGGACCGTTTGCGCGGTGATCTCCTCGCCGCAGTTGTAGCAGAACGGGTGGCCGACCCGGGCGAACAGCAGCCGGAGATAATCGTAGATCTCAGTGACGGTTCCGACCGTCGAGCGCGGGTTGTGGCTGGTGCTCTTCTGCTCGATGGAGATGGCCGGCGAGAGCCCTTCGATCGAATCCACGTCCGGCTTGCCCATCTGCTCCAGGAATTGCCGCGCGTAGGCGGAGAGCGACTCGACGTAGCGGCGCTGCCCCTCGGCGTAGATCGTGTCGAAGGCGAGGGACGACTTGCCGGACCCGCTCAGGCCCGTGATGACCACGAGCCGGTCCCGCGGAATCTCGACGTCGAGATTCTTGAGGTTGTGCTCCCGCGCTCCCTTAATGATGATGGACCGGCTCATGACACGAGGTTCCTGGGCGGCGGGATTATATCACACGGGGTGGAGGAGCTGCCCTGCAGCCTAGGCGAGGATGTATCGTCCCGATTTTCTGGTTCCGATTCTGCGTACCAGACCTGCCGCAAGTAAGGGGTTCAACAAGTCCATGGCGCCCTGCTTGGAGACGCCAACCCCGTCGCGGATTTCTTTTGGTGTCAGGCTTTTGCGGTCTCTGAGCAGGCGGAGGAGTTGTTCTTGTTTTGGGCGCAACACAATCTTTTTGCGGCCGGTCTCAGCAGAGAGATGCTGAATCCGCGTCCACACCTTTTCGAGGGTCAGGCGGAGGGCCTCTGCGGTGTACTCCAGCCAGCTCGTCAGATCCCCGCCCTGCTTCCTGACCGTTTGCAGAGCCCCATAGTACCGAGGCCGGTCCTGCCAATACACCTCGTCCACCGAAAAGATGTGGTGCGTATCAAAACCGCGCCGATACAGTTCCCAGAGCGCCAGCGTTCGGCCGGTGCGACCGTTGCCGTCCGCGAACGGGTGAATCTCTTCAAACTGATAATGGATAATGGCGGACGACAGCACCGGAGACCACTTCACAGAGTGTAGGTTCCACCACCCCAAGAGCTCGGCCATCAGGCCGGAGACCATCTCCGGCGGCGGCGGCAGATACTCGCCCACACGAACCCGAATCTCGCGATACCGACCCGCTCGACCCTGATCCATCACATCCGAGGCAATGACCGCATGGAGCCCGAGCACATCCTCGTGCGTGATCCGCTTCTTGGCTGCCCGCTTCTCAATGAAGCGAAGCCCGGCAAAGTAGTTGAGCACCTCCCGCGTCGCGCGCTGAGGCTGCGTCGGAAGCGACTGCCCCTCTTCCAACAGACGGACCTGATCCAGAGTTAGGGGGTTCCCTTCAATCGCCGTCGAGCTATGGGTATTCCGGATGCGGGCATCCTTCTGGAGGGTCGGAATCCAGGGTACCTGGACGGTCGCGGCCAGGATCTTCTCCCGGAGGGCGGAAATCTCCTCGACCAGGCGCAGGAGCCGTGGCGTGATCGCGAACTTGGGTTGATAGCCCATGCTCAAGGGTAAAAGATAAGTCAAGTATAAGTCAAGTTATGAGTCAACCCCAAGGCGAGTGGCGAAAGTCGAAGCTATCTCTTCCGGCGTGTCAGACGGGCTGGTCGCTCCAACGCCTCGCCCCAGCGGGCGAGAAAGGTCGTGACGAACCCATGCTCCTTGGCGGGCTCAACCGCCAGACGGGATAGGGCCAGCGCTACGGCGAGCGCGATGTGGTAGCCCTCGGAGCGGGACGCAGCCGCGCGGCGATAGGCGGGGTGGGCCTCGTTGACCACAACGGTGGATTCCACCAGGTGCCCAAGCTCCGGATCATCGGGAGCCTGTTCGAACCGGATGCTCAGCCCGTAGTGCGCTGGGCGGGGCTTGCCGCGCGTGCCCGGCAGGAAGGCTCCGCCCGGGGGAGGCTCTGGCTCACCCTCCGGCCCGGCTATGGACAGGCCTCCCTCGGCTTGGGGCTCTTCGGGCTGTTCGGTCTGCTGAGGCTCGCCGGCTTCCCCTTTGGCTTCCTCACTCCGCTGCAGGACAGCCGCGGCAACGAATGCCTGCCCATCCATCGTGCTGCCTTCTCGCCCGATGGGCAGCCGCTTCTGGCCGCCCTCCCGTCGCTCCACCAGTGAGGCGAGCAAGGGAAACTCCTCCGCCAGGTCCACCAACACTTGTTCGAGGTCCCGTTCCAGTGGGCGGACCGCGCGCCGACGTGCCTCGTCGGTCGGTTCGCGGGCATCACCCCAGGCCTCAAGCTGTCTGGACACGGCTTCCTGGATGGCCTTGCGGTAGCCCAAGTAGAGGCTTCCACGGCCTCCCACCCGCACAAAATCTCCCTTGTTGAGCGTGAGCGCGGCCGCCAGCGCGGGCGCCTCGATGATTCCGCCCACCTGATCGGGAGCCGAGGGCGTGACACCGAGCCAGTCCCACCCCCGCTTGATCACCTTCCCGAACGTGCTGATTGCAACGCCGCGCTGGTCTTCATTCAAAGGATGCTCCGTCCGCATCAGATAGCCGACTGCGGTCGGCTTTCGCTTGCGAGCCAGACAGACGGCCAGCCGCGCTGCCTCCGGCCCACGGCGGCGCTCTCGCTCCAACTCACGACCATTCACCTCGAACGTGACACCGGAGGGATAGTGTCCCGACAGGATCTCATCAAACTCGGGGGCCAGGAGCGGCTGATACTGGCGCCGCAGCGTGCTCTCGATGAATCCCTCATCCAGCAGTGGGGACAACGCGTTCTGGAGTTTGAGCCGGACGCCGGTGCCCTGTTCCACCACGAGCCCGGGCGGCGGCATCCACTTCCACGGCGCCCTGTGCCGCGAGGTCAAGGACCAGCGAGTCGCAATGTGCGTCTTGCCCCGCCGGGTCTCGGTCACTACTTCCTCGCTGGTTAAGAGCCCGAGTTTGATGCCGACACCGGCAAAGCCGATCCCTTCTCCCCTTGTCTTGGTGCTGGTTGCCAGGTCGTGATACCGGATCAGGTCGTGCCGTTGCATGCCGGACCCATTGTCCACCACGGTCAGGCTCGCCTGCGAGGCGCCAACGTTGAAGGCAATGCGGGTCGCGTCCGAGTCGAGGGAGTTCGCCACGATCTCGGTGAGAATCGTTTCCTCGAGGGCGCCGGGATAGGCATCGCGCAGGTCCTCAAGGAGATGGAGCAAGTCAACGCGTGTTTCGCCCACCGCGACTCCTCCATTTCATTCAAGCTGGAACAAAAACAAGCTGGTCCGGCGAGTCTCCATGCCGAGATTGTTGCGATTATACTCTCGCGCTCCGCGGATGACGATCAAAGGTCCTCTCTAGGCCTTGGACGGCTCCGCCGGCGGCTTGCCGGCCGCCCGGATGTTGATGAGCTTGCTCAGCGTGTCGAACCAGAACGGAGCGCCCAGGGACACCGCAATTGTCGTGAACAACAGGCCCAGGACTTTCATGAACCATCCCTGAATGTCGCGCGGATCGGGGACCTGACGCGGATCTCCATCTCTCCGGGACCAGCCGATCGGGAGTTGGAGTTGCTGCAGTTCTTCCCGAAGTTGCGTGATCCTGGTCAAGGGAGCGTTGGAGTCCGTTGGGCTGGGCGGCGGCGCGCCTTCAATACCGGCTGCTTCATCGATCTCAGGCGGAGGTTCCTTGGCCGTCTCCTGGGCTGCGGCCACAATCGCCGCGCGCAACACGGCATCGCGCGACAAGCTGTTGGCGATCATGATCGTGTCGGCGTTGACCACCAGGGTGACCAGGAGGGCCAGGCCCAGCACAATCAGTTGAGTCTTCCGCCTGTACCAGCCGGAGACCCGATCCATCGCGTCATTGAACCAACGCTCCACGTTCTCCCGCGCCACTTTGAGATCGTTTCCCGCTTCGTCAAGACAGGTGAGCAGGACCTTCTGAAGCTGCACGTCCGGAAGCGCGGCGACCGTCTGCCGGGCCTTGGTGAACGCCTTGGGACCGGCGGCCCGATCCACCGGCGCGACAAGGTCCAGCAGAGCCAGGGCGAACAGACGCGATGGAACATAGGATGGCCGTTTGCCGGGCTTGTACAGGCCTTTGATCAAGGGGTGCTCATAGAATAGCTTCGCGAGACCGGTGCCGTCCGGGTCACTCAGCAGGTGCCGGATCCCAGCCTCCAGGTTCTGGGATCGCATGGCCATGAACCCGGCCACCCATTCGTTGAGGATCGTGCACATCAGGCCCAAGAGCAGATACACAAACGCAATACCGATGCCGACCTCGAGAACTTCCGAACCAAACATGGTGCCCTCCTTTCATCCTGCCGACCGAGTACCTCGGGCGGTCCTGGCGAGCCGGTTTGGTCACGTCCCCTTCGCCGATCTCGGAGCCAGTTCGCTCGAACGGACACGAGTGAACGAGGGGAGACCGCCTGAGGGGAACGACTGGGCGGGAACACTATACCCGCAGGTTCAAGAAGTCCACACGCGGCGTGGGCATGCGGGTGGCCCGTCTGGATGACCTACCTTGACAAAGCCTCGGTGGCGGTGCTAGGTCCTTCCGATGAGCCCGCCTCCCAAGAGACCGGCCCCCACGTCTCCGACCGGTCCTCCGGTGTGGACCATCCCCGACTGGCCGGGGCAAGCCAAGGAACAGGCCGTACAGGCCATGTTCACGGCCATCGCGCGATTCTACGATCTGAACAACTCGCTCCTCAGTTTCGGGTTGCACCATCGCTGGAAACGCCGCGCCGCCGCGTGCGTGCCGGTCACAGCAGCGGGACGAGCCCTTGACCTCGGAGCCGGCACGGCCGACCTGGCACTGCTCATGGAAAACCGGATGGGGCCTCGTGGCCACGTCCTGGCGGCCGACCTCAATCTGGCAATGCTGCGCGAGGGGCGCCGGAAGGTCGCGCGACGAGGCCTTGCCAACCGCATCTCCTGCTGGCGCGCCAATGCCGAACGGTTGGGATTCCGAGAGGCGAGCTTCGACGCCGTGGCCACCGGCTTTTGCATCCGGAACGTCGGCGACTTGATGCGCGCCTTTGCCGAGATTCATCGGGTGCTCAAACCGGGGGGGCGCTTCGTCTGCCTGGAATTCTCGCGGCCGGTGCGTCCCTGGCTACTGCGCCTCTACGACTGGTATTCGTTCAGCCTGTTGCCGAAGATCGGGACCTGGGTGGCGCGTGACCGGACCGGCGTGTACCGCTATCTCCCGGCTTCGATCCGGGCCTTCCCCGACCAGGAGGCGTTAAAAGACCTGCTGCTGAAGGCCGGCTTCCAGCGGGCGGAGTATGAGAACCTGAGCGGCGGTATCGTCGCAATCCACGTGGCCATCAAGTAAAGGAGCAAATGGCGTATGGCTAATGGCTTATGGTTCGGATTGACCGATCAGTCTACTTTCTTGCCACAGCTATACGCTATAGGCCATAAGCGCTGCGCATGAACTCCATTCTCTACGTCTATCTCCCATGTAAGAAGGTGTACCCGATCGGGGTCACTTACCTGGCGGACTTCATCCACCGCCGGAGGCCCGAGGTGCGGCAGCGCATCCTGGACCTGTCGCTCTATCCGCAGGCGCAGCGCGCGCGTGTCCTGCGGGAGACTGCCTCGGCGTTCGCCCCGGACCTCGTCTGCATCTCCTGGCGGGATATCCAGATCTTCTCGCCCCATGAAGGCGACGCCTCCCTGGAGCATGCCTTCAATTTCTATTTCGCGAGCAACCCGCTCAAGCGGGTGGTGGCCTCTTTCCAGGGCCTCAAGCAACTGTATCGGTATTACGGCGACATCCGGGCGAACCTGTCCTATCCCTGGCTGATCCGCAAAGAGTTTCCGGGCGCCACGATCATGATCGGCGGCGGCGCGTTCACGGCCTTTGCGGATCAGTTGATCGAGAAGCTTCCCGAGGGCACGATCGGCATCCTGGGAGAGGGCGAGGACGCGATCCTGAAAGTCATTGAAGGTCAAGCCCTGGACGACGAGCGGTACATCTACCGCGAAGGCGGGCAAACCCGAAAAGGAGAGAAGCACGCGCCGGCCCTGCTTGACGCGCTGACCGTGGACCTGCCCTATCTCACGTCTATCTTCCCTCAGCACCCTGCCTACGTCGGCGAATGCATCGGGGTCCAGAGCAAACGGGGATGCCCCTACGACTGCGCCTTCTGTCTCTATCCCTACATCGAGGGCAAACGGGTGCGATATCGCCCGCCCGAGATGGTCGTGCGGGACATTGCCCAACACTACCATCAGTGGGGCGCGCGGCGCTTCTGGTTCACGGACGCCCAGTTCATCACCGGCAAAGAAGCCTACCCGCAGTGTATCGAGATCCTCGAGCGGATCATCCGGGAGAGCCTGGAGATCGAATGGTCCGGCTATATCCGGACGTCGCTGATTACCGCCGACTTGGCCAAACTGATGGTCCGCTCGGGCGTCGGGGATCTGGAGGTGGCCATTACCTCCGGCTCACAGGAGGTGCTCAATAACCTGCACATGGGTTTCAAGCTGGAGCGCCTCTACGACGGCTGCCGGTACTTGGCCGAGGCGGGGTTCCGGGGCAAGGTGATCCTGAACTACTCGCTCAACTCCCCGAAGGAAACCGAGGAGACCCTCCTGGAAAGCGTGGAGTCCTACAAGACGGTGGCGGCGATTCTGGGCGAGGAGCGTGTCTTCCCGCTCATGTT
>JAHRHE010000106.1 GCA_020027965.1 Nitrospirota bacterium | reverse complement strand
GAGCAGGGCCATCTCGACGACCGCATCACGCTTCGCCACGCCGATGTGCTCGCAAAACGCGCGAATGGCCTCCGGTGTATAACCCCGTCGCCGCAGGCCTTTGAGCGTCGGCAGCCGCGGATCATCCCAGCCGGCGACGTATCCCTGCTCAACCAGCTCCAGGAGCTTCCGCTTGCTCATGACCGTGTGCGTCAGATTGAGGCGAGCAAACTCGATCTGTTGTGGGGGGTAGGGGCCCTGCCATTCGCTGAGCACCCAGTCGTACAGCGGGCGATGATCCTCGAATTCGAGGGTACAGACGGAATGGGTGATTCCTTCGATGGCGTCCGACAGGGGATGGGCATAGTCGTAGGTGGGATAGATGCACCACGTCGTGCCGCTTCGGTAATGGGCGGCCCGCCGGATGCGGTAGAGCACCGGATCACGCAGGTTCAGGTTGGGCGAGGCCATGTCAATCTTGGCCCGCAGCACGTGGGCCCCGTCCTCGAACGCGCCGGCCCGCATGCGGGCGAACAGGTCGAGGCTCTCTTTCACCGACCGCGTCCGGTAGGGGCTGTCCTTGCCGGGCTGGGTGAGCGTGCCGCGGTACTCCCGGATCTCGTCGGCCGTCAAGCTGTCCACATAGGCCTTCCCCTTGGTGATCAACTGGACGGCGTATTGATAGAGCGGCTCGAAGTAGTCCGAGGCGAAGAACATCCGATCGCGCCAATCGAACCCGAGCCAGCGCACGTCGGCCTGGATGGCCTCCACATACTCCATACTCTCGGTGGTGGGATTCGTATCGTCGAACCGAAGGTGGCAGATTCCGCCGGGATGTTCCTGGGCAATTCCGAAATTGAGGCAGATCGACTTGGCGTGGCCGATATGCAGGTAGCCGTTCGGCTCAGGGGGAAAGCGGGTCACGACGCGCCCGCCGTGCTTGCCGGCTTTCAGGTCCTGCGCGACGATCGCCCGGATGAAGTCGGATGGAGCAGACGGCTCAGGGGTCGTCATTGCGAGAACTCCTTGCCGGCGCGACACACCGGCCAGGGCATGGCCTCAGGCCTCAACATCATGCCGTACTTCTATCACAGACCGAGCACGATTCTGAAGTGGTTCGGGTAAGGAATGCCCTGACGGCTTCATCGGAGTCCACTCGGCCGCGTGCACCCTGACCACACGAGAAGCTCGAGGGCGCGGAAGCGGACTTTCATCCTGTTCGGGGTTGTGCTATCCTGCGCCTCCGTTATCGATCATCCCTATGGAGGCTTTGATGAAGATGAAGGTCGGGACCCTGGGGTGGATGCTGCTGCTCGCCGCATGTAGCTACCCTCCTCCGGTCACGGACGGCTTTCAGAGCGACCTCCCCAAGCCGGGCACACCCACGATCGTATGGGGGGACGACCTGAGCGCGGTCGGGACGGCCACAACCTGGTTGCAGAAACGAGGGCTTTCGGTCGTCGAACGGAGTCTGCTGATCCTGGATTTCGAATCGGAAACCATGAACCTGGGCCACACGCTCAGGGATGAAGCAACAGTCCTCCAAGCCGCCAAGAAACGGGGGGCGGCGCACGTGGTATTCGTGGATCGAGGCGGGGATTACAGGGCCCCGATGATCACCGTGCGAGGCGTGGATGTTGAATCAGGACGAGTCCAGTGGAGCGGGAGTGCCCGGTATGCGGCGTTCGAGACCAGGCCTCCGAAGGACACGCTGGCGAATCTGACATGCGAAGCCCTCGCCACTGCCTGGGGGTTGCGCCCGTCCGGCACCAAGTGGTTTCTGTCCTCGTACGCCATGTGCGGGGTGGCGAGTGCCAAATAGCTGGTGATGACCTGCAGAGTCTTGCCGATGACGAAACTCGATCCGAGTCGATTGGCCCTCCAGGGCGAACGACGGTCACCGGGAACCACACTGCGGGGCCGGTACGCCCGGCTCACGCTGGGCCTGATGCTCGGCCTGAGCGTCGTTGGGTGCTCAGTGACCTACGAAACCACGAAATCAGGCAGAGCGCCGATCGAGCAACTGCTGCTCACCCAGTCGCTCGAGCGAGGCCTCATCGATGCCCTTCTTCCGGTCCGCCCCGGGCAGGCGGTGGTCGTCGAGACCGTCGGTCTGACGGGCGACCAAGCTTTTGCCGGCGCAATAATTGAGAAATGGCTGGTCCGGGAAGGTCTCTTGCTGCCGAAGGATGGGAAAGAGTCCCTCATGGCCCGGGTAACCCTGGATGCCTTCGGCACGCTCCAGGATCAAACATTCTTCGGGATCCCCCCTATTGGAGGCGGACTTTTCCCGATCTCCTTGCCCGAGCTTGCCTTCTACAAGGCGTCCAGACAGCGAGGACTTGCCCGCTTCTCCGTCGACTTTATCGACAAGAAAACGGGACGGCTTGTCAGCTCCACGCCCGTCTATGAAGGCGATGCCTACTATAACCAGTACACCTTCTTATTCAGCTTCGATCTCACGCGAACCGATTTGTTGCCTCCCCTGCCGTAGATCGTTCGTCTCGTGCGGGAGATGTTGCCCCAATCGTCTTCCCTGACCAGGACGTTCCTATGATCGTCCGGCTCCGACACACCATGGCCAGGGCCCCATGGTGGCTGGTGCTTCTTCCTCTTTTCTTCAGCGGCTGCGGGGGCTGGTCTTTCCGCTTGGCCTTTCTCAATTTCACATGAGGGACTGCACCTATGACAGAACAACGCTCAACCATGTTGACTGATTCGAAGGGCCGTGCCGGTTCCTCTTCAAGCGGACGACGCTGGTCGCCGGCTCGGAGCCGGTGGTTCGCGGTCGGATTGCTCGTGCTGGCTCTCACCACGGTCTCCTGTGAGGCCCGTCGAGCGGACAAAGCCTACCTCCACGGCGACTACGGGACGGCCTACAAGGAGTTACTGTACCTCGCTGAGGCGGGTGATGCCAGAGCCCAGTATGACCTCGGCGTGATGTATGACACAGGCCGGGGTGTGCCGCAGAGTAACGAGGAAGCGCTGAAGTGGTACCGGATGGCTGCGGAGCAGGGGGAGGCCAGGGCCCTGTACAACCTCGGGCTGATGTATGCCAATGGGCAAGGGGTGCCGCAGGACTACGTCCAAGCCTACTTCTGGATCAGCCTCTCAGCGGCGCGTGGCGATCAGAATGCCATCGAGGCCCGAGACTATTTTGACGAGAAGATGACGGTTGAGGAGCGGGCCAAGGCTAAGCAACTCGTTCGTGACTTTGAGCAAGCGAGAGAAAAGGCCGGCTCTTGCCCGACGTGTGGAATGTTCGGAGGCAGGTCCTCGCCCTAATGAGTTTCGAGGCGACCGTCGGTCGAAGTGAGGGCGCGCCTGGTCGATGACATAACTTTTTGAGTCTGTAGCAATTTGAGATCACTCGTCTCATCCATACAACACGCTGAGGGGCCATCACACTGAGGAACACCTTCGAACTCCTGCAAGTCCTGGTTTTACACGCAGTTACGTGAAGTCTCAGGTCGCGCGTTCATGGCATTGTCTTTGCTGTCTAAGGGCGGGCTCGCGAACGCAGACAGAGGCTATACAAAGGTAAAGGGAACATAAGGAAAAGGAAGCATAATGATCATCCAGGGGAGTCGGGTTCTTGGTGTCGTGCTGGCCATCCTGTGTTCCTTTTCCGGGATCGCGCTGGCTCAGGAATCGGCCACGGAATTAAGCGTGAAGGCGCAGAAGGAGTGCGACCTTGGCCGAGAGGCGAAGGAGCGTGCGGTGCGCCTCGCCCATTTTGAACGGAGCCAGGCGCTCGCGGAACGGGCGGTGGCTTCAGACGATCAGCTTGCAGAGGCGCATTTTGCCCTCTTTTGCAGTCTCGGCGAGCAAATGCGCATCGACGGGGAGAGCTTGTCCTCAGTGTTCGGATTCAGGCGAATGATGGCCGCGCTGGACCGGACCTTGGAGCTGAACCCTGATCATCTCAATGCCCTCTCTTCCAAGGGAACCTTCCTGGTCAAGCTTCCAGCTTTTCTCGGGGGGGACGCCGCCAAGGGTGAACGGATGCTGAAGCAGGTCATCCAACAAGATCCGAAGGCCGTGAGTGCCCGCGTCACGTTAGCGAAAGTCTACGCGGCTCAGGGCAACCGCGAGCAGGCGATCACCCTTGCGTCAGAAGCCCTGCAACTCGCGCACTCCGAGCGGCGCGCGGACCTTCTCCCCGAAGCGCAGGCGACCGTCGCGGAGCTGCGGCCCGCTCACGCTGAGCTCAGGCTGGCCAAGCCCTAAGACCCGCGACTCACGGCGCCATGCTGTTCGCCTCGATTCCCTTCCGGCGCAGCCATCGGTTGAACGGTCCCACGGCGAGTCCTCCCCTGATCCCGTCCACAAATCCGACCCCCAGGCCGACCTGAGTCAGCCCTCTCTTCGGAACCGTCCACAGCCTCCCCTACCTGTCTGCCCGAGAGGAGCCCCACACCTGGGCCCCGGCCTATCGGGACTCGCTCTCGGGTGCCTCCGGCTGTCTCTTGCCATCAGCGGGACGAATGTCTACGGCAGTCGCCTGGACTGCCTGGAGGCTTTCCGGCGGAGGGGTGGAACCGTCGAAACGACGGGGGTAGCCGACCCGATCAGGAGTACGAATTTGTGCCACGACGACCACGGTGTCGCCCTCGATCACAAGCGAAGGCCTGAGCACCGGGGTCCCGCAGACGCCCAGGACCGCAATCTCGAGCGAACCCGTGCCATCCTCCAGCGTAAAGCGGTAGGCGCCATAACAGGCCGAGCCGGACGGCTGATAATAAGGCTCCAGTACTTCAATACGCTGCACCTTGCCCTGCAGCGTGACCTGACGGAGATGGTAGGGCTCGGGATCAGCCAGGATGTCCGCAATCGGAACCGGGTCACTGTCGTCAGGACGGGCGCTGCCGGGGAATGCGAGGAGGAAGGTGATCACCAGCGCACTCACGAAGATCACAGGAGCTCCCCCGCGACTCTCGTCACGCAAGGTCAACCCGCACTGTTCATGGCGGTTCGTCGCGAAATCGCGCAGTCGCGTTGTGAGACGAGCGCGCGGAGGCGCGAGGGACCGAGGCGTACTTGAAACGGTACGTTGAGGGACCGAGCGACGAGCCCGCCCGCCTGCACGCCACAAAACTCGCGTGCAGGCTTGTCGCAGCAGCGAATCCGCGATTGCAACAGAAGCGTTCATGGACAGCGCGGGTTAATCCTTGAGGCGCCGGATTCCCACCGCAAGGGCCTGGATCGTCGGCCGGTTGGCGCCCTCGCTATAGCGGTGCGTCACGGTGATCTTCGCCTCGATCAGGGCCGTGTCGCCCTCAGCGACATCCGGCGGCTCGGCTGGGGCGTGTTTGGACACGCAGGGGAGCCGGCCCCCCACGGTGACCTGGAGAAATCCGGTGTCATCCGCCAGCACGAACGTGTAGGGAGGGTGCACAAAATAACATTGGTAGTCGAGCTGGGGCGCGTTCACGGGCGGATCAGTCAGAATCTGGACCTGGTGCACGGTCCCCTTGAGGCTTACGACTCGGAAATGGTAGGGCTGCGGATCAGCCAGAAGCGTTGCGATCGCCACCGGCTCGGCGGCCAGTGCGCCGACCTGATGGGACCACCACACCAGGGCGGACAGGACGGATAGAGTCAGCAGCTTCGCCGGGGCCATGCGAACCACCCTCGCAATGCGTGGACCGACGCCGGTGGTTCCGGTGCGGACATTCTACCACGCGGGACCATTCATTGGTCAGCCGGCTTTCTCCAGCGGTGGCCCGCCAGCTATAATAGCGCGCGGGGATAGTCTGCTGGCGAGTGTCGAGGACCAGTCGTGAGTGAGACATCGAGTATGGCGGACGCGCTCGTCGTCGGCGCCGGGCCGACCGGGCTGACCATGGCCTGCGAGCTGAGGCGCTATGGTCTTTCCTGTCGGATTGTTGACCAGGCTGAAGCGCCCTCCGGCATCCCCAAGGCCGTTGCCGTGCAGTCGCGCACCTTGGAGGTGTTCGACATCATGGGTCTCGTCGAGGAGTTCGTGGCCCATGGCCACCAGGTGCATGGCATTAATATCTACAGCGGTGCGCAGCGCCTTGCCCACGTCGCGTTGGACGGGATGCCGACGCGGTACTCCTACATGCTCACGCTTCCGCAAAGCGAGACGGAGCGGCTTCTCGCCACGCGCTTATCGGACCTGGGGGTTAAGGTCGAGCGGTCGGTGCAGCTCACCGGCTTCGCACAGAAGCAGGACGAGATCAGCGCCACCCTGCGCCATGCAGACGGGAAGTCGGAAACGGTCCGGGCCCGCTGGCTGATGGGGTGCGACGGGGCGCACAGTGCCGTTCGGAAAGTGGTCGGGTTGTTGTTCGAGGGAGTTCGGTACGAGGAATCCTTCCTGCTCGCCTATGTGCGCGTCGAGAGCGACCTGCCGACCGATGAAGCCCATGCCTTTTTCACTCCCGATGGTCCGGTCGCTGTGCTCCCGCTGCCTCGGGGACGGCATTACGTGATCCTCCCCCTCTTCAAGGAATCAGCCGAGGCCGACCGGACGACGGTGAGCCTCGACGGGCTCAAGACGCTACTGGCCCAACGCGGCATGGCCGGCCTCCGTATCTTCGAGGCATTCTGGATCACCAAGTTCCGGGTCCACCGCCGGATCGTGCCGTCCTTGCGTGTCGAGCGGGTCTTTCTCTGCGGTGACGCGTCGCACATCCACAGCCCGATCGGCGGGCAGGGCATGAATCTCGGGATCCAGGACTCCTTCAATCTGGCCTGGAAGTTGGCGCTGGTGACGAGGGGGATCGCGAAGCCGAGCCTCCTCGACAGCTATCAGGCTGAACGACACCCGATCGCCAGCGAGACCCTGGTGGGGACCGACTTGGCGACCAAGGTCGTCACGCTGCGGAACCCCCTCGCCCAGTCCGTCCGCAACCAGGTCGCGATGTTCCTGTCGTCGCTCGATGTGGTCCAGCATCGCCTGACGCAGTCGGTGGCCGGCCTGGTTCGGAACTACCGCAAGAGCCCGATTGTGGGCGAATATCACCAGGGATTCCTCGGTGTGGTGACGGGAGACGCCACGACTGCGGAGCCGGCTGGCTTCAGCGAGTGGCGAGAGTTTGTGGCTGCCCCCGCGGCCGGGGACCGGGCGCCTGATGGCACGGTGCCGGTCCGGGGGTCCCATGCTCCTGTGAGGATGCTTGAGCTACTGCGACCTGGCCGCCACGTGTTGCTGCTGTTCGACGGCCGCGCGGCGACCCCTGCAGGCTATCGCAAACTGGAGGAGATCGGCCACGGTGTCCAAGACCGCTATCGTGACCTGATCGAGGTCCATCTCGTGGTGCCGCATGCGACTCCGCCAGCCGCGCTCCAATGGGATGGCTCTCTTTTGCTGGATGCCGACGGTGAGTTGCACCAGCAGTATGGGGCCGGTTCGGAGTGTCTCTATCTCATTCGTCCGGATGGTTATGTGGGGTATCGCAGCCAGCCGGCTGACGCAGAGAGGCTCTCCACCTACCTGAAGACGATCTTTTGATAATCTCATCATCTGCGAGACACCATACTCATGACACGACAGAACCCGGGACTGGAGTCCTACATTAAGGCCGCGCGGCCTCGCTTCGAAGCTATGCTGGCCCAGATGGTGGAGGTCCCGTCCATCAGCATGGATCCGCAGCACGCCCCCGACATTCGCCGGACAGCCACCCTGGCCAGGCAGTTCCTGAAGGCGCTGGGAGCCGACGCGCGGATCGTTGAGACTGGCGGCTACCCAGTCGTGTCCGGTGGCTGGACCACGGACACGCAGCATCCCACCGTCACGATCTATAACCATCTGGACGTCCAGCCGGCGCAGGAGCCTGAGTGGCGGCAGCCGCCGTTCGTCTTCCGAAAACACAACGGTCGCTATCACGGCCGGGGCACGACCGATGACAAGGGTCCTGCGCTGACGGCCCTCCTCGCGGCGCGCTATGCCGTCGAGCAGGGAGTCCCTCTCAATATTCGATTCCTGTGGGAGCTGGAGGAGGAGATCGGCAGCCCCCATTTCGCCGCGGCGCTGGCTCGCCGCGGGGCCATTCCACGGCCGGACTCGGTGGTCGTCTCGGATACGATCTGGATCGCGAAGGGGCGCCCGGCGATCCCCTACGGGCTCCGCGGCAATGTGGCCGCCAGGCTCTCGCTGCGGACCGGGGAGATAGATGCCCACTCCGGGCTGACCGGCGGAGCCGCGCGCAATCCGCTGGCCGAGCTGTCAGAGCTGGTCAGCGCCTGTGTAGACAGCCGCACGGGCCGGGTGAAGATACCCGGGTTCTACGATGACGTGGTGTTGCCCACCAGGGCGGAGATCAGGAGCTTTCTCGCCTCAGGGTTTCAGGTCAACCGGTTCATGCGGGCCTATCGGTTCCACACACTCAGGACCACTGATCCGGCTGAGGTCCTGCGGCGAATCTGGGCATCGCCCACCTTCGAGGTGCACGGATTGGCCGGGGGCTACCATGGGCCAGGCGTCAAAACGGTGGTGCCCGGCTTCGGCGAGTTGAAGGTCAGCATGCGACTCGTGCCGAACCAGCGGCCCCACAGGACCTTCGGCTTACTCCGGCGCTTCGTGGCCAAGCAGAATCCTCGGGTGACCGTGACGGCGGAGGGGATGTTGGAGCCGTTCCGCGGCGTGTTCAGCGGGCCGTACGCCGATGCGGTTCGCCGGGCGGTGCGGGCCGGATTCGGGAAGGAGCCGGCCTTCATCCGGGAGGGGGGATCGATCGGGGCGGTGGCCACGATGCAGCACGCCTGGCGCGTCCCGATTCTGTTCATGGGCTTGAGCTTGCCGGAACACGGCTACCACGCGCCTAACGAGTATTTTGATTGGGGGCAGGCCTCGGGCGGGATGCGCGCCTTCGCGACGTATTTCGAGGAACTGGCGGCGCTCGAAGGTATCGGGCGAGTGGCCCGTCGCCGCCGATTCTGAGTGCGAAGAACCTGACCAATTTGTGTCCGTAGCAAGTCAAGATGTCCGGTTTTTGTAGCCAATGATCTGTCCGGTTGTTGATCTGGCGTCGCCGCCTCTCGCCGACCGCGCATAACCGGGATCGGCCCGGTGCCGTCTTTTGGCCGCGTGCAGGTCCATGCTCTCCCTTGCCCGCTCTCCCGATCGTCGTGCCGAGGGCCACTGTGTGCGCCGGTTTTTTGACACGGCTCCGCTGCGGGCCCCCTCAGGCGGCCCGACCGGCTCCCGCAGCCGGCTGGGGCAGCACCCGCCCCTGGGCATCGTAGTGGCCCAGGGTGTGCGGGCCATAGCCGAGACTCAGCGTGCCATCCAGATGCTCGTAGACCATGACCCGACATTTGGCAAAGCTGTAGCGCCACGCGGCCTGGGGGATCTGGAGCCGGCGCGTGCCGAACGCGACACAGTTATCATTCCCCACGATGCGCTCATGCTGCAGGGCACAGATGCGGTCCAGTTGCCCGCCGGTGTACGGGACAAAGGCCGAGCCCTCGCCGCTGGCGGCCACCGTCCACGTTCGGTTGTGGAATGGCAGCCAGGTCTCCACGAGGAACCGATTGGCCGCCTCCACCGTCGTGAGGTCGGCGAGCCGCAGTTCCTGCGGCAGCCGTCCCTGCCAGGTTGCCCACAGCCGTTCCATCCGGCCGCGGGCCTGCGGCGAATGCGCCGGGATCAGCTCGATGCCGAGCTGCGCGAGGGCGCGCCCGATCTGGGTGGGCGCCGCCGCCTGCTGGGGCCGATGCGGGCTCCGCCCCCTCCGGGTCGTGACGAAGTGGCTGGCCTGGTCCACATACAGGCTGCAGAACACGCCCTGTTGCTGAATGACCGCTTTCAGGGCCGCGAGCATGGTCCGGGTGCTCTCCTGCGGCACGAAGTGCGCATAGGAGATCTCGCTGGTGGCATCGTCCAGCACCGCGATCAGGTCCTGACGACCCTCCAGGCCCGGAATCCAGGCATGCGTGCTGGC
>JAHRHE010000216.1 GCA_020027965.1 Nitrospirota bacterium | reverse complement strand
AGTCATCCGGGGTGACATTGAACCAGGCCATCCGCCCTTCAGGCATATCCCGCTCAACCATTGGCTCCAGGAAAAAGGCACCGCGAGCGGAGGTCCGGATCAACTCGATTCCAGTCCGTTCCTGCCAGACTTCAGCCAGCCGAGCTGCGCCGGCTGCGCGAGACGAGGTGTCGTTGGGAAGGTAGAGACGTACCATTGAACTTATCGGTATCGATCAAGAAGCGACGCCACCTGCGACGGAATCGTCCTTCCGTACAGATCGTCGTCGATGATCACGGTGGGCGACACGGCACAATTCCCGACGCAATAGACCTTCTCCAGCGTAAAACGATTTCCCGGTATGGTCTCGCCCACATCCACCCGCAACTGGTCCCGCAACTCGCGGAGTATCCGGCTGCAATGGTTGGCCACGCAGGATTCGCCCATGCAAATCCGAATAAGGTGCCGACCGCTTGGGCGGGTACGAAGGTCAGGGTAGAAGGATAGAACGCCCGCGACATCCGCTTCGGTGACCTCCAGAGCGTGGGCGATCTCACCGACCACGTTGAGCGGCACATGGCCGAGCGCCTCCTGCACTCCGACCAAAGTTTGCAGGATGTTCGGCTGCTGCCCTGGACCAGGGCGGCAACGGTCGAGAACCACGTCGAGGCTCACTGCCGACTTCCCATCCATTGATCACCCTTTTGCTCAGGCTCGGCTTCGACCTCCTGCCCGTTCACATAAGCCCGACGTGGGTGCGGAGCTGATTGTAGTCAAACGCAGGCTTTCCGGTTCGGGCAATACCGAGGTCATTCCGCTCAATCTCATCAATCAGCGCAGCCACTTTGGCGCGGCCGGCAGGCATCGTCGCGGCATGACGCGGGGTCTGGCCATCCAGGGCTGGCGAGTCCTGCTCAGCCCACTCAAGATACACCGTCTTGAAAAACGAAGCCAAAAGCGCCTGGTCCTCCTCAACAGTGATAGCCAGGGACAGGGGCTCATCTCTGGCTAGATCCGCTTCCGACAGTTCGCGGGTCGGCGGGGTGGTGGAATCGCCGCGAAAGTGCAGCGAAAATCCAAAGGCTGAGGCGAGGCGATGCTTGATGGCGTCAAGATGCTCCCGTGAATTACATTCGATCATGAGCTGTGTCGGCGTCAGCGTCAACCTGGCCGTCACCGAGACCTGTCCGGCCGCTTCCGTCTCTCGCTGGACCCACTGACGCATCGCCTGACTTTCGGCCGCCGTCGGCTTGGTCCCATTGGGCTGCAACCTCGCTTCAGGCTCCAGCCTCTCGATCTCTGACAGCCCTCCAGCCAGATACGTGAACGCATGGTGCTCGTACAACGCCAACGCATAGAGATAGGGCTGCCCGCTGGGCGTACGATAGCGGATGCTCACCACCGCATCGAGCAACGCGGCGAACCGCATCCGCGCAAAGTTCCACAACAACACATGGCCATACCGTTTGGCGAATTCCTGCCACTCTCCCAGCTCGAATGAACCGGAAACGACTTCCATTTCCCGTCGCCATGCCAATGTCGCCTCGTATAGGGCCTGGCCGTCCGAAGCCGACAGCACGATGGCGCTTCCTGCCAGATCCGCTTCGTCTGATTCCGGCTCATCGAGCCGATGAATCAGGCGAGCCAACAGCACCAGTCCGGCACTGACGTTCTTGCTGAAGTCTCCCCCCGGAATGCGGAACTTTCTGGCATCACCGAGGGAGCGGAGGGAGATCATCTTTTCAGCTCCCTCTCCTTCGACGGGAATGACTTCAACGAGGTCCATGTAGGAATGCTTCAGCGGGTCCAGCCAAGCCCGTTCTTCATCCGGGATATGCTCGGTGATCACATCGCGCAGTTGTTCAATGAGGGTGAGCTGCCCATCCTCCGGATAAAAATCCGCGTACAGATACAAGTTTGCCAGCTCAACCTCTTGGGGAAACGGCGCCAGCGTCGTCGCGGCGCCTGCCTCGAAGTAGGGACGCAGGGCCCGGCTGAGCGCGAGCCGGCACTGCGCCGCGAAGCCCGGTTCCAACGACAACGCCTCGAGGCGAGCGAGGACGGCCGCTAGCGACGGCTTGATCGGTATCCACAGGCCCGCTTTGGTCTCACTCGCGAGCTTCATGGATTTCTTCCATCACGATGGCTTCTGCTTCGAACCAGTCGTCCAGTGCCCGCCCCTCTTGCCTGCCGCGTTGCTCGTAGAGTTCATAGGCCTTCTCGGCAATCCGCTCCCACATGCCGCTAGGCAGTTCGATGGGCTTCCGTTCAGAAGCCGCCAACGTACTCTTGGACGTTAGTTTTTCTCGTTTCCTTTTAACGGCCACCATCATAGGGATTCACCTCAATCCCATGCTTCCATCTATGTTCGAGGGCTGTCGAGCTTCCGCTGAGACGACCCGTCGATGCTCGGGAGTGAATTTTGGACTGCGTACCGTGAGCACCGGACATCGGGCCTGGCGCAGTACCGCTTCCGCAACGCTACCGGTCAACAAGTGCGCAAGCCCACGTCGCCCGTGCGTTCCCATCACGATCAAATCGCTGGCTTGAACGCGTGCACGATCCAAGATTGAGTCAACCGGAAGCCCACCACAGAGAACGCGATCCGCGGTGACCCCGCACGACGTCAAAGCCCTGGTCAATTCCGCAAGCCGAGCCTTTATCAGCTCCCGCTTCTTGTCGCGCTCGGCCGCGTGCCCGATCGTGAAATCCAGGCCATAGGTCACCGGTTCCATGACATGCAGAACGGTGACCTTCGCCTTGAACTGTTCGGCAACCTGCGCTGCAAACTCCAGCGCATCTAGAGAGCAGTCGGAGAAATCGATCGGCACGAGAATCTGCTGGATCCTGATTGGTCCAGAAACGGCGGATTCGGGCGGTGGCGCTCCCGCCCTTGCCATGCGGACCGTCAACACAGGACAGGGCGCACCCCTGACTACTCGTTCCGCTGTGCTCCCCAGCAGAATATGCTCCAGGCCGGTCCATCCATGGGTCCCTAAGACTGCCAGGACAGCGCCACACTCTTTCGCCACTTCCTTGATTTGCTGGCTGGGAATCCCCTGGGTGATCCGACCCTGTGCCGAAATTCCGGTGAGCGCAGCCAGGTTGACCAGCTCATCGAGTTGCTGAACGGCCTGTTTGCGGAGTTGCTCAAGATACATTCTGTTCACGTCGTAGTCCGGATCCATCCCCGGTTGGAACTCCAGCACATGCAGGATGTCCAGCTTGGCCCCGCAGGTCTTTCCCAGGAACAAGACATATTCCCAGTTGCGCGCCGCGCAGCCTGAAAAATCAGTGGCAAAAAGGATTCGACCGGCAAGAGGGTTCGTCATTGGTCCCGACAAGTCCTTCCTCGTGATGGCCTGGCTCACACTGCTTCCACGCTCAACAGCAGCAGTTCACCCTTCATATTGGAATGGATCGAGCACCGGAACTCGTAGCGCCCCGGGCGGTCGATGGTAAAGCGGATCATGGCGTCTCTGGTTGGGTTCAGGAACACCCCTTCGACGCCGCGTCCGTAGGAAATGAC
>JAHRHE010000215.1 GCA_020027965.1 Nitrospirota bacterium | reverse complement strand
CCGTCATGCCCTGCTGTCCCAGGTGACGTCCGGCGTTCCCCGCCGCGTATTTTCGTAGCGAGCCATCACGAAGAGCGCATCCGAGAGTCGGTTGAGGTATTTGATGGCGAAGGGGCCCACGGCCTCCTTTCGACTGAGGGCGATCACCAGTCGCTCCGCTCTGCGGCACACGGTGCGCGCGACATGCAGGTGGGCGGCGCCCGGCGAGCCGCCCGGCAGGACGAAGTTTTCCAGAGGGCTGAGTTCCGCCGATAGACGATCCATCAACTGCTCCAGCGCATCGACGTGGCGCTGCTCGATCTGCGGTACCTTGAAGCGTGCCTTGTCCTCTTCCGGAACGCACAGGTCAGAGCCCAGGTGGAACAAGTCGTTTTGGATCCGCGCCAGCTCGCCCTGGAGAATCGGATCGAGACCGGTCGCCATCGCGGCGCCGATATGGGAGTTCAACTCATCGACCGTTCCGTACGCCTCGATGCGCGGCGAATCCTTTGGGACCCGCCTCCGGGTGCCGAGGCTGGTCGTGCCGTCGTCCCCGGTGCGGGTATACACCTTCGTAATTCGAGGCATCACCGCATCTCCTTCTCACACGCGTCTTTTGGTCTCGGGGGCCACCGCGGCTCTATTCTAGCAATAAAGACAACTCCGCCGCTCAGTTTTTCCGATCAGCCCCTGACGCTGGGGCCCATCATTTCTCCGGTGGGGGTTTTCGAGGCGTGTGCGAGGTAGGCCCTGTCGGGTGGGGCCTGGGGAAGGCCGGGAAGCGCGCTATGCAATGGGGGACGATCGTGCCAAAATTGCGACCATGCTGTCCGTGACGTCAGGGGTCGCTTGATCAGTGAAGGGCCAGCAAAGCCCTGGCTCCGACTGCTCTTTCGTCAGTATGATGTCCATGGCTCGTACCCGCCATCAGATTTCCTGGTCCGCTCCTCGCGTCCACAGCCGGCCATTGCCGAAAAAGAATCGCAGGAGCTTGCCCAGGCGGCCCTCTTCCCCCTCTTGGAGCTCAAAGATCGCTGTCCCAAGGTAGTGCTGGTCCATGTCGCCCTGCTCACGGGCTTCTCGGGAGTCGTAGAACACCACCATGGCGATCTGATCCTTGGACGAGCAGACCACTCGCCTTTCATGGCACGTGACGACCATCGTGGTGTACAGGTTTCCGAACTGATGGAGGTATTCACCGACGATCGGGGGAATTCCGAGGTGAGCCGGGGCTTTGTCGTGGCCAGCATATGCGGGAGAAGCCAGAAACATCGTGAATGCAAACAGCAGGATCTTTTTCACCGTGTCTCCATCCTTTATGTCGGGCTTCGCGTCTTCATTGGGTGCCCAAACTTCGTTATTGCAAATTCGATACCATAGGCTTCAAGCTAGGAATTTCCTATAGTTCCCAAATTAGGACGCGGCACCGCATACCTGTGCCCGTCCGGATTTCAGTCGTATCGCGCCATTGGTCGCCATTGCTACTTTCTTGTGGGGAAGTGATGTTGGGTGTTTGGCGAAATCCTGGACTTGGCGTGGGTGGATGGTGCCCTCGTGCTATTTCGAGGCGAGGACCGTTGGGCCCGTCGGCGCGGACACGTCGCCCGAGGGCTCGAGGGTGACCGTAAAGACCTCCACACCGTGGTCGCTGCGGCCGGGGTAGACGTGCAGGCCGCCCTTGCCTGAGGCATCGGTCTGGATCACGCCAGCGGAGCGGGGCGGCATGCCAGGGGCTGCCGTCCACACCACATACGCGTTGCCCTCAGGCGCAGGGGGAAGATTCGCGACAAAGAGATGCCCCTCGCCGGATTCATTCCAGAGGAACCGGCCTGCCGCCCCAGCGCCCGGCCCGACGCCGCGGAGTGGGACGTCGCGGGTCGATGGATCGCGCAAGAGGTTGATGACAGCGGTGTACAGTGCAAGTGGTGCCTCCCGCCTGGCTAACTCGACCTGCAGGCTAGCGACCTGGCCCTCGAGTCTCTGGAGCTCCTGTCGCGTGCTGACGAGGCTGACGCTCAGGGTAATGAGGAGGCCAGCGGCAGCGAAGGCTCCTGCGCTCATGCCCCACCAGAGCCATCGTGGCCGAGGTCTCGCGGGCCTCACGGATGCGGCTTCGTCACCGATCTGCGCAAGGAGTCGGCCCTTGACGGCAGGTGGGGGCGTCTCCGGCATGAGGGACCGGGGGACGAGGGTGAGCGCCTCCCGCGTCTCGCGCAGATGGTGCTCGCAGAGGTCGCACCCCGACGCCAGGTGAGCCTCGAACTGGATCGCCTCCTCCACGTCGAGGGCGCCCAGAGCGTAGATCTCTGCCCGCTCAAGCCATTCGTTGTGGTTCATGAAAGTCCCTCGGGGGCCTTCGCCCCCACGAGTTCCCGCAGGCGCTGAAGGCCGGCCCGTATCCGGGTCTTCACCGTCCCCAGCGGCTCCCCCAAGCGGGCTGCGATCTCCGACTGGGTGAACCCATCAAAATACGCCATCTCCAATACCGTCCGCTGGGCCTCAGGCATTCTTGCTAGGGCGCCATGCAGCGTTAACCTCGCGTCAGATTGAGCCATTCGGCCCTCCACCTTCCCACCGCCCTCTGGCGCGGAGGAGTGCCCCGTAGGCAGGAGGTCTCTATCTCTTCTACGAACGGAACGCAGTCTGTCGATTGCGCGACTCCTGGCGATCGTGAGCAACCATGCCTCGGGGCTTCCCCGGTCTCGGCTGTAGCTGCCTGCCTGACGCCAGACCTGGAGAAGGACCTCCTGGAGGAGATCTTGCGCGTCGGAGCGGACGTGGACGACTCGCAAAGCGAGGGTGTATACGAGCGAGGCGTAGCGGTTGTAGAAACGCTCGAAGGCCTCACGATCGCCGCGCGCGATCTGTTGGATCAGAAGGACCGGGTCGTGGCCCGGCTCGGCACCCATATCCCCTTACCTATCACAGACCACTCAGCGGCAGCAAGAGACTGCCGCCTTGGGTTTCCTGTCTATCGCTCGCTCGATCCCCGAGCCCTCCCGGTTCCTTCTGTCGGGGAGAGGTCACGCCTCTATCTCTTCTACGAACAGAACGACGCTTATCGATTGCCCGACTCCTGGTGATCGTGAGCAACCATGCCTCGGGGCTCCCCCGGTCTGGGCTGTAGCTGGCCGCCTGACGCCAGACCTGGAGGAGGACCTCCTGCGCGTCTGATTGGACTTGGAGGATTCGAAGAGCGAAGACGTAGACTATTCCCTCGCGAGAACTTGCCGGCCTTTGACGAGAGCCGCGGCAAATCCGAACTCGAGGGATTCCCGTAGAAGAGAGTGAGTGGGTTCTAGTCCTGAACAGTTTCCAAAAGAGAGGAGGTGACTGCCACTAGCACGTGCGCGATGAGGATGGCGGTCAATTCGAACATGAAGGCTACGCTTGCACGATACGTGGGGATTCTATCTCTGGTCGCACTCCTTAGCCCGCTTGGCTTTGCGGAAGCCGCTGCGGTTTCCTCCATGTTGAGGGCGGCTAACCTGCCGGTGACCCTGGACACGACGTTGGGCCCCCCGAACTACCCGCGGCCCAACCCGCCACGCCCAAACCTGCCAAGACCAAACCCACCCACTCCCAGCAAGCCCAGGCCGGCCTCACCGCAGCCGGCGCCGCCCGTTCCGAAATATCCGCTGCCGACGCCACGCCCCCCGATTTCCAAACGGCCGGCCTCACCACAGCCGGCGCGTCCCGTTCCGAAATATCCTCTGTCGACAACGCCCACCCCGACTAGGCCGAGGGGGCTAACGACCTTGTCGCTTACACGCATGAACGCGGTGCTTTTTGCGAACGGCGCAACCCAGGGCCTGTTTACCGGTACGGCGGCGGAGCTTGGTAAGACCCATGTCCTCACGCTGACCTAACCACACTTCCGACAGCTATAAAGACAGCGCTCCGGGAGTTCCCGGGGCGCTGATATTTTTGGGGGTTCCTCCCACGTCCTGATCGGCTGGCATTTGATTCTGCAGGCTAGATTTGATAGAGGGGAGACAGTCAAGAGGTGCTTCTTATGGCTATCGACATAACTCCCACCCCCCGACAGGCCGACGGGCCGGGGGCAACCCCCGACATTCGTGAGGTGCAGCGTGCCGACTGCTGCATCGTGGGCGCCGGGCCGGCGGGAGCCGTCCTGGCGCTTCTCCTGGCTCGTCGAGGGATTTCCGTCCTCCTGCTCGAGGCGCACGGCGACTTCGAGCGCGAGTTTCGCGGTGACACCATTCATCCCTCGGTCATGGAGATCATGAAGGAACTCAGCCTCGCCGAGCGCCTGCTGGAGATGCGTCACACGAAGATTCGCAGTCTCACCATTCAGACCGACGATGGGCCGGCTACCATCGCCGACTTCAGTCGGCTGAAGACCGACTATCCTTTCATCACATTCATGCCCCAGGCCCGGTTTCTG
>JAHRHE010000019.1 GCA_020027965.1 Nitrospirota bacterium | reverse complement strand
TGAAGGACAACTAGACCGGTATGTTCAGGGGCTGAAGCGGAAGATCGAAAGCCATCCGGGTTTTCCCGGGGCCCTGGTTGCGGCCCGCGGCGTCGGATACGCACTCAAGTCTTTTGCTCAATGAATCGGCGTAGGTTCTCCGCAATTTCATCCCGGACCCGGCGAAAGACGGCGAGGCGTTCCTCAGACGAGCCGTGGGCCGAGGCAGGGTCATCGAAGCTCCAATGCAGCAGGGAGGAGGCGGCTGGGAAGACGGGACACGTTTCCCTCGCACGGTCGCAAACAGTAATCACGTACTCGAAGCGCCGGCCGAGGAACTCAGCGAGCAGTTTTGAGCGGTGGTGTGAGATGTCGATACCGAGCTCTCTCATCACTGCCACCGCGCCCCGGTTGAGACCGGCAGGGTGAGTTCCCGCGCTGGCCACTTCAAACCGCTCTCCGGCAAGATGACGCAAAAGTCCCTCCGCCATCTGGCTTCTGCAGGAGTTCCCAGTGCAGAGGAACAGGACGGTCTTTTTCTTCCCGAGCCCTTCCACCTCACGCCTGCCCTGAGCCCCGTGGTTCGACAGGCTCACCACCCCGAGCTTTGTCGAGGGGTCGAAGGGCCTCACGCCTGTTCTGAGCCTGGTCGAAGGACTTCACGGCCATTTCTGGGAACCAATGCCGTGTCCGATTGCAGGCGGCACAGACAGACAGCATGACCGGGACCTCCACTAGCACACCCACGACTGTCGCCAAGGCGGCTCCTGAGCCAGGCCCAAAGAGCGCTATGGCGGTGGCGACGGCCAGCTCGAAGAAGTTGCTCGCGCCGATCAAGGCTCCAGGTGCGGCCACCGCATGGGGGACCCTCAAAAGCTTCATCAGCCAATAGGCCAACGAGGCGTTGAAATACACTTGGAGTAGGATGGGAATGGCGATCAACAGGACGTGAAGAGTTTTTTCTCGGATGTTCTCGGCCTGGAATCCGAAGATCAGCACCAGGGTGGCCAGCAGGGCCACAATGGTCACGGGCGCGGATCTGGGCAGGAACGTCCCCTCGAACCACTGATGCCCATGCCGGCGAATGAGCCAAGTGCGCAAGATCGTTCCAATCGCCAAGGGAATTACAATGAACGCGAGGACCGAGTACAGCAAGACCGGGAACGGGACCGTGAGTGAGGAAGCTCCGCTGACGAGCAGCACGACGATCGGCGCGAACAGAAACAGCATGATCAGGTCATTGACTGAGACCTGAACCAGGGTGTAGGCAGGATCTCCATCGGTGAGGTAGCTCCACACGAACACCATGGCCGTGCAGGGAGCGGCGGCAAGAATAATGAGGCCGGCGATATACTGATCCGCTTCTCCGGGCCCGATCCAGGGTGTCAAGAGATGGCGAAAGAACAGCCAGGCGATGAACGCCATCGAGAAGGGCTTCACCAGCCAGTTGATCAGCAACGTGACGAGCAGCCCGCGCGGCTGCCTGGCGACGTTGGCGATCGCGGCAATGTCAACTTTCATCATCATCGGAATGATCATGAGCCAGATCAGGATGGCGATCGGGAGGTTTACCTGGCTCCCGCGCCCGAGCTCCAGGTCCCGAAGCGCATGAATCACGCCGGGCGCCCACGTGCCCAGGCCCAAACCCGCCAGCATGCAGAGGCCCACCCAAACCGTCAGGTAGCGCTCAAACAGATTCAGCCGTTTTTGCGTGATGCGAGGCCGTACTGCTTCAAGTGCGAGCTCCATGCTGACTCCTTTTTCGATTCCTTACGGCTTCCGCCGCTGCGCGCAGCGCAGGCTCTAGCGGACCCGCCGGAGCCCCCGGAGGAGGCGGGCACGCCTCAGGCTTGTCCTGAGCCTTGTCGAAGGACCTTATAGTTCACAGAGGCTGGTTTGCGAGCGCGCACGAAAGCGCTCATGAACTTGCCATCCACCTCTGCCGCGATGGTTCCAACGTTCAATCCTGCGCCTTCGAGAAACTCCCTGGCCTCATCCGCGCGATAGATGCGCGTCGGCTCTAGCTCAATCCCCTCAAACCCGGCTTGAGCCAATTTCGTCCGGTACTCCGATTCCTCCAGCGCCCCCGCTACGCAACCGATCCAGAGTTCCACGCTGAGACGAATGTCCGCGGGAACCCGTCCACGTACGACCACGTCGGACACAGCCAGGCGGCCGCCCGGCTTGAGGACGCGAAAGGCTTCCGCCAGTACCAGGTCCTTGTCGGCGGCGAGATTGATGACGCAGTTGGAGATGATGACATCCACGGAGTTGTCCGACAGCGGGATCTGTTCGATCTCCCCTTTGAGAAACTCCACGTTGCGAATGCCCGCCTTCCGCTGGTTCTCCCGGGCCAGTGCCAGCATCTCATCCGTCATGTCCAGGCCATAGACCTTCCCGCTTTGGCCGACCCGCCTGGCGGACAGCAGCACGTCGAGCCCGCCGCCCGAGCCCAAGTCCAGCACAGTCTCGCCGGGCTGGAGTTGGGCCAAAGCCGTTGGGTTGCCGCAGCCGAGCGAAGCCGCGACTACCTGCACGGGCAGCCCGGCGGTGTCGTCAGGCTGGTACAGATCGGAGGTGATGGGTTCGTGATCTCGACGTGTGCGGTCCCCACGGCAGCACGAACTGCTGCAGCAGGTGCTCCCGCCGGCCGCGGCCTGCAACGCCGCTTCCTTGTATTCCTCCCTGACGAGCTCTTTGATGGTCTTGCTGGTCATGGCAGCCTCCTTCCTCGTCGCGACGACATATCAACAATTCTTGATGGCTCTAGGTAAAAAAAGGGCTCAGTCGCAACATCGTGATGTTCCCCCGACCGTGCGGCTTGGAGTCTTCAGCGCGCCTATGGCCTCCTGGAGCTCCTCGATCGCCTCATGATTGAGTGAATAGTAGATCCACCGTCCCTCCCGCCGATCCTTGAGAAGGCCCGCATCTTTGAGCGTCTTCAAGTGGAAGGAAAGACGGGACTGCCCAACCTGGAGTGAATCAGTCAAATCGCACACGCATTGCTCGCACTCAAGCAGGCAGTCGATGATCCGTAAACGGGTTTCGTCAGCCAAGGCATGGAACCATCGGGCGGTGCGTCCAAGGTCTTTCGTCCTCTGGAGCATGATGGTGGATATATATCAACAATTATTGATTTGTCAAGAGGGGGGGGGTGAGCATCGCCTCTCGTGCCCTCAAGGCTACGCAGACTCGTGCGAGCCGCACGGGACTGAGACCCGACGAGCCGAAGGCGTCTCCTCGAGAGTGCGTGGCTCAATCGGCTCAATTCCGCCGGGAGCGCGCGGGCCCGCTTACGGACCCTGCGCCAGTCCCTGGTAATCTGCTGTCGACATTCCAAACTGAGGAGACGAGCCAGCTTCCTGAACTCGGCCAGATCCTCGTACTCGCCGAGCACGTCTTGCGCATCCTTCAGTCGCTCCACTAGCCCAGGCCGCGGATCGTGCTCGCGCAGGGCCCATTCCTCCTGGTAGCGGATGGTCTTGATCTTGAGTCGAAGCGCATGCAGCCTCCTGCGGCGCGGTTTGACGCGGGCCTTGTCGATCAGTTCCGCCAGGCTTTCGGCATTTATCATCCGTAGGGCGGCTAACCGATGGCTGACCGAGGACGAAGCAGCGAGGGCGGAGGGCGACGTGGAGGTCAGGACAAGGCCTTTGATCTGCCCGTAGGCGTCTTTCTCCCGGAGCTTCAGGCGAGTCTTCTCCACACGGTCCCGCACCTTGCGCAGGTCGGACCCCGAGTCGTGGAGTCGCTCCACATACCGCTCGAACACCTGCCACGTTCTGAGACGACTGAGGCGGGAGACACACTTGGCAATCATGTCGGCACTGAGGTCTGCGCCAATGAGTTGGAGATAAGCCTGCAGCCTCCTCAGGTGGATGCGCAGGCGGTGGAGCGTTCGAGAGCGGGTATCACCCTCCGACAAACTGGCCAGGGATTGCAGGACGATGGTCTGGTACCTGGCTGCCGTCTGGTCCTGTGTTTGTGGGAGTGCCATGGCCGACAGACCAGCTCAGGAGGATGTGGGGCTCGAGTCGCAGGGAAGGGAGTGTAGCAGACCAGGGGAGGTCTCACAAGGGGTTCGATGAAGGTCCTTCCCGTGACTCGGCGACGTGTGCTAGAATCCACCTCTTCTACGGAGGCCCCATGGACTGCGTGCTCTTCCGGCATGGCATCGCGGTTGCCCGAGAGGTGTGGGACGGCCAAGAGGCTGAGCGGCCGCTCACGCCGAAGGGCGCCGAAAAGACCCGCCAGGCTGCCGCCGGTCTCCTGCGAGTCGACATCACTCCAACCCATCTCTTGTCCAGCCCGTTCATCCGTGCGCTGGAGACAGCGAAGGTGATTCGGCAGGTGTTTCGGCTGCGAGCGGATGTCCAGCTATGCGATGAGCTCCTTCCGGACGCTCCACCGGACAAGCTGTTCACGGTGCTGGCCGGGTTTCCTGAGGACGCTTGCGTGGTGTGCGTAGGACACGAACCGCACTTGGGAGAAGCGGCTGGCATCATGTTGTTCGCGAAGCCCACGCCGGGACTCTCGCTCAAGAAGGCGGGCGCCTGTTGCATCCAGTTTGAGAAGTCCCCCAAGGCAGGACAGGGCGCGTTACGCTGGTGGCTGACTCCGGCCCAGCTCAGGAGCCTGCGGAAGGGATAGGGGTCTCGGCGACGGTGGCTCCGGCGGCCTCCGGCTGGCGGCCGTTCTTCAGCATGGGCTGGATCTTGGCGCGGAGGGCCTCCTGGATTTCTTCCGGTGGCTTTCTGGCGTCCACCACCTCGAAATGAAACTCTTCGGCCATCTTGTCGAATTCCTCGATCAGCAGGGCCTGATATTTCTTAAAACTGTCGTAAAGATCCGTCCCCAGCTTCAGGTCCATCCCTGACTCCCAGAAGTTCATGCCCTTGGTCTCGATCACCCGCAGGGCGAGGGTGTCCACGTCGATGCGCAGATAGCAGACCAGATCCGGCACGAGCGCAAAGCCGAACACATTGCGGATCCAGGCGCGATCGCCGCTTCGCACGAAGTCCCGCGCGAAGGCCGTATAGATGTAGCGGTCCGCCAACACAATGAACCCGGAGCGGAGCGCGGGAATGATCTGATGTTCCAGGCGATCGGCGAAATCCGTGGCGTAGAGCAAGCTGAATGACCACCGGTCCAGGATGTTGCCTTGCTTGGCGACCTCAATGGTCTTCGACATCAGGCTGGACCGCGTCCATCCGGTCGTGACGACGCCGTATCCCTGCACCTCGAGCCATTCCTGGATCATCTCGATGTGCGTGGAGCGTCCGACTCCATCCGTGCCCTCAATGGCAATCAGCTTTCCTTTGAGGTCACTCGGATCGAGGTACGTTAAACCGTCGCCAAAATAGCGTCCGCTTTCCATGCGTCCCTCGCTTCGGCTTGTAGTTCTCCAGCGCCTCCGAGACCACCTGCCGCATCTGATTCTGCTGCACCTCAATGTCCTTGGTGGCGTCCATCGTGATCATCCCGTACTCGTCCACGATCTTGTCATACTCCGCCAGAATCCGGGACTGGAAGATGCGGAAGCTCTCCGTGAGATCCTGGCTGAGGCCAAGGTCCATGCCGGCTTCATAGTATTTGAGCTGGGCCCGCGTACCTTTCAGCAAACGGTCGATCGCGATCTCGATGGGAACTTTGAAATAGAAAGCCATATCCGGTCGGATGGCGAAATTGTAGAGTTTGCGCACCCACGCGGGAGACACGCCCCGGACCGCGTCACGGGCGAACGCCGTATAGACGTACCGGTCGGCCAGCACCAGCATCCCGGCTTTGAGGGGTGGGAGGATGTTGTGGTAAAGCCGGCTGGCGAAATCGGTTGCGTGGAGCAAGCTGAAGGTGGTCGGCGTGAGCGCCTTGCTTTTCTTGCCGCGACGGGTGGTGTCCCGGACC
The DNA here is from genome assembly GCA_020027965.1 of Nitrospirota bacterium. GTDB lineage: Bacteria > Nitrospirota > Nitrospiria > Nitrospirales > Nitrospiraceae > JAHRHE01. The sequence continues at coordinate 32,245 of JAHRHE010000019.1, read as the reverse complement.
AGCTCCGACGAATTCCATTCGGTGAAGAAGACGTTAAAGCCCTTCGCCTCCAGCCACTTCTGGAGCAGTAGCAATTGCGTGCTCTTCCCGGACCCGTCGATGCCTTCGACAATGATCAGCTTGCCGGGGAACGGGTGCGGCTGGTCGAACGTGAGCGGGAGGGGCGTCATCTGGTCCTCGCCTGTGTCGGCGCGATCTCAAACTTGACCGGCCGCTTGAACACCTTTTCGAAGAGATCGGCGCGCGTGCGCGCGGCCCAGGTCTCCAGCTCGGGGTCGCCGGACGTCCGCAGCCTGATCGTGACCGGCTTGCCCAGGGCCACGTCGAGGCTCTGGATCACGGAAAAATGGCTGCGGTCCAAGCCGTCTGCGATCCGCAGCAATGCGCTCAGCATCTCCAGGGTTCTCCGGTTCCTCGCGGGCAGCGTCTTGAGAGATTCATGTTTGCTGTCGGGGAGCGCGCGGCGATGATAGCGCGCGATGTTCGCGATCATCTCGATCTCGTCGGCCGTGAGGCCGGACAGATCGCTATTCTTGATCAGGTAGTAGGCGTGTTTGTGGTGTTGCCGGGAATTGATCAGATACCCCACGTCGTGGAGGAGGGCCGCATACTCCAGCCATTCGCGCTCACGTTCGCCGAGCTGGTGCAGGGGTTGGGTTTGATCGAACAGCCCGGTCGCAAGCTGCGCGACGTGGTGGGAATGCGTTTCTGGATAGTGGCACCGGCGGGCGAGGTAGAGCACGTTGCGTCGCCGGACGTTCGGAATGTCCTGTTCTGCTCTCAGTTCTTCGCTGTTGCGTTCGATGAAATCATAAATGAGCCCGTCCCGGATCGCCTTGTCGCTGAGCGTCAGCTCCTCGTGTTCGATCTGTTCCAACAGCCTCCGGATGACGGCTGTGGCCGGCAAGAGCGTATCGACCCGTTTGGCATCCAAGCCCGGAATGGCCAGGCGAGCCTTGAACGAGGAGCTGAGCAGGAGCTCCTCGACAGCCCGCACCTCCTTCAGCGTGACCGTGGCGAGATTGAGCTGTGGTAAGGGTTTGCCGGTCCGCTGAAGATAGACGATCTCCGTGAGGTTTCCGGCCATGCCCGATGTGGCCACGACCCGGTCGAACTCTTTCGATTTGAACTGCTGCAGTGCGGACTTGAGCTGCGTGTCGATCCGGTTGTGCATGCGTTCGAGCATGGACTTGGTCGGCGGATCCTGCTTCAGGTAGAGATCCTTGAGCCGAATCGCGCCGAGCTTCAGGCTCTGGCCATGCAGCAACTTCTCCCGGTTACCGGCCATGAGCTCGACGGAACCTCCCCCCACGTCCATCACCAGCGTCGGCTGATCAGACAGGTCCATGCTGTTTCGCACGCCCAAGTAGATCAGCCGGGCTTCTTCCTGGCCGGTGACGATTCGCACCGTCAGGCCGGTCTGCCGCGCGACCTCTTCGATGAACTCGCCGTCGCGTCATGTCCTTGAACCGATCCAGGATCTTGTAGGAGAAATCGGGCTGGACTTCCGCCAGGATCATGTGAATCGAGTTCGTCCCGATGTCCAGAACAGCGAGCTTGGTCATGAAACGCAGCTTAGAGTGTGGAGTGTCAACAAGTCAACAGCGGGTTCATCAATAGCGAAGACGCGAAAATTCTTTGCTGAATCAGTGGGCTATCCGATTGCCCGCGCAACCTCGCGATGAATCTCCAAGGACAGATCATTGCCCGCCTGGCGGTACAACGGACAATGCCGGTGCCGGCCTGAGGTGCAGAAATCACGTTGGTCCATCGAGCTCGGCTCGAACGGCACCACCACTCCGAAACATTGAGACGTGGTGCCGGTGGCGAGCCAATCCACGAAATAAGGGCACTTCACGGGATCTGCCTCCTTCTGTCAGAACTCATCGATTGACACCGGATGTAAGAGATCACGGACCGAGACGATTCCCACGATCGTGCCCCCCTTTAAGACCGCCAAATGACGAGTGTGATGCTGCTCCATCAGGTCGGCCGCCTCGGTAATCGGCCGGTGCTCGTCAATGCCAACCACGGGGCTGCTCATGATGTCGTCGACCGGGATGAAGTAGGGCCCACGGTCAGCGCCCACTACTTTGCGCACGATGTCCGGTTCGGTGACAATGCCGACGATCCGGTGGTCCTGTCTCACAAAGACGCTGCCGATGTTTCGCTCGCGCATCACTTTGGCTGCGTCCACGACCGAGGTCCCTGCCTGCACACACACGGGGTCGCGCTTCATGAGTTGCATCACCTTCACCATGGCGAATCCTCCTCCGTTCAGTCTGCCCCTCCATCCAGAAGAGTCACGTGGGCATCACGAGCCGCTCACCCGCAGGGCGTCGTGTCTTGTCACCGTGAGGGACGAGACTTGACCATCTCGCTCTCTCAGACGCAGCAGGGGATAGATGCGCTTCTCCCGCATTCCTTGAAGCGTGCCCAACGCGTACAGGAGTGGGACCACGAGACCAGCACACACGACCATCGACAATAGCCAGGCCAACAGTTCGAACATACGGGTCTCCAAGGATACCGTCAGACCAGATTTCAGATAGACGTCTGGTACGCACTGCGTCCAAGTATCACTGGCCAATGTTCCATGGCCATCAACGGGCGGTAAAATCGCTGTTAATTTTGTCTGGGCTCTATAGGGCCGCAGGGCCGAAAGATAGGCAAGAAAGACCGGCCGGGGAGGCACAAGACTGAGTTCAAGGGTCTGAGAAGGTCTGTTTGATCATGCGCAGGGCGAAATTCTGGAGAGGGCAGGGGATGCTCGGGAGATCAGGTCGGGCGTGATCCGGTCGTCCGCATGGTCTCAGAGATCGTCTTATAGATCCGGCGGGGATCAGAAAGCAATGCCCAGTTCAAGATCTCGAGCGAGTCCTCGACGTAGGCAGGCCTGCGCATGCCGTTCAGCACGCAGGTGACGCCCGGTGTGCTGGCCAGGACCCAGAGCGCTTTCTGGGAGAGCGACGCGCGGCGCCTGGCCTCGGGGAACAGCGGATCGATCCATGCGGTCAACGCCCCCGTCTTTTTCCGACTCCTGGCCGTCGCTTCCCGTCGCATCTCTTTGAGCAACGCCAGCAAGTCCGGGAGATAACGTTCCTGCCAGGACTTCCAGCGATCACCGAGGTCGCCGGTGAGGTGTTGCGTGAGGGCCCGCAGCACTTGGTTGAGGTGGGGGGCAATCATGTGATTTTCGACCTGTTCCCACTGCTCCAGACTTTCCACACGGGGCCGCAGCGTCGTCAGCTCGGCCGCCCAGCGGAAGTACTCCTCGGGGGCGAGCCCCTGACCGGGATGCTGGACGTGCGGAGCGATGGCGCGCTTGTAGTCCGCCTCTAGCGCAGCGACTCGGTCCCGCAGTGTCTCGAAGGAAAGGCCTGCTGGCTCGAGCGGCAGCTCAGCTAGCCGAAGCATTCCGGCCCCCTTGCCCAGGATCGCATTCAACGGGCGATTCACGAGCACGGCCAGCCCTTCCGCACGCGCAAGCTCCAGCACCGTCTGAGTGCCGCCGGATCCGGTGTTGGGTGTGAGCAGTGCGCCGGTCTCCAGCAGGTTCATCGGGCACTGGAGTACGGCAAAGTGGTGTCCCGGTCTCCCTCCGGCAGCCGCGGCGATCCGGGCCGACTCCAGCATGCGGGCGAGCGAGGTTGCTTCGGAATCATCCGATTCAACCGTGCAGGTATTCGATGAGACCCCATAATGCTGGATACGGCCGGCCTCCACTTGGCTCTCCAGGTACGCGAAGGCAGCCTGCAGGCGGCGGTAGAATTCCTGGCGTACTCCGGCCAGATCACCGACCCCGCGCTGCTTGGCATCCGAGAGAAAGTACTCCACGTTGTGCAGCAGGCAGAGATCCAGCGTCTGAAGCCCCAAGCGGTCAAGCGACAGCTCGAGCTGGTCGGCCAGAAAGTCGGGATGCAGACAGTGCCAGATGCCCTCGCCGTACTTGACCATCTCGGGGTAGGGCCGGCCTGCCCGTTCCCGCGCTTCTGCGCGTTTCAGGTTCTGCCCCTGAATGTAGCCGATCTTCGAGACCACGATGATCTCCTCGCGCCGACTGTCCCCTTTGCTCACTAGCTCAGCCAACACGGTTCCAATGAGGCGTTCGCTGTCCCCATCCCCATAGTTGGTCGAAGTGTCGATCAGGTTGCAGCCTCCGCGTATTGCCTTCAGGAGTGCTTCGCGATGCTCCGGGTCCTCCGTATCGATCCGGTAACCGCCAAAGCCGAGCCGGCTGGTGGTGAGACCGGTCGAGCCCAGCGGGACATATCCCTGCGCGGCCTCAGTCGGTCGTGCCGGCCTGCTGACTGCCTGGACGGCATAGGCGGCGGTCCCCCCGGTCGTGGCGAACCCGGGAAGCCGTGCGCCTTGAAGAGCCTTCGTCCTGCCGACGCCGGCCGAGCTCAGAAGCTCGCTTGTCAAGGCCTGGGCCACGCTGGCCGGTTCGGTGATCGGAGCTTGGCAGCTAAAGTTGCGGCAGATATAGAGTGCGGCGTGGCCCCTTACCAGTCCCTTGCCCATCAGCAGTGGATGCGTCGTGGGAGGCCTGCTGGGGTCGTACTGAGCGATGATCCGATTCGGCAGGTAATGGCGGGTCGCTTCTTTGCGGAGCGCTTCGTAGCCCCCCTCGCCGGGCCTGCCCACGAAGGCCAGTTCCACCGGGCCGGTCAGGAGAAAGTCCACGACGATCAGGGTCCTCGCGAAGGCCCGGGGGTAGCGGGCGATCTGCCGGCCGTAGGCGCGAACGGCGGCGGTCGCCGCTTCACGGAGATCTTCACGCCCAAAATGGAAGGAGAGCCTCGCCAGCACAGAGGCGGCGACCGCGTTTCCGCTCGGAGTCGCGCCGTCCGGCCCCTCGCGGCTCCGAACGATCAGCGACTCGTGGTCCTTGGCAGTCGTGAAGAAGCCGCCGTGCTCGCTGTCCGAAAAGTCGGCGACAAGGCGTTCGACCAAACGGACGGCTTCCGTCAGATACCGATCAGGAGCCCCGGCCTCGTACAGATCAATCAGTCCCTCGACGAAATAGGCATAGTCCTCCAGGCAAGCATGCAGGTGGGCTCTTCCGGTCCGATAGGTCCGGTACAGGCCGCCGTCCGGACGGGACAGGGGGCCCAACAGGAAGTCAGCCGCTCGTGTGGCTGCCTGGAGGTAACGGGGATCGCCCAAGGCCCGCGCGCCCTCCGCCATCGCGCTGATCATCAGGCCATTCCAGGAGGTGAGAACCTTATCGTCAAGGCCAGGAGGCACCCGTTTGCGTCGGGTCTCATAGACCATCGGCCGGACCTGGCTGATCGTGTCCTGCAGCTCTTCGACGGAGATCCCCAGATCGCGGGCGACCGCCTCCATCGGACGAGGGATATGGGGAATGCTCGTTGACTCCCAGTTGCCGCTGGGCGTGATGTCGTAATAGGCGCAGAACCGCCGGGCGTCTTCTTCGGTCGGGACTGCCTGGCGGATCTCCTCCGGCGTCCAGACGAAAAACTTGCCCTCAACGCCTTCCGAGTCGGCATCAGTGGCTGAGTAGAATCCACCCTCCTGCGCGGTCATCTCGCGCAGGATGTAATCCAGTGTCTCGGTCGCCACCCGCCGGTAGGCCGGATCGCCGGTCACCTGGCAGGCTTCGAGATAGGTGCGCGCGAGCAGGGCGTTGTCATAGAGCATTTTTTCGAAGTGGGGAACGAGCCACCGCTCGTCAGTTGAATAGCGCGAAAAGCCGCCGCCGATCTGATCGTACATGCCGCCGGCGGCCATCGCATCCAGTGTCTTCCGGACCATGTGTAACAACTGGGCGTCGCCGGTCCGCCGATATCGTCGCAGCAGGAAGGAGAGTCCGGTCGCGGGTGGAAACTTGGGCGCGCCGCCAAAGCCGCCATACCGCGGGTCGAAGTCTTCCGCGAACTGGGCCGCAGCGGCCTGGAGTTCCTCGTCGCCCACCGCCATCGGCGCCCCGACGCGCATGGCGTCCCTCAACCGCTCCGTCAATTGCGCCGCCTGGCGACGGAGCCCGTCGGGATCCTTGCGCCAGAACTCGGCCATTTTCTCCAGCACCGTCGCAAACCCGGGCCGGCCCCAGCGGTCGGTCGGAGGAAAGTAGGTGCCGGCGTAGATCGGCTCCTGCTCGGGCGACAGGAAGACGGTCATCGGCCAGCCCCCCTGCCCCTGGTTCAACGTGAGGGTGGCCTGCATGTAGATTTCATCCAAATCGGGCCGCTCTTCCCGGTCCACTTTGATGCAAATGAAGTGTTCGTTCATGATCGCCGCGATCTTGTCGTCCTCGAACGATTCGCGCTCCATCACGTGGCACCAGTGACAAGCCGAGTACCCGATGGACAGCAGGATGGGCTTGTTCAGGTCCCGCGCGCGGCGGAGCGCTTCCTCCCCCCACGGATACCAGTCCACGGGGTTGTAGGCATGCTGTAGCAGGTAAGGGCTGGTTTCCCGGATCAGACGGTTGGCGGGGCGCGTCGGGGCTTCATGCGACATGGGCTCTCACCGTACCACCCTGCGAAAGCCCTGGTCAACACCGAGGATTGATGCTGTGGGCCGGAAAAGAATCGGCCCGCGGACTCAGCCTTATGCCGAGCGCGGGCCGCTTTCTATCGAGATTAATAGAGCAGTTGAGCTCCGCAGAGCGAGAGCCGATTTACTTTTTCTCCTTCTTTTTCTTCTCGCCCTTCGTCGCAGCTTTCTTTTCGCCTTTCATCTCGCCCTTCATCTCACCCTTCATCTCGTCGTGCTTTTCGCCTTTCATCTCACCCTTCATTTCACCTGCGGGAGCGCCGCCGGCCTTTTCGTCCGCGAAGGACAGGCCGGTGAATCCTGCCAGAAACGTCACCGCCACGAGTGTTGCCAACATCCGCTTCATCGATCATCACCCCCTTCCCGCGAGAGCTCTCCGGCAGGGACCCCGCCCTGCCGAGGCGCAACCCTAATCCAAACTCTCTACGAAAGTCAACATCGGATTTCGGCCTGGCCGGAAGGGAATTCGGACCGGGAAGGCGGTGAGGGGGATCAGGGCCACCCGAGCTGAGAGGCGCAAGAAGTACCGGGGCGAGAATCGCCGGGAAGATACTCAACGGGGCAAAGATATGGGATAATATAAACGAAGATGCGCTGACCCAGGAGTCTGACCATGACCGACCTCGGTCCCTATTCCAACTATCGCATGACGGTGAGGCTCGAGCTCGCGAACCGCCCCGGCATGTTCGCCCGCGTGGCGACGACCTTAGCCGAGGAGGGCGGCAACCTGGGGGCGGTGGACATCGTGTCGGCGTCCCGGGACAAGATCATCCGGGATGTGACCTTCGATGCCAAGTCCGAGGAGCACGCGGAGCAGGTACTGGCCAGGCTGAACGGCTTGCCGGACGTGAAGGTCCTGAACGCTTCCGACCGGATCTTCCTGATGCACTTGGGAGGAAAAATTCGCGTCGAAAGCAAGTTGCCGTTGACCACGAGGAACACGCTCTCGATGGTCTACACCCCGGGCGTCGGACGGGTTTCCCAGGCAATCGCCAAGGATCGGTCGAAGGTGTATGCTTTCACGACCAAGTGCAACAGCGTGGCGGTGGTCACGGATGGATCGGCGGTGCTGGGTCTCGGCAACCTTGGGCCGGAGGCGGCCCTGCCGGTCATGGAAGGGAAGGCCATGCTATTCAGGGAGTTTGCCGACATCGATGCCTGGCCGATCTGCCTGAACACCCAGGATCCTGACGAGATCGTCCGGATCGTTCAGGGCATCGCCCCCGGTTTCGGGGGCATTAACCTGGAGGACATCAGCGCGCCGCGGTGTTTTGAGATCGAGCGCCGATTGAAAGCCGCGCTGGATATTCCGGTGATGCACGACGATCAGCATGGGACGGCCGTGGTGATTCTCGCAGCGCTCAGGAACGCGCTGAAGGTGGTTGGAAAGCGCTTCGAGGAGGTTCAGGTCGTGGTCAACGGCCTCGGGGCGGCCGGCATGGCGTGCTGCCAGATCCTCCTGGCGGCGGGAGTGACTCGCCTGATCGGCTGCAGCCGGGAGGGGATCGTGCTCTCGGGCGATCCGGAGCGTCTCCGGGCCAACCGATCTGCCCTGGCCGCGTCTGTTCAGCGCGGGCGGCCCTCCGGAACCCTTCAGGATGCGCTGAAGGGCGCGGATGTGTTCATCGGCCTCTCAGTGGGTAATATCTTGCAGCCGGCTGACTTGGATTTGATGGACAAGAATCGCATCGTGTTCGCCATGGCGAATCCGGACCCCGAGATCGCGCCGGATCAGGCCGTCCCGCGATGCCGGATCTTCGCGACGGGCCGGTCGGATTACCCCAACCAGATCAATAACGTGCTGGCCTTCCCGGGGATCTTTCGAGGCGCGCTGAACGTGCAGGCGCGCGACATCAACGAGGCCATGAAGCTGGCTGCTGCGGAGGCGATTGCGGACATCATCCCCGAGAACGCGCTCAGTGAGGACTACATTATCCCCAGCGTCTTCGACAAGCAGGTGGTGCATCAGGTGTCCCTGGCCGTCGCCGCGGCGGCGCGTGACACCGGAATAGCCCGCCGCCTCCCGAAGACGTGAAACGTGAATCGTAAGGCGTGATCCCTACTGGGTCTGCACTCTCTTCCCCTTTACTTCCTCACTCTTCACTCCTCACTCTCCTACTGGAGTGCTCCCCAGACTCAGCTCGTACAGCAGCACCTTCCAGCCGTCCTCTTCGCTCAGGAACTGACCCACGATGGGCAACATGCCGGTTCCCGGCACCTCGCCGGATTGCCCCAGGCTGCCGTTCTTAAGGACCCACATCAGTTCACCGGGAGTCCGGAGCTTCTTGAAGGCGGGATTGGTGAAGTTGCGGGGTTGGATCGGAAGGATCTTTGCGGCGCCACCGTTGCCCTTACCCTCAGGGCCATGGCACTGGAAGCAGGTGCCGCGCCCGAGGAAGATCGCTTTGCCTTCGGCCAGAATTTCCGACGTGGCGGAAAACGGGGGCTGTTGCGCCTTTGCTGCCGCGAGCTCGGCAGTAGGAACGCGAGGGATGCGGATGTCGAATTCCCCACCGGGCTGGCCATATCCGGACGGGTTCGCAGCCTCTCCCGCACTGCACCACAGAACGAGCAGAATGCCTGTCCACAACTGGAGAAGCCCGCGAAACGATTCGAGCATCTTCAAACTTCGCATGAAACCTCCAGAAGGGTGTGGAAAAGGTCTCCGTGGCTGTCACCTTTTTCAAAATCGTGGTAGAAGGGTAGCACTCAGCGCGTAGCTTTCCGTGCCCCTTCCCCAGCCTTCCCCCTTGAGGGAGGAGGGCTGGGTGGGGGCCAAGCTGTTCGCTGATGGCTGAATACGCACATACCGCTGGAGTCTAGCACGCCGGTTTTCACGTCATCAAGTCGCGCGTCGAACGTCTTCCGAAGACCAAGGCCCGATGCCTTGACGACGCTCGGACTTGAAGCCGTTCAGACGGAAACAGACTTGAAGACACTACTGATGGCTGAATGCTGCTTACGAGGAGTTATGCTAGAATGACCCGCTGAGGACTCACGCCACGGTGGAGGCGGGATGGCATTCGATGGAAGGAAGCGGGCGAAGTACCAGGACGGGATGCGCCGGCGCATTGAAGTGCTGAAGCATAAGACTGAAGCGGCCCTCGATTTCGCGGTGGAGCACGTGCTGCAGGACCGAGTCGATACCTACTTTAAGGTGGAAGAGGGACTGGGGGAAATCGATCAAACCCTGGGTCTGATCGAGGCGGAACTTGGTCTTATCTGTGACCTGTCGGGCGCGATGCGTCTGGAGTCTCGCCTGGAGTTCATGGAGGACCGGTTCGAGGAGCTCGACAGCGAGGTCCGTGAGCGACCACGGAGACGTCGGCGCAAGATCAACTTCGCCGATTTCTTCAGGGCCGCGGGCGGCGGCGGAGCTCTCCCGAGTATGCGCGGGGAGATCAATAGCACCTCCGAGGCCTTGGAGGTGCTGGGATTGGAATTCGGCAGCTCGCTCTCGGCCATCACCGCCGCCTTCCGCCGGCGCGCCAAGATGCTGCACCCCGACGTGCGAAAGGGGGATCGGAGCTCGGAGCCGGAACTGCGCCGGATCATTGAGGCCTATCAATACCTCAAGGACAACTTGAGCTTGACACAGACGGAGCCACCTCGAGAGCGATGAGCCTCCACGCGCCAATCGCGCCCGCTGCTCCCCCATCACCTGCACGATGACACCGCTGCTTACCCACTATATCGCCGATCCGAACAACCTGAAAATGTTCTGCGAGCGTATTCGCGGGACGGATCGGCTTGCCCTGGACACGGAGTTCGTCGGCGAGGACAGCTTCGTGCCTCGCCTGGAGCTGATTCAGCTCGCCGCGGGTGACCATGCCGCGGTGATTGACGTGCCGGCGGTCGGTCCCCTTGATTGCGTGATGGAGATGCTGGCCGATCCGGGCACCGAGAAGGTGGTCCATGCCGGCCGCCAGGACCTCGAGCTGCTGTTCGCGCACGGCGGCCGCGTTCCCACTCCGGTCTTCGACACGCAGGTCGCGGCAGCCATGGTCGGGTACGGCACTCAGATGGCCTACGCCCATCTGGTGCAGCGCGTGCTTGGCACCACCATCGAGAAATCTCACACGTTGACCAACTGGAGTCAACGTCCCTTGACCCAGGATCAGATCGCTTACGCCCTCGAGGATGTGCAGTATCTCCTGCCGGTCTATGAGCATCTCCGCCGCCGGTTGGAGACACTTGGTCGCCTGGAGTGGGTCCGCGAGGAGTTTGCGCGTCTCGAATTGAAGCACGGCGAACTCGCGCGGGACCCACGCCATCGGTACCAGCGCATTCGCGGCTGGGAGAACCTGAAGCCGCGGTCGGCCGCCGTGCTCAGAGAGCTGGTCGCCTGGCGGGAAGGAGAGGCCCGGCGCCGGAACGTGCCGCGTGGTCGGGTGATCAGAGATGACGTACTGCTGGAGCTGGCGCGTCGCACGCCGACGACGGTCGCGGCCCTGCGCGCGACCAGAGGGTTCCATCCGTCCGAAGCCGACCGCAACGGGGAAGCCGTCTTGGGAGTCATCCGGCACGGCCTTGCGCTTCCGGAGGCTGAATGGCCGGAGGTCCCGCGGGTGCGGCGGATCGAACCGGAGTCGGCCGGCCAGGTGGATCTGCTTCAGGCGGTGCTCAAGGCTCGCGCAGAGGAGGAAGAGATCGCCCCCAGCCTGTTAGCCAGTGCGTCCGATCTGCAGGCCCTGGTAGCCGCGAAGCCTGCGCAGCGAGAGAACCTGGAGCTCCCGATCCTGCACGGCTGGCGTCGGCAGTTGGCCGGCGAGCTGTTGCTGCGCGTGCTCGAGGGAACCGTCCTCGTCAGCATCACTCCCCGAACGGGCAAGCTCCGCCTCACTCCGCAAACCTAGAGCATCTGCTTGATCGTCTCCGCCGGGCGGGCTAGCCGGGCCTTGTCTCCCTTCTCCACGATCGGCCGCTGGATTAAGTCGGGATGTTTGATCATCAGGTCCAGCAACGCGTCCTCAGAGAGATTCTTCGAGGCCAGCTTGAGCTTTTTGTAGATATCCTCTTTGGATCTGAGCACATCCTTCGCCTGGAGTCCCGCCTTCTTCAGCAGGGCCTTCAACTGCGGTTTGGTGAAGGGCCTCTCGTAGTAGTTGACTGAGGTATACTCCTGCCCGCTGCTCTGTAGAATCTTGATGGCCTCGCGACAGGTGCTGCAGGTCGGCTTCTGGTAAATCGTGAGCTCAGTCATACCCCTGTTCCTCCGCGTGCGTTCACGGCCTCGTCGAACCCAGACCGGGATCGAGACCAGGCTCTGAGCCCTTCCTTTTTAGCATTCCAGTGAGCTGATTTGCGACAGCCTATTCTGTCCTTTGTATTAGGCCGGTCCCGGATTTCAACGGGCGGTTGAAACTTAACGTAATTGTCTGTTTCTTATAGTGAAAGCACATTCTCAGCCAGTTTTGACTAATTTGGAGGCTTTGTAGGGTAAGGACAACCAAGAACGCACTCAATCCTATGCGACCCCCTACCTAAGGAGGGGTTGACGCCCCTTCCGATCAGGCGTATAAGCAGCAACCTGCCCGCCTCAGGAAGTGCCCAGAAAGTGCCAATGGTCCACGACACCTCCGTGCCGAGCGCACCCCGCCGGTGGCTGCCTCTCGCGACGGGGGCATTGTTTATTTTCCTCTGGGCATCTCCCCTCGGGGCTGAGGACCAACGCCGCGCGGTCTTTGGCCCCGAGGTGTTCGAGAAGACCTCAGGTGCGACCGAAGCCTTCGGCCACACCTTCACCGTCCCGGCCTCAACCTCTGCCGCCTTCACCCTGTGCCTCGTCAACGGCGACCAGGATGAGAAAGATGAGGAAAAAGACCGCGCGGAGCGCTGTCAGATCCCCGAGCTCCGCGGGTACGACCGGGATGATGAGGATGAAGACGACGACCACCACGAGCACCACGGAAAGAAGTACGAGCACAGGGATCCCGAGGCGGTGTCCAGCGGGCGGGTGCTGGTGGATGGTCACGAGGTGGTCTTCCGGCGAGAGCTGAACAAGCGGGAAGACGTCATCGAAAAGCATCTGCGCCTGACGCCAGGGCCCCACCGCCTTCGGGTCGAGCTGCACGGCCATCCCGGGAGTCACATCACCCTCGCCATCGTCGGCGTCATGCGACTGGGCAAGCTGGCGCAGGCACGGGCTGGCCATACGGCGACCTTAATGCCGGACGGCACCGTGCTCTTCACCGGTGGCCGGGGCAAGGACAAAGATATCCAGGACAACGCCGAAGTTTTTGATCCCAGGACGCTCAACAGCGCACGGCTCCCGGCCGAGCTGACCACGGCCCGCGCGGAGCACACCGGGACCCTGCTACCCAATGGAGAGGTGCTGGTGGCGGCCGGGCGGGACGCTCACGGAGTGCTGTTCAGCGCGGAACTCGGGACCCTGAACCAGACCTTTGAGGCGCTGTCTTCGACCGTGCAGGTGGCCCGGGTGGGCCATACCGCGACGTTGCTTCCGGACGGGCGGGTCGTAATTCTGGGAGGGCTGGATGCCTCGCACATGGCCCTCGCGGAGGGGGAGGCCTTCGAAGTGCCCAGCGGCCTGCTCTACGATCTGCGGAGCGGTCAGTTCTCGGTTCTGCCTCATGCCTTGGCGGTGCCGCGGCACAACCACACTTCGACCCTGCTGCCCAACGGGTTGATCCTCGTCGTCGGGGGTCGGCATGAAGACGAAGTCTTGAGCTCCGCCGAGCTGTTTGATCCTGCCACAGGGGAGAGTCACCTGCTGGACGTGCGGCTTCACACCGCCCGCGCTCGCCATTCCGCGAATCTCCTCAACGACGGCCGGCTGCTGATAGCGGGAGGACGGACCAAAAAGGACGCGCTGCGCTCGGTGGAGGTGTTCGATCCGGAGACCCAGACCTTCGCCAAGGTTCGGCCGAAACTGCGAATGAAACGCTTCAATCATACGGCGACGGTCCTGCCCAGCGGAGACATTCTCCTAGCGGGCGGCCGGGAGGATGAAGACAGGGACCCAACCAAAGACACGGATCTGTATTTTCAGCCGGGGCGCGACAGTACGCCGCCCACGGTGCTGGAGATTACGCCGGCCTCGTCCGCCAGCGGCATCTCGAGCACGCCCCTCTTGGCTATCCGGTTCTCTGAGCCGATCAACGTCACCACGCTCAAGCCCTCCACGATGACCCTGACCGGCCCCCAGGGTCTCGTGCCCGGGACCGTGAGTCCGGGAGAAGAAGGTCTACTCGCCTTCTTCCTCCCCACCGCACCACTGACCCCTGGTACCACCTATACACTCGCCCTCCAGGGCGTCACCGATCGGGCGAGCAATCCGTTGCCCCCGCTGACCAGCCGCTTCACCACGGGTGGGGCGCGGCCGGCCATCTCAGGATTTTCGCCGGGCACCGGGATTGTGGGCGCGACCGTAGTTCTGACCGGCGAAAACTTTGATTCCTTGCCCGCCAACAACCAGGTCAAGTTCAACGGCGTCTTGGCCGTTGTGACGGCAGCCACCGCCACCGGGATCACCACGAGCGTGCCTCCGGGTGCCACCACCGGCCCGATCAGCGTGACCACGCCCGGCGGCACCGCCACGAGTTCCACGAACTTCATCGTAAGCACGGGCCCGACCATCCTGAGTCTGAGTCCCGCCAGCGGACCCGTCGGCACGACGGTCACGATCACCGGCTCTGGGTTCGATGCTACGCCCGGCGGCACAACCGTCACCTTCGGCGGCAACGCCATTGCGACCATCACGAGCGCCACCAGCACCGAGCTTCTTGTCACAGTGCCGACCGCCGCCACCACGGGCTCGGTGACGGTTAGCAATGCGAACGGGGCGACGACGAGCCCGGCCCCGTTCACCGTGCTGGTCCCCCCGATCATCGTGGGGGTCGAGCCTTCCCGCGTCGCCCAGGGGACAACGATGCAGGTGGTCATTGCGGGGTTCAACTTAGCGAGTGCGACGTCGGTCACCTTTACCCAACCGGGCCTGACGGCCACCATCGTCTCGGGTGCGACCGCGAGCACCCTGCCGGTCAATGTGACCACGGCCTCGTCGGTGCCGGAGGGCGCCTATACGTTTTCGGTGGGCACCCCAGGGGGCGAGGCCGCCAGCGGCCCGGTCACTGTCACTGTGACGCCCGCGGTGCCCTCCTTTGGCCTCGGGCAGGCCAGCGTGTTCCTGCCGTTCCCGGCCCAGACCGCTCCCGCGGGGGCCAGCATGAGTGTGACCCCGCCCACCAGTGTGCAGATGCCTCCGTAACTCGGTGGGCGCAAGGCACCTACGACACAGGCGACCACGTCGTGAAGGGGAGCGCGAGACCGGATTCACAACGCCGCACGCAAAGGAGTGAGCCATGAGAACACTGCACACGCGCCACACGGCAGGATTTTGGAGCGTCATCAGTTTGGCCCTGGGGGTGCTCAGCCCGGGCCACGTGGCCGCCCAGACCTTTAGCAGTGGGAGCACCGGGGCGCTCGGGGACTTGACTCCCTTCGTCAACACCACCGTGACACTCCCTGCGGATGGCGTGCTGAACTTCACGACGGTCACGATCCCCGAAGGGGTGGTCGTAAAGTTTCAGCCGAATGCTGCCAACACGCCGGTCACGCTGTTGGCCACGGGGGATGTCACCATCGCGGGCACGATTGAGCTCAGAGGGCTCAATCCGGGAGAAGGCGGGCTCCCCCTGACCTTCGCCGCGGCTGGAGGTCCAGGGGGCTTCCCTGGGGGCATCAGGGGGAACCCCGGGATTGGCGGGTCGGGGCCGGGCGGGGGCGAGGCCGCCGGGCCCACGCAACCCGATCGCAACGCGAGCTATGGCGCGCCGAGTGTCTTTGTCTCCCTCATTCCGTTGTTCGGGGGCTCTGGCGGAGGGGGCGACCCGGGCGACCCGAACGTCGCTGGGGGCG
Source organism: Nitrospirota bacterium (assembly GCA_020027965.1). GTDB lineage: Bacteria > Nitrospirota > Nitrospiria > Nitrospirales > Nitrospiraceae > JAHRHE01. Next base: position 16,843 of record JAHRHE010000019.1, on the reverse strand, counting down.
GCGGGGGCGGTGGTGGGGCCATCGTCATTGCCTCCTCCACGAAGATCACGGTGACCGGGTCGATTAACGCCAATGGCGGGGCAGCCGGGTTCCAATCGCTCGCAGGCAATGGGAGCGGCGGCGCCATTCGGTTGGTGGCGCCCCAGGTGACGGGGACCGGGTTCCTCTCAGCGGACGGCGGGCAGCAAATTAGTACGGTCAAGGCCGGAGCCGGCCGAATTCGAATTGAGGCCTTCACACCGGGCTTCGTAGGGACCAGCATTCCGTCCGCATCACTCTCCACAGCGCCGGGGCCCGTGACCCCGGCCAGCACGCCCGCGTTGGTCAATGCGCCCAGGCTGACGTTCGCCTCCATTGGCGGGATCGCCAGTCCCACGACCCCCACGGGCTCTTATGCGGCCGCCGATGTCTCCTTACCCGCGGGCACAACTAATCCGGTCGGTCTCGTCCTGACCGCCAACAACATCCCGGTCGGGACCGTCTTCACCGTGAAAGTGATCCCTCAACTGAACGCCATTAGCACTGTGTCCACCTCAGCCTCGAGCGGCACGTTTGATACAGCCACGGCGACCGCCAACGTCACCTTCCCGACCGGAGAAGTGAGCCTGCTCCTGGCGCAAGGCAGTTTTACGCTGCCCCAACTGGCAAGCCTCGTGCCCGAGATTGACAGGGAGCCCATCGAACGGGTCATGGTGGTGGCGGAATATGGTGGAGCTTCGACGCTTGCGCTGATCACCACATCGGGCAAGGAAGTTCGCGTCGATCAATTGCCACTCACCGAGCAGCTCAAGCTCGGAATAACCTTTGCGGCGTTGCGGGAGGTGCGATAAGGTCATGTGGGCGTGGGAGCGGCGACGATCGGAAATCGGCGATCGGCAATCGGGGTGAGAGTCGAATTCTTGCGCGCGTGACGCCACACTGGTTCGGTTTTGTCAGTGTTGTTAGCCGTCTTGACGACGTTTCCCGCCGCGTGTTACAAGCACATCGAGATGCGGGCACGATGCGAGGGGCGAGGGGCGTGGAAGCCGCCGACAGTCAGGTCGGGACTCTGAGTATGCTGACAGCGGGGACCAGTTCAAGCGGAAACTTTGCTTGTACGACCGCGACGCAGCGCACGTTGAGAGATCTGCGGACGAAGCGGAAGGGGCAGCCGGTCTACGTCGTGGGGCATGTCCTGGAACGTAAGGGTCAGGAAGCGACCTTCGAGCTCTTCAATGTCCGCCTCGCGGTCGTCAAGTTCTCTGACGGGGTGCTCCTCGGGTATGACCCAGGGGAGTTGTTGCTGCCGACTGATATTGACGAAAAGGGTGTGGCCGAGTTTGAGATTCGGCAGTGTCAGCAATGCGAGCAGCAGTTCCCGCTCACCACTGAGGAGCTCAACGCTGAGAAAGAACCGACCGCGTGCCCTGAATGCCGCTAGCTTACGGGACCCTCCCAGGGGTGAGCGCCGCACTACTCAGCCAATGGCGCGATTTCCACCGCCTTCTTGACCAGACAATCACCCGCCACTCCCTGCAAGGGCATCGGGAGCATTCCGGCCTCCAAGACTTTGACGGAGACCACTCGATAGCCCTCCTGGCTCTTCCAGGCCTCCACCTTCAGGGAATGACAGATCTCCAGCTTCCTCCAGATTGGGTTGCCGAGGATGTCCTCGCTTGCGATCAGGGTGCCTTCCCTCACGTCGCCGCCGACGGAGAGGTGAGCCGTCACCTGTTTCTTATCCTTCGGCACCTTGATGACGACGGCAAAGATGGCCAGCGGATCCTCCTGTGCGAGGACCAACGAGGCTGCGAGCACGAGCGCCAACCCCGCTCCGGTCACAGATCCCGTTCCGCTTTTCGTCGTCATGTCCCTCCCTTCGGGATCCCCTGATCTTGGCCGATGACAGAGAGTGCGGTCTCCGGAATCCACCGAGGCACCCCGTCGCGCATCCGCAGTTGAACAGCTCGCCGCATCTGACCACCCGGCTGAGACACCAGGCTCGGGAGTTGCGTATCGAGACTAGTATGCTGGAGGGGTGTGGTCATTGCAAGTCGTGGCGTTTGGGCCTGATTTCTTGACGCATAGAAAGACCGACCCGTAGAATCCAGCCGATGGCGACGCATGGGCTGGATGATATTGCCCTGCACTACGAACTGACGGGGCATGGTCCACCCCTGGTCCTGATCAATGCGCTGACGATGGAGGCGTCGGGCTGGCGCACGCAGACGAAGGCCTTCTCGACCCGCTACAGGGTCCTTACCTATGACTGCCGTGGGCAGGGGCGATCCGGAAAACCGGATCAGGATTATCGTATCGAGCAGCACGCCGATGACCTGCACCGGCTGGTGATCGGTCTCGGTCTCCGCCGCCTCCACGTGGTGGGGCTCTCACTGGGCGCGATGATCGCTCAGGCCTTCGCCCTCAAGTATCCTGCCCAGACCGGGGCATTGGTCCTGTGCAGCGCCGTCTCGCGACTGTCCGTCGGGCTCGAGCGGTTCCTCAAGACTTGGGTCCGAACACTGGAGGAGGAGGGAGGGGCCCAGGCCTTTCGTGGCGCGGAGCCGCTCCTGTTTTCCCGTGGCTACGTCGACAGGTATCCTGAGGTGCTGAAGGGCCTCCGGGCCGCCGTGGACCGGCAACCGATCAGCGCGCTGCGTCACTTGGCGTTGGGCGCCCTGGAACACAACCTGGAACAGCAGGTGGGATCGATCCGAGCGCCCACACTGGTCGTGGTCGGCGAGGAGGACCGACTCACGCCGTTGGACGTGGCTCGCCGGCTGGCGGATCTGATCCCAGGCACGAGGCTGATGATCCTGCCGGCCTGCGGCCACGTCTGCCCGCTGGAGCGGCCGGCCCTCTTCAACGAAGCGGTCTTTCAGTTCGTCCGGCGGCATGACGCGCTCCTGGAGTTGAAGATGGTCGCACAGGGCGGTCACCCGAGTGAAACGTAACAAGTGAAAAGTTGAAACTTTGGTGGTAATGGGTTAGGAAGTGATGGGAGTGTCCTTCGCCGGAGGTAACCATGCCGCATGATTTCATGCCAGGGTTGGCGGGCGTCCCGGCAGCCAGGTCGGCGATCAGCGATGTCGACGGACAGCGGGGCATCCTGGAGTACCGGGGGATCCGGGTGGAGGACCTGTGCAAGAAGTCCTCCTTTCTTGAGACCACGTGGCTCCTGCTGTTCGGCCGGCTTCCGAGCAAGGCTGAACTGGACCGGTTCAGTAATGACCTCACGCACCACCGCCGAATTAAGTATCGGATCGTGGATCTGATCAAATGCCTTCCCGAGCAGGGGCATCCGATGGATGCACTGCAGGCCGCGGTGGCCGCGCTGGGGATGTTCTACCCGGGGCGAAACGTCAAGGATGTCGAGAACAACTACTGGTCTGCCGTGAGGCTGATCGCCAAGCTGCCCACGATCGTCGCCGCCTATGCGAGGCTTCGACGCGGTGATGATCACATCCCGCCCCGCGACGACCTGAGCTTCTGCGAGAATTTTCTTTACATGGTTTCGGATCAGGTGCCGGACCGGCTCTCGGCTCAGACGCTGGACGTCTGCCTCATTCTGCACGCGGAACACACAATGAACGCCTCGACCTTTGCGGGCATGGTCACGGCTTCCACTCTTGCAGATCCCTACACCGTGGTCGCCTCTTCCATCGGAGCCTTGAAGGGTCCCCTGCACGGAGGCGCCAATGAGGAAGTGGTGGAGATGCTGAAGGAGATCGGGACGCCCGAGCGCGTCCGCCCCTATCTGGAGCGCAAACTGAAGGACAAGCAGAAGATCATGGGCTTCGGGCACCGGGTGTACAAGGTGAAGGACCCGCGCGCCACGATTCTCCAAGGGCTTTGCGAGCGCCTGTTCAAGGAGTGTGGGACCTCGCCACTTTACGAAGTGGCCGTGGAAGTGGAGCGGATCTCGGCCGAGCTACTGGCCGGCAAGAGCGTGCATCCGAACGTCGATTTCTACTCGGGGATCCTTTACGACAAGATGGGCATCGAAGTGGAGTTTTTCACGCCCATCTTCGCAATAGCGCGGGTCGCGGGCTGGCTGGCTCACTGGTTCGAACAACTGCGAGAAAACAAACTCTATCGCCCCGATCAGATTTACGAGGGAGAACACAACCGGCCTTACGTGCCGATCGAGAATCGGTGATCGGCTGGTGCCCTGTCGGTCGCGAAGATCAGTCCCTCCAGAGCCTGGTCCCCATGAACCCGCCTGTCGGGCTTGCCCTGAGTCCAGTGGTTCGACCCATCGACCCTTCGATAAAGCTCAGGGTGGTGAGCCTGTCGAACCACAAACTCAGGGTCCCGAGCGAGGTCGAGGCGTCGAGGGACAGGCTCACCACCCCGAGCTCCGTCGTTCGACCCAGAGGCTCTCGACGGGTCAAGGGGTCGAAGGGCCCGCCCTTCCCGCTGATCCCCAACCAGCCGCCGTATAATCCCGTCTCGAGAAAAGTCAAGCCCCTCGCGAACGCAAGTCAGACGAGGGGGAACCACGTCGGGCCTCTTGACGAGACTCCGATGGAGGTTATTCATATGCGCAGACCCCGGCGTGCTGGGCCGGAGCAACAGCCCGGCGAGCACAGGGGTAAGCCCACTGAACAAGCACTTCACAGCTAGACAAGGAGGGGTGACCATGAACCTGGTACGTTGGGATCCATTTCGTGAACTGGAGGACGTAACAGAGCAACTCAACCGGATGTTTGGGCGCCCAGCCGCGCGTCGCGAGAACGGCAAGGAGCTGTTGACCGTCGCCGACTGGATACCGATCGTGGATATCAGTGAGACTGAGAGCGCGTACGTGATCAAGGCCGAACTTCCGGATGTGAAGAAAGAGGACGTGAAGGTGACGGTCCACGAAGGCGTGCTGACGATACAGGGAGAGCGCAAGCAGGAGAAGGAAGAGAAAGGCTTGAAATACCATCGCGTGGAGCGGTCCTACGGGCGCTTCGTGCGAAGTTTCACCTTGCCCGATTATGTGGACGACACCAAGGTCAAGGCGGAATTCAAGGAAGGGATCCTGAACCTTCACCTGCCGAAGTCGGAGAAGACCCAGCCGAAGGCCATCGAGGTCAAGGTCGGGTAAGCCGCCCCGAACACGTGAGACACTGAGAAGGGCCCGCCACTGCGGTGGCGGGCCCTTTCTTTTTCGTGGCCTCGCCAGCTAGGTCATGGGGCGAGGGGCGGCGCCTTGCCGACACGGTGCCGAACATTGCGCCGGCCTGGCCGGCAAGGGACTTGTGCGTAGATGCTCGATAGATTAAGATGGCCGCCCAGCCGCATTGCACCTCGCAGCCGAAAGGAGGCCTCATGCCGGTCTATATCAGCCTCGTGAAGTTTACCGAGCACGGAATTACTACCCTGAAACAACAGGGCATTGCCCGTTCCGAATCCGTTCAGCGCAACATCGAATCTCTCGGGGGACGTCTCCTGGATGCCTATTATTGCCTGGGTGAATATGATGTGGTGGCGGTGCTGGAGTTTCCCAACAACCGTGCGGCCATGAAGGCGGCCGTGCTGAATTCTTCGTTAGGTCACATCAAGATCACCACGATGCCGGCGGTTTCCCGCGCTGAGTGGCGAGAACTGCTGCGAGAGGTCTGGTCTTCGAAGCCCAAGCGAAAGTGACGGGCCCGCCGGGGTCCGACAACTAAAAGGAAAGACGGATGCCACGCAGAGGGAAAAGGGTCAAGCGTCGGCAGGGCAAGCGGGGGCGAATCAGAACCGCGCCGGCCTCCCGCCGGACGATGCCCTTCCAGTCCAGACCCAATCGGGCCAGCGCGTACGGCACGCGGGTCGAGCGGGATACGATGGGAGAGTTAGCGGTCCCGGCCAGCGCGTACTACGGGATCCAAACCGCCCGGGCGGTGCACAATTTCCCCATCAGTGGGCTCCGCTTCCCCAGATCCTTTATTCGGGCCATGGGGTTGATCAAGTGGGCTGGTGCGACGGTCAATGAGGCCCTGGGGCTGCTGGACAAGAAGCTCGCCGAGGCGATTCGGAACGCCAGTCAGGAGGTGGTGGACGGCCGATGGGATGGAGAGTTCCCCGTCGACATCTTCCAGACTGGTTCGGGTACCTCCACCAATATGAACGCCAACGAGGTTATCGCCAACCGGGCGGCCGAACTGCTCGGGGGCGCCAGGGGCAGCAAGCTCGTCCATCCGAATGACCACGTCAATCTCGGTCAGTCAAGCAATGACGTCATCCCGACCGCTATTCACGTCGCGGCGATCGAAATGATGCAGCGCCAGCTTGTGCCGGCGCTGAAGCACCTGCATGAGGCCCTTGCCGCGAAAGGGCGGGAATTCGATCCGATTGTCAAGGTCGGGCGAACCCATCTCCAAGACGCGACGCCGATCCGGCTGGGCCAGGAATTCGGTGGATACGCTCGCCAGATCGAGCTCGGCTCGGCGCGGGTCAGGCAGGCCATCACGGCCTTGAGCGAGGTGGCCCTGGGCGGGACGGCAGTCGGGACCGGCCTCAACACGCACCCCGAGTTTGCGCGCCGGGTGCTCGCGCTGGTCTCCCGAGAGATCGGATGCCAGTTGAAGGAAGCGGCCAACCACTTTGAGGCGCAGTCGACGCAGGACTCCGTGGTGGAAGCCAGCGGCGAGCTCCGCACGGTCGCCGTGAGCCTGATGAAGATCGCGAACGACATCCGGTGGCTGGGGTCGGGCCCCCGCTGTGGATTCGGCGAGATCCTCATTCCCGACACACAGCCCGGCTCCTCCATCATGCCGGGCAAGGTGAACCCCGTCATCGCGGAGTCGGTGACGATGGTTGCGGCACAGGTCATTGGTAACGACCTCACCATCACGGTGGCGGGGCAGTCGGCCAATTTCGAACTGATTGTGATGCTGCCGGTCATGGCCTACAACCTCCTGCAATCCATCGAACTGCTCGCGCGCGCCGTCGAGAATCTTGCGGTGCGGTGCGTTGAAGGCATCGCCGCCAATGCGGAGCGGTGCCGGGATTCGATCGAGGAGAGCCTGGCCATGTGCACGGCCTTGGCTCCGGAGATCGGCTACGACGCGGCCGCTGCCATCGCGAAGGAGGCGTATCAAACGGGAAAGACCGTGCGCGAGATCGCCCGGAGCCGACGCGTCCTGCCCGAGGCTCGGTTGGAGATCCTGCTCGATCCGTGGCGAATGACGGAGCCTGAGGGAGAGCCACCCAAGCGGTAATCCGGTCCAGTGAGGGGCCGGCCCTGGATGCTCCTGCCGATGCTCCGGGAGAGAACTTGGGCTTTGACAACTGGAAAGCGCCTGTGCTAATGTCGCGGAAATTCTCAGGTTCCGGCCAGATTAAGTGTCGTCGCGAGCTGATGACCGGAGAGTAGAGACGATGGCGACTTCGATGGGGGGGGCAGGCGGCCACGTGATCATCGTGGTCGGAGCGGGACCGGCGGGAATGGCACTGGCGAACATCCTGTCCAAAGCCGGCCATGACGTAGTGATCTTGAATCGAGACATCAAGTTCGGCGGGCTCGCAGAATACGGAATTTTTCCGAGCAAGCTCAAGCTGCGCGGGGGACTCAGGAAAACCTATTGGGAGATCCTTGCACGTCCCAACGTGCACTACTTCGGGAACGTTTGCGTGGGCCGAGGCAAGGATCTCACCGTGGACGAACTCCGCAGCGTGGGCGCGAGCGCCCTGGTGTTCGCCACGGGGGCGCAGGGGACCAAGACCATCGGAGTAGAAGGAGATTCCGCAATCGGGGTCTATCACGCCAAGGATGTCGTCTATCACTTCAATCAGCTCCCCAGTTTCAGCGAGCGCCGCTTCGAGATGGGACGCCGCGTGGCCATCATCGGGGTCGGCGATGTGATGGTGGACATCAGCCATTGGCTCGTGCGGTATAAGAAGGTCGAGCGAGTGACCGCCATTGCCCGCCGAGGACCGGCGGAACGGAAGTATAATCCCAAGGAGATCCGGGCAGTCTGCGCCAACGTCGATCAGGAGGCGTTGACGCAGGAGTTCTCCCGGATTGGCCCCCGGCTGGAGGCGGCCGGTCAGAAGCCGGACGAGATTCTCAAGGGGATGGTGGACGAATTCACCAAATGCGACCCCGCGAACAGCCAGACAAAGGTCGGGTTCCGATTCCTGGCCTCGCCGCGCCGGGTCCTGACGGATGCCAACAATCGGGTCCGCGGTCTCGAAATTGAGGAAAACAGACTCGAGCCCAAGGGTCAGGACTTCGCCGCCGTCGGGCTGAAGCAGTACTACGAGTTCCCGTGCGATAGTGTGGTGTTCGCGGTGGGAGACCGAGTGGACGAGACCGTCGGCCTCCCGTATAAGAACGGTGCCTTCGTCACCTGCCCGGCGCCGACCGAGAATGATCCGGACGACTCCCTCTTTCAGGCCTACGATGAGGCAACGGGAAAGGTGATCGAGGGAGTGTTCCTCACCGGGTGGGCACGCAAAGCCAGCGAAGGGCTGGTGGGCATCGCCAAGCGGGACGGTGAATGGTGCGCGGAGGTCGTGACCCGCTTCCTAGAGAGGCAGGCGCCGCGTGACCGGAACACGATCGAGGGAGCGCTGCGTCCGCTCAGGGCTTTGCTGAACGCCCGTCAGGTCCAGGTCGTCGATGTGGAATCGCTCCGGCTGCTGGAGGGAGTCGAAAAACAGCAGCGAACCCCCCCGGACTCTATCGGCGAATTCAAGTTTTCCACCAACGAGGAGATGCTTACGCAGATCCAGCGCAGAGGCGCCGGCTCGACCGCGCACGCCGCGAGTTAACCATCTCCCCATTTTAATTTTTTCCGAAGAACCTCATAATAGGTCCGGTCAGGGAATCGGATGAGTTGCGTCCGATGGTCCGAGGCCCGGATCGTCACCGTGTCTCCCTGGGTTATGGAGACGACCACCTGCCCGTCGAAGGTGGTCATGGCGCCCTCATCTCGACTGGTCAGCGTCACCTCCACGGTCACGTAGCTCGGAATCAGCAGAGGCCTATGGGTCAAAGTGTGCGGGCAGATGGGCGTGAGGATCAAGGCCTGGACCGACGGGTGCATGATCGGTCCGCCGGAGGACAGTGAGTACGCCGTCGAACCCGTGGGCGTCGAGACGATGACCCCGTCGCCGCGCAGGCTCGTGACGAACTGCCCGTCGACCGTGATCTGGATCTCAATCATCCGCGCGAGGGTGCCCTTGCTCACCACGACATCGTTCAAGACAGTGGCCCTGGCGACGTCCTCGCCGTGGCGATGAATACTCGCCTGGAGCATGAGGCGTTCATCCAGAGAGAACTCGTGGGCGAAGACTCTCTCGAGCGCGGGATAGAGCTGTTCCAGGCTGACTTCCGTGAGGAACCCCAGGCCCCCCATATTGACGCCGAGGATCGGGACGGCGCGTTCCGAGACCAGCCGAGCTGCGTTCAGCATCGTGCCGTCGCCACCGAGCACGAGGACCATATCGGACAGTGCCGCGATCTGGGCTTTCTGAGCTGTGGCGGGTTCGCCGAGGAGGGCCGCCGTCGTGCTGTCGAACAACGGATCTGTCTTCCGCTCCCGGAGCCAGGCGACCAGGTCCTTCACGATCCTCTTGACATCGGGAAACTTCGGCTTGGTCAGGATGCCGATGGTTTTCATCGCTCTCTCGATGCAGCGAGCGGTCCGGAGCCGTCGCCGCGCGTGGAAATGGGTGCCGGATTGTATCGGTAGGCCTGATTTCTTGTCAATGAATGCCTTGGCGAGCACTTTCGCGCACACATGGGTCCGCGGACGCGCGGGAGGCCGACGCGCTGCAGCAACAGGCCTTGACACCGAACCGGGGGACCGATAGAATTACGACAGATTTTTCGAGAGTTGCGTTCGTCGGGCCGTTTGAAGAGTGAACTGATCCCCGTCATCGAAGGAGGCAGGATGTTCGAACGATTCACGGATAAGGGTCGGAAGATCATCATCCTGGCACGAGAAGAGGCCGAACGTCACCAGAATGACTACCTGGGGACGGAACACTTGGTCTTGGCCATTCTCCGTGAGTCAGACGGAATCGCCCTGATGATCATCAAGAAGATGGGGCTGTCCGCTGAGCAGATCCGACTTGAGATCGAACGGAATCTCCCGAGCGGCGGTACCACCATGACCTTCGGCGAAATCCCCTTTAGCCCCCGCGTCAAGAAAGTCATCGAATACGGGGTCGAGGAAGCCCGTCTGCTGGGGCACAATCACATCGGTAGCGAGCATCTGCTCCTGGGCTTGCTGCGGGAAGAGGAGGGCATCGGCGGAAAGATCCTCCGGAGCCTCGGAGCCAATCTGCTCACGGCCAGACAATTGACGGTCACCTTTCTCCGCAAGTCCGCCCCTCGGGAACGGGATCGAAAGAGCAACACGCCGGCACTCGATGAATTCGGTCGAGATCTGACCCAGTTGGCCCAGGAGGGACAGCTGGATCCCGTCATTGGCCGGATGGACGAGATCGAGCGCGTGCTTCAGATCCTCAGTCGCCGGACCAAGAATAATCCGGTCCTCATCGGCGAATCGGGAGTCGGGAAGACGGCGATCGTGGAAGGCCTGGCGCAGCGGATTGTGATGTCCGAGGTTCCAGATAACCTCCTGTCACGGCGCGTCATTGCGTTGGACCTCGGATCGCTGGTGGCCGGCACGAAGTACCGTGGCCAGTTCGAAGAACGCCTGAAAGTCGTCATGAAGGAGATCGTCCAGGCGGGGAACATCATCATCTTCATCGACGAGCTCCACACGCTCGTGGGCGCCGGGGCCGCGGAGGGCTCGATCGACGCGTCGAACATGCTCAAGCCGGCCCTCTCTCGCGGAGAGATCCAGTGTATCGGCGCGACCACGCTGGATGAATACCGCAAGCACATCGAAAAGGACGGCGCCTTGAAGCGACGCTTCCAACCGATCTACGTCCAGCCACCGAATATCGAGGAGACGATCCGGATCATCCAGGGCCTCCGGGATCGGTATGAGGATCACCACGGGGTGGAGATCACCGAAGAGGCCATCATTGAATCCGTCAAGCTGTCCGACCGGTACATCACGGACCGGTTCCTGCCAGACAAGGCCATCGACCTGATCGACGAGACCGGGTCACGTGCCAAGCTGCAAACGTACGCGCTGCCCGGAGAGCTCAAGGCCCTTGAGCAGGAGCTCAAAAAAGTGTCGCGTGAGAAAGAGCTGGCCATCTCACTCCAGAACTTCGAAGAAGCGGTGCGATTCAGGGAGGAAGAGGAACGGTTGCGAAAACTCCTCGATGAATCGAAGCGAGAGTGGAAGAAGAACCAGGAAAAACACAAACCGGTCATCACGAAGGAAGACGTCGCCTACGTGGTCTCCAAGATGACGGGCATTCCGCTATTCAAGCTGGAGGAAGAGGAATCCAGCAAGCTCTTGCACATGGAGGAATTTCTCCACAAGAGAATTGTGGGTCAGGAAGAGGCGATCTCCGCCGTGTGTCGGGCGATCCGGCGGTCCCGCGCCGGCCTCAAGGAGGCGAAGAAACCGATCGGGTCGTTCATTTTCCTGGGACCCACCGGAGTCGGCAAGACGGAACTGGCGCGGGCGTTGGCCGAGTTTCTCTTCAACACCGAGGATGCCCTGGTTCGCATCGACATGTCCGAGTATCAGGAGAAGTTTACCAGTTCCCGCCTGTTTGGAGCGCCTCCCGGATACGTCGGATACGAGGAGGGTGGTCAGTTGACCGAGAGGGTGCGTCGCCGGCCTTATTCGGTGGTGCTGTTCGATGAAATTGAGAAGGCCCATCCCGACATCTTTAACGTGCTGCTCCAGGTGCTGGATGACGGTGTCTTGACCGATAGCCTTGGCCGGAAAGTTGATTTCAAGAATACCGTCGTGATTATGACCTCCAATTTGGGAACCAAGCTGATCCAGAAGGGCGTCTCGCTCGGATTCCACCGCGCGGAGCAGACCGAGGCCAATCGACGGATGAAGGACGAAGTGCTCGGTGAGTTGCGCCGGGCATTCAGCCCGGAATTCTTGAATCGCATCGACGAAGTGGTGGTGTTCCACCAGCTTGAAAGAGAGCACCTCTGCGGGATCCTGGACATCCTGATCAAGGAATTGAATGGCCGGTTGGTGGAGCGGGGTGTTCAACTGGAGGTGGGCGAAGACGTGAAGCAGTGGCTGATCAAGGAAGGGTATCAGCCGCTGTACGGAGCCCGCCCGATGCGGCGAACCATCCAGAAGAACCTCGGCGACCCACTTTCGGAAGAGTTGATCAAGGGCCGCTTCAAAGATGCCCGGAAGATCAAAGTGGTGCTGCGGGACGACTCCCCCTTGTTTGTGGAAGAAGAGGCCCTGGCGGGAGTTTGACTCGCATCGTTCCCACCGGTCCGCGCCCTGTCGATTTCCTCGCCTTCTCCGGTCCGGAGCGTACCCGACGCCTCAGCCACTCACTCCTCCATGAGGCCCTAGGTTGTACCCCAGACCCCTGATCCTGGGAATCGAGACCTCCTGCGACGAGACCGCTGCTGCGGTCGTCGACAGCGACGGGCGTGTGGCCTCGAGTGTGCTCTCTTCGCAGCATGATGTGCATGGCAAGTACGGCGGCGTGGTTCCGGAACTGGCCTCGCGCCGGCACATCGAGACGGTGGAGAGTATCGTGGCAGACGCCATGCAGCAGGCCGGCCTTCCCTGGTCAAGCTTGAGTGCGGTGGCCGTCACTCGTGGGCCTGGGCTGGCCGGGGCCCTGCTGGTCGGCGTCTGTTTCAGCAAGGCGCTGGCTTACGCCCTGAAGATTCCCCTGATCGGTGTGAATCACCTGGAAGGGCATTTGGCATCCGCCTGGATCGATGAGCCCGACTTTCCCACACCCTGCATCGTCCTCGTGGTCTCGGGGGGCCATACACACCTGTTTCTGGTCGAGTCACCCGGAAGCTACCGACTCATCGGTCGAACGCTGGATGACGCGGCCGGTGAGGCCTTTGATAAAGCGGCCAAGATGCTGGCCCTCGGCTACCCAGGCGGGCCGGCGATTGACCGGATGGCCCGCATCGGGAATAAGGCTGCCATCCGCTTTCCGCGTCCCTACCGCATGCGGAGCAACCTGGATTTCAGCTTCAGCGGGATCAAGACCGCCCTGTTGTACTACCTGCGTGATGTGGACCGGTCTGGGAAGCCCAGGGCGGTGAGCGATATCGCGGCCGGATTTCAGGAGGCGATCGTTGAAGTCCTGGTGGACAAGGGCTTTGAGGCTGTCCGGCGCTTCCACGTTGATGCCTTGGCAGTGGTCGGAGGGGTCTCAGCCAACACGAGGCTCCGGGCACTGCTTGCCGAGCGCGCGAGGGCCACGGGAGTCCGTCTCTCACTTCCTCGCGCCGCCTACTGCACCGACAATGCAGTCATGATCGCCAAGGCGGGGCACTGGGCCTACGCGAAGGGCCGGTTCAATGCATGGGACATGGAGGCCGATGCGGAATGGACACTGCCGGAGACCCACATGGCTGTCCGGTTGGATGAGCTGGCCTGCGGCCCGAGGCCCGAATCGTCACGCCCCGGACGGGTCGCCGTCACTGCTGGTCGGAAAGCCCATCGCAGTCGTCCCCACGCCTGAACGCGAACTGAGGAGCGCAGACCATTCCTACGGTCCACGGACATGTCCATGGCCTCAAAGCCAGCCAACTGTTGCGACTGGAGCATCTCTATCGTCGTCGAGTTCCCGTCGATAAGGTCGTCACGCCGGAGCTGGCCAGAGCCTGCACAGAACTCTCCCACGAAATCCGCTGCCAAATCGGGCTCCTCCTAACCAGGCGCGGAACGATCGACCAGGTGATCGTCGGGGACAGCCGGGAACTCATCCTGAATGACCTCTCGCAACACCGTCTCGGTCGGCGGTCCCTGCGCGGGGTCCGGCTCGTCCATACTCACCTTCGTAACGAGCCGTTGACGCAAGATGATCTGTCTGATTTGGCGCTGCTGCGACTGGATCTGATGGTGGCGATCGGGGTCGGCGCTGAAGGGCTCCCCGCAGAGGTGTACCTGGCGCATCTCCTCCCCCCCAACCCGCAAGGCCGGATTTGTGAAGTCTGGAAGCCAAGACCATTTCATGCCTTTCATCTGGAATGCGATAAGTTCGTGGAGGCGCTGGAAGCCGAGGCGGCACGCGCCGCTCCCGGGCATGAGGTGAAGGGCGGAGAGGAATCCGCGATCCTCGTCAGCGCCTCGAAACGAAGCCGGCTCGAACAGCAGGAGAGACTGGAGGAGTTGGCTGAGCTCGTCCGCTCGGATGGGATTACCGTTTTGGAGACCGTCGTTCAGCGTGCGCAGGACATCCATCCTAAGTATGTCCTGGGCAGCGGAAAGCTCAAGGAGGTAGTGATTCGTGCCCTGCACAGGGGCGCCAATCTCCTGATCTTCGACCAAGACCTGACGCCGGCACAGGTCAGGGCGATCGCCGGAGTGACAGAGATGAAGGTCGTTGATCGGACCCAGGTCATTCTGGACATTTTCGCCAGGCGGGCGCACAGCCGAGAGGGAAAAATTCAGGTTGAACTGGCGCAGCTTCGGTACCTGCTGCCACGCCTTTCCGGGAAGAGCACCGCGCTCTCGCGGTTGGGCGGCGGGATCGGGGGAAGAGGGCCCGGCGAGACGAAGCTGGAAACCGATCGTCGGCGCGTTCGCGATCGTCTTGCCCACCTCGAGCGCGAGCTGGCGGCCTTCGAGCGTCATCGCGACCAGCGCCGGGCCCGCCGGTTCCGCAAGTTGATCCCCATCGTCTCGATCGTCGGGTATACGAATGCCGGTAAGTCGACGCTCTTGAACGCGCTCACGGACAGCCAAGTGCCCTCCCAGGATCGACCATTTGAAACCCTCGATACTTCGAGCCGGAGGCTGCGTTTTCCACGCGACCGAGAGGTGATCATCACGGACACGGTCGGGTTCATGCGCGATCTCCCGAAGGATCTGATGGGCGCCTTTCGCACGACGCTAGAAGAGTTGCGGGATGCCGATATCCTGCTCCATCTGGTGGATGCCAGCGCACGGGATCCTCAGGGTCACCTGGAGGCCGTCGAGACCATCCTGTCCGAGCTTGGTCTGGCGCAGATTCCCCGCCTCCTCGTGTTCAACAAGTGCGACCGTTTGCCGGCGGGTGAGGCAGAGTCGTTGTGCCGTCGCTATGCGGCATTAGGTGTCTCAGCGCTTCATCCTAAGACGTTGGCTCCGGTCAGTGACGCTCTTGACCGGATGCTGCCGGAAGTCATGCGTCGGCGGCACGCACGGGATGCTGAGCGTGCCGCCTCCGCGGAACCCGTGGCGTCGCAGCGGGGAGCTGTGCGCTGATTGAGTGAGAGATCGTGGGCATTGGGAGCCGGCGGGGCAGACTCCAAGTGGGCTCGAAAGCGGGTCCCGCTGGTCGGCGGCGGATGGGAAGGATCCTGCGCGCCCTCGGCCGCGCGATGCCTTCGGCTCGAGTCGAGCTTGGACATCAGAATCCCCTGGAGCTCCTCATGGCCACGATCCTCTCGGCCCAATGCACGGATGAACGCGTGAACCGGGTCACCCCGGCATTGTTCGCCCGGTATCGCCGTGCCGAGGATTACGCCGTGGCCAATCCGACCGAGCTGGAGGGGCTCATTCGGCCGACCGGGTTCTTCAAGAGCAAGGCACGCCATATCATCGCGTGTGGGCGTGAGCTGGCGGCTCGATTCGGCGGGCACGTCCCGGATTTCATGGAGGCGCTGGTCACGCTTCCCGGCGTGGGTCGTAAGACGGCCAATGTGATTCTCGGCAACTGCTTTGGGAAGCCGGCGCTCGTGGTGGATACGCACGTCAAGCGGGTCTCCCAGCGCCTCGGGCTGTCGAGAAGCCAGGATCCAGGCCGTATCGAGCAAGCGTTGCAAGAGTTGATTCCGCGTGAGCAATGGACTGCCGGCTCGCAGCGACTGCTACTTCATGGTCGCTACGTGTGTCTGGCCAGAACGCCGAAATGCCATGACTGTCCGATATACCGGGAGTGCGCTTGGGAAGGGAAGCGACCACGATGATCCGCAGCATGACCGGCTATGGGAGACGCGAGGCGTCATGGGCCGGCGGGTCGGTCACGGTGGAAATCCGGGCCGTCAATCACCGTTTTTGCGAAGTCGTCGCACGCCTGCCTCGACCTCTGGTGAGCCTGGAGGAAGAATTCAAGCGAACCATCCAACGTCGCTGCACACGGGGGAGGATTGACCTCACCGTCTCGTTCACGGGGGCCAGGGACACCGGAAAAACGCTGAGCCTTGACCGGGCGGTCGCAAAGCAGTACCATCAACTGCTCGCAGTACTCAAACGCGAGCTCCGCCTGAGCGGCACTATTGACCTGGCGCTTCTCGCCGGCTTCCGCGAGATTATCTCGATTTCAGACCAGCCTGTGGAGAATCAAGGGCTGCAGCGTGTCGTGAAGCGGCTTCTCGCCGGCGCGTTGTCGGATTTGGATGCGATGCGTCGACGGGAGGGCGCGGTGCTTGCCCGTGATACGCGCACCCGTGTGGACGAGATTGCTGACGCGACGAGGCGGATCAGAGAAAAAGTCCCGACGGTGGTCGCTGGTCATTTCGAGCGCATGAAAGCAAGGATCGAGCGACTGGTCGGTGCCGGACAGATCGATGTCGCGCGCCTGACCCAGGAACTGGCGCTCTTCGCTGATCGGTGCGATGTGTCTGAGGAGTTGACCCGGTTAGGCTCTCATCTGGAGCAGTTCAGTACGTCGCTCAAGAGCGAGGGAGCCGTCGGGCGGACGCTGGATTTTCTCATACAGGAGATGGGGCGAGAGGTGAACACGATCGGGGCCAAAGCCAATGATGCGGAGATCGCGGCTCTGGTTATCCACATGAAGGGCGAACTGGAAAAGATTCGAGAACAGGTGCAGAATATCGAGTAAGGCCCTCAACCGGATC
>JAHRHE010000105.1 GCA_020027965.1 Nitrospirota bacterium | reverse complement strand
GGCTTGACACGTGGTGATGGGGGCATCGCTGAATTTTTGGGTCACTTCAAAGCGGTGGCCCGCCTCACACCCGTACTCATAGACCGGCATTGTTCCTACCCCTCGTATTGTCGTTTCGAGGGTTTCCTTAAGCTTCAGCGGATCCGACGCATGAGCGAGCTTCTGTTCAGAAGGGCACCATCATGAGGGCCTCTCTGGGCTCGTCACAGTTAAAAGTGTCAGCACTCCCTGGGACTCTGGCGTAGAAGCGGCGGAGACTGGGGTATCCATTGCGCTAGGAGGGATCAGAAAGCGCAAAGGATAGGACAGTCTCCATGATTCACCGCGTCAGACATCGATGCTACGCGTCAATGACGCTCTTCCTTTCGCCGGTTAAGGGGAAGGGCAGCCAAGTCCACCCTCCCTCTCAAACGAAGATTCGCTGGCTTAGGCTCCTGCGGTAACCGTCTTTGGGAAAGTTGAATTCGCAACCTCCCAATTTTGAACCTGCGGCGTTCCGTCCAGCACTTTCGCTAGGGCCTTCAGCACTTCTGGATAACTATCACGGGTATAGGCGTCCGCGTTCTCTTGCTTGTCCCAGAAACTGATGCCCACTGCTTCGCGTGCACCTGACCCGATTAGCAGGACTTCGTTCTCGAAACCCTTCTGTTTTCGAAGCAGGGGAAGGATTTCCTTCTCAATTGCCTGGGTGAACTCAGCCTGGCTATTCGGCTTTAGACGCATGGTCACGTTTCGAGTAATCATAATAACCTCCTTGGTGGGTCGGCTAAGGTGTGATTTCAGATAACCTGTCTTGGTTCAGATGACCTGACGAGTGAGTGGATAGTCTCATCTCGTTCACCATGTTAAGTTAATTCACTTGTGCTTGTCAAGTATAATGTGATATATTTCCAATGTCTGGAAATTATTAATCAATCATAGTTAAGCGATTAGGAGGGAAGCCGGTGAACGTTTCTTTAGTGATCAGGCAGCGGCTGGAAGAATTGGGGCTTGAGCAGAGAGAGCTGGCACGTGCCGCCCAAGTGACGGAATCCTACATTTCACAGGTGCTGACTCAGAAAAAACTGCCCCCCGCGTCGAACCGGACCGACATTTACGCCAAGATGGGCAAAGTCTTGAAGCTCCCGAGCGGTGAGCTTGCCAAGCTGGCTGACCTCCAGCGTCGGGAACAATTGAAGAGAAAATTGGGGGATCCGCCCAGGCCCTTGTTTCAAGAAGTTCGCGAGTTGATTCTCTGCAAATGCAACCCCGACAAACAACCACACCTACGCGCCATTTTTGAGAGGCAGCCCTTCGGCGAACTCGAACGCTTCATCACTCAGAAACTGTTGGACGTGGTCAAGGGCGTTGCCCAACAAGAATTGGCGAGTGAACCCTGGCTCCGCCGGGTGGCTCGACTCAGCCACCGAAGCTATGAACAGATGCGGGTCATCGTGCTCGAGTTCTTGGATACGACGATCTTCAACCTCTCGGTTTACAACTGTGTCGCCTTCTTGGATCCGCTGATTGAATCCTGGGACATCGACCTCGCGACGTTTGGTATGGAAGTTGTCTTAAACCGTAGAGTGGCCTCAGGGCACCTGAAGAAATTTGAGTTTGTGGAAAGGGTACCCAAAGAACCGTTGCACGAAGAGCCGGGGTTCAAAGCTTTTCTTCAGGCTACTTCCCTCAGCGGCGAGGCGACCGCCGAGGACATCGAGTTTCTCAGAAGGCTGAGATTCAAGAACAAACGGCCGACTCCGCTCTATTATTACCGGGAGTTACAAAATCTCAGAGATCCTCTCCATTTTCGCACCCCGCGGACCAAGTAAAGAAGCCTGCACAAGAGCGTCTTAGGTTTCAACATGTGCTCATTTTGTGCTCAACCCACCAACACTCCAGTCCATTCAGACCACCTCCAGTCCGAATGATCTTTCTTTCTAACTCTTTGTTTGCGTAGCGGCTTCCCGGCTCAGCGTCCCAGCGGAATGGTGATCACGATTCCGCCCATCACGTCATTCAGCTTGAAGTCTCGCTTCGGGCTGTTGGGATGCGCGTTGTGGCACCCGATGCAGGCCTGCGTGACAGCTCGGTCGGCGTAGACCGCTTGGAACGAGCGATCCACGCCCTCCGCGACGGTTCGCGTGAAGGGACGCTCCGGGCTGATCCGGACATCCTCCAGGCCTGCTCGCTCAAAGTCATTCGCCGGTCCATTCTGCTTATTGATCGGCCAGAGACCGATGAGCCGATAACGGAACTTGGTCCCGGTCTTTGCGGCGAGGTCGCCTGACTCCATCAAGAACTGGGCCGGTAAGGGCAAGGTATTCGCCACCCGCCAGTTCTCCGAGGCGACCATCAGCCCCTTCTTCTGCATTCGCTCCACCACGTGAATGGTATAAAAGGTCCGATCCGCCTCGATCACGGCGTGCACGTAGTCGGCTACCGTCTCCGGAGGCACTCCGGCGTGGGTACTGGCGTCCTTCGCCACTGACAAAATCCACCAGGACGCAAGCCCAGCCATAACGACGACCGCGGCTCCCCATAGGAAGCTTTTCCCGCTCATGATGCCCTCCTCTGTGTATCTGGGGAGCCGCGTTTCATTGACCAAGGTCAGCAAGGTGAGGAGCGCGACCCAAGACGTCACACTGGGCGGACGATTGAAATCTTATACGCTTCTGCAGTAGCGTTGGCAATCAGTGACAGGGCGAGTGGGCAGAATCTGCGGGAATCGCACCAGCTCGAGGCTCACGTGGAGCATCAGACACAGAACCCGAAAGCGCCCCTGGAGCTGGTGGTCACTGCTGGCGAGACCCCGAAGCGACTTGATCTGTTTCTGGCCAACCGAGAGCCAGCCTTGTCGCGTGCGGCGCTCCAGCGCCTCATCCAGGAAGGGCGCATCACCATCAACGGCCGGGCCGTCCGACCCAGCCACAAGATCAAGCCGGGCGATCGGATCAGGATGGAGATCCCCCGGCCGGAACCGATCGACCTCAGGCCGGAGCCGATCCCGCTCGAGATCCTATACGAGGATGAATCCCTCTTAGTCCTGAACAAGCCGGCTGGCCTCGTGGTCCATCCCGCGCCGGGACATTGGTCCGGCACTCTAGTCAATGCCCTCTTGTACCACTTTGGCTCCCAGGGAACCCTCTCCACTATCGGGGGCAAAGAGCGGCCCGGGCTGGTTCACCGGCTTGACAAGGAGACCTCCGGGGTCATGGTCATTGCCAAGACCGACCAGGCGCACCGCGCGCTCGCGGCCCAGTTCAAACAGCACAGCATCACACGAGTCTACGAAGCGCTGGTCTGGGGAAAACTGAAGAAGCCGGAGGGAGAGATTGAGCTGGCCATCGGACGGGATACGAAGGAGCGGAAAAAGTTCTCGGCTCGCACCGCAAGGCCGAAAGCGTCGGCGACAGCCTACCGAGTGGCCGAGCGCCTGGGCAAGCTGGCCACGCGAGTCGAACTTCGTCCTCGGACCGGTCGCACGCACCAGATTCGCGTGCACCTCGCAGCGATCGGTCATCCATTACTCGGAGACCCCACGTACGGCGGGCGGAAAGTCAAGGACCTGGACAGGTTGACGATCCCCCGCGTCATGCTGCACGCGCGGACGCTGGGGTTCCGGCATCCAACCACGGGCAGGGCTCTGGAGTTCGTCGCGCCTATTCCCGCAGATATGGGCGCACTGTCCCAGGCACTGCGTGAGGCCTCGCGAATCCCCGGAGTAGAAGAAGTCACACGCGAGGCTTGACACCCGGACACGGGCGGAGTATTTCTCTTGCCACGCGTGTCGTCCTCGGCAGTCAGGATTCTCTTGCTCAGGGCCCCGCGCTTATCCGGGACGGTAACCGCTCATCGCCGAGGGCCCGTCGCCGGTACGTCAACGTCCGGAGAGGTTCATGCAAGTGGAAACGGGTGATGC
Source organism: Nitrospirota bacterium (assembly GCA_020027965.1). Taxonomy (GTDB): domain Bacteria; phylum Nitrospirota; class Nitrospiria; order Nitrospirales; family Nitrospiraceae; genus JAHRHE01. The sequence goes on along the minus strand of JAHRHE010000105.1, from coordinate 6,105 downwards.
GCTCGAAGTGGTGGGCGTCCTGGTCTCGCAACTCAAGCTCTACAGCTCAAAACTGCCAGCCGTCGTCCCCTTCTCTGTCGTACCGGGTGGGTACAAGCCCTCTCCTGAAGCTGTCGCAGCCTACGAACAGGCGGTTTCCCGCTTCCGCGAGCAAGCCGGTGCGTCCGCATTCCGTCGGCTTTGCGATTCGCTGGTGGAATCCTTGGAGGCGTTCGAAGCAGGCTGGGTGCTGAAGGCCGTTCAGTCGCTGCTCCTCTCACTCGATCTTCTGGAGCACATGCAAGGCGAGCAGGCTATCCGGCTGGCGCCCGCGGAGGAGGGGCGCTTACGGGAGTACCGGTCGTCGCTGCAAAAGATCCTCCCCGGCAAGAACCCGGAGCTCGAAGGAGCCGGCAAGGGCCTGTGAAGGCCGTGATGTGTGAAGCGTGATGCGTGATGGGGAGGAACGAGAAGATGGCTCCATCGCGAAGTTCTCTCACCGATCACTTGTCACCGATCACCCATCACGGCACCTAATGTCCCATCTTTGGTCCGGCCGCGTTCGACCCTTCCGTCACCAGTCTGAACCGCACGGTTTCGTGGCAGTGGGGACACGTGACGCGCATCGTGTTCTCATCCGGGTGTTCGATGTCCTCGTCTTTGATCCACATGAGCAACCCGCACTTGGGACATGTCCGAACCTGTGCCATAGGAGATCAACCCTCGTCCAGAAGCCAGCATCTCGTAGGTTCAAGCTCTGAGCTCTTTGCTCTGAGCTAGAAATGTACTGTAATACAAGATGAGCGTCCCGCTCAAGACCATGATCACCTTTTCGGAGCGAACGGATTTTGATCTCGCCCAGCTCCTCCGGCTCTACGACCGGGCGCCCTGGGCCAAGGGCCGCACCCTGGAGGACGCACGACGGATGCTCGGTCAGACCGACCTGGCGATTTCCGCCTGGGACGGACCCCGCATGATCGGATTCGGCCGCGTCTTGACCGACTATGTCTACCGGGCCTCGATCTGGGATGTGATCGTGGACTCGGCTTACCAGGGCCAGGAGATCGGGACCCAGATTATGCAGCGCATTCTGGAGCATCCCGACCTGAAGCAGGTTGAGCTGTTCTGGCTCTGCACGCGCGACAAGCAAAGCTTTTACGAGAAGCTGGGCTTTAGTGCCAACGAACAGACCGGAATGGTCTGGGCCCGCGCAAAGCACGCACGACTGGAGTGAGGCCCATGCGCAAACCACCTCCTAAGAGCAAGAAGAAGCGACCACCCAAGGGGTCACCGCTAACTCCCCGAGAGCTCCAGGTACTCAAGCTGCTCGCGACAGGGCTTCGCAGTCACCAGATCGCCAAACGCCTCAGGATTACGGAACCGACCGTGAAGAGCTATCGGTCCACTATCATGTGGAGGCTCGATGCCGGCAACATTGTGAAGCTGCTTGGCAAGGCCCTGAGGAAAAAGCTGATCCGAAGCATCGGCTAGAGAGACGGTCCCGTCGGCACCCGCCTGAGGCGTTTCGGGGAGAAGAGGGCCGAGAGAAAGAACAGCGACGTGGCCAGGAGAACAATGGCGGGTCCCGACGGAAGGTCCCAGAGAGAGGAAACCAGGACGCCGCCGATCGCGCTGGTGATCCCGATCACCACCGAGTAGGCCGTCATGTGTGAGAGGCTGCGGGTGAGCTGGTAGGCGGTGGAGGCCGGAATCAGGACCATCGCGAAGACCAGGATGGCCCCGACGGTTTTGAGCGACACCACGACCGTGAATGCCACAAGAGTCAGTAACAGGTAGAAGATCCGACGCGCCGGCACGCCAGAGGCTTCCGCCATCTCCTGGTCAAACGCGATGAAATAGAGTTCCTTCGAAAACACGAAAATAGCCCCCGCTACCACGACGCTCAGCCCCACGATGCCTCCGAGCTCCTCCGGTGTGACCGAAAGCACACTCCCGAAGAGGTAGCCGTACACCTCGGCGTTATATTCCTTCATCAGCCCGATGAAGAGAATGGCCAGCGCCATGGTCGCCGTGTACAGGATCCCGATGGACACGTCCAACTTCAACCGACCCTTCTCCTCCATCACCCCGGTCGCCCAAACAGTGAGCAGTCCAAACAAGATGGCCAACGGGAGCGGGGGAAGCCCCATCAGGTACGCGAGGGCCACGCCGGCGAACGCCGCGTGGGCGGTGCCGGCTCCGGCAAATGCCAGACCGCGCAAGACCACAAACACGCCGATCAAGGAACAGAGGCCCCCCACCAGCGCCGCCGCCAGCAACGACCGCTGCATGAAGTCGTATGAGAGCATCTCAAGCATAAATGCCAGGCTACAGGCACAAGGCTATGGGCTATGGGTAAGTTCGTCGGGCCTATAGCTTATTGCCCATCGCCTATTGCCTCGGGGACGTTAGCGATGGTGATGATAGTCCTCGACGATGACGAGGTCCTTCTCGGTGATGACCAGGTCTTTGCCGTAGACCTGGCGCAACACGTCTGGCTTCAGCACTTCCTCAGGCGGTCCGGCGGCGAAGAGCCGAGTCTTCAACAGCACGAGCCGGTCCACGAGAGTGCGGATCATATTGATGTCGTGGGTAATCAGAAGCACGGTGAGTCCCAGGTCACGGTGCAGGCGTCGGACCAGATCCAGCACGCTATGCTGTGTGGTGAGATCGATGCCGGTGGTGGGTTCGTCCAGCAGCAAGACCTGTGGTTGCTGCGCCAGCGCCCTCGCGATCAGGACACGCTGTTGCTGGCCTCCGGAGAGATGGCCCAGGGCGGTGTCGCGCTGGTTTTCCATGCCGACGTTGGCCAAGGCCTCGAGCGCGATCTCCCGGTCCCGTTGGCTGGGGCGTTTGAATAGGCCCAGCGCACCGTAGCGGCCCATCAGCACCGTCTCCAGCACCGTGATCGGAAAGTCGCGGTCCAGCGCGCCTTTCTGCGGGAGATAGCCGATCCGGGCCCGATGATGGCATCGCAGCTTCTCGCAGGCACAGTCGAAAATCCGAAGGGAACCCTCTAGTGGGCGCAGGAGTCCCAGCACCGCACGACAGAGCGTGGTCTTGCCGGAGCCGTTCGGGCCGATGACGCCGACAAACTCGCCTTCCGCAATCTCCAGAGAGATGTCCTGGAGGGCAACGACTCCGGGAAACCCGAACGTGGCGTGCGAGAACCGAATGATCGTGTTGGACATGGCTTTTGAACGCGTTTTCACCTTGCAAGTCAACCGTCCATCGTCTATGGCAGACTTGAGACTTTAGGACTTTGGACGTGCAACGCTTTGGCTACGATGTTTCGAGGGCCTGCGCCAACTGTGTGACATCATAGCGGAGCATGTCGAGATAGGAGTCCGTGCCAGCCAGCCCTCCGGGTATCGGGGTCAGGATTACAACGCGGGCGCCGGTCTCGCGCGCCAGCACCTCCGGGATCTTCTGGTTCAACTGCGGTTCCGAGACGATCACGCGAATTTTCTCCTTGCGGATGCGAGAGATGAGCGCCTGGAGGTGATGCGCCGAGGGTTCCGCGCCGGGCTGGCTGATGATTTCGCCTTCAATTCGGAGCCCGAACCGCCGGGCAAAATACGGCCAGGCCGGATGCTGGACCACGATCCGGCGGTCGCGGACATTCCGCAGACGTGCCTCCAGCTCGGCTTGGAGGCTGTCCAGTTGACGCAGATAGGCCGCCTGGTTCCTCCGATAGTCCGAGGCGTGCCCCGGCTCCAGACTGATGAAGGCCTCCGTAATATGGCGCATCATGATCTTGGCGTTTTCCGGATCTAACCAGACGTGAGGGTTTCCGGCATGATCCCTCCCTTCCTGCGCCACGCTTGTCGGCTTCTCTTTGGAATCGTGGACACGAATCAGGGCGATCCCCTTCGATGTCGTCACCACCTTGAGCGCAGTATTCCCTGAGTTCTTCACTAGCGAAGCGACCCAGACCTCCAGGCCCAGGCCGACCTCGAGCAGGAGCTGTGCGTTGCGCACCGCGACCAGATCGCTCGGCTTCGGAGAATAGGTATGCTCGCTCTCCAGTCCTGACATCAGCGAGATGACCCTGACGTGGGAGCCGCCGACGTGGTCAGCCAGATCCTTGAGAACAGGAATCGTCACCACCACGTTCAACGCCTTGCCGGTCGCGCCCGATTCAATGGAACTGGCGACCGAGGAGACACCACAAGCCAGCGACAGCATTGAAATACATGCCACGCAGGACCGCAGACTGACCTTGACGCACATGGCCCGGACCGTAACATCCTGTCCCAGCAAAGTCAACGCAGCGCAGACTCGCCATGGCGCAACAAGTCATCACGTCGAAAGGCTGAACGTGGTCACGTCCTCCGACCGTGAGCCTCTCCATGCCTCGGAGTTTCGCCATGAGGAGGGTCGGATGCTTAACGGGATCCGGCTGATGTCGTTCCGCTTGACCGGCCAGGAGACATCGGATAGCGTAACGCACGATCCTTGGCCAAACCTCATGGCTCAATCGTATGAAGAATGGCCGATGGGTCCCAGGACATGGTTGATGGTCGATGAAGAGCCGGTTCAGACTGCGGTTCTTCATCAACCATTCCGCCATTGACCATTTCTTCACACGACCATTGACTTAACCGGTGCATGGATGAAAGTGATCGGGTTGATGTCCGGAACCTCCGCCGATGGAGTGGACGCCGCGCTGGTCGACATTCGCGGCACCGGACATGCGCTGCGGGTCAGGCCGGTGGCGTTCAGGCGGACTCCCTATCCGGCTGACCTGCAACGACGGATTCTGGCTGCGTCGGCGGATGGATCCGCGGCGGACATTTGCCATCTCAACGCTGTCCTCGGCGAATGGTTCGCTCGAGCGGCCCTGCGGGTCATCCGGGAAGCGGGCCTGCCTGCGAAGCACGTCCGCTTGATCGGGTCACACGGGCAGACCGTCCAGCACCGTCCTACTCCCGTCCGCGAGCCGGGCCTCGGGTCGATCCGGTCCACGCTCCAAATCGCCGAGCCCGCCATCATTGCCGAACGTACCGGCATCACCACGGTCGCCGATTTCCGGGCTCGAGATATCGCGGCTGGGGGCCAAGGCGCTCCGCTAACGCCCTACGTCCATTACCTGCTCCTGAGGGACGCGCGTCGGTCACGCCTCATCGTCAACCTGGGGGGCATCAGTAATGTGACCTATCTCCCGGCGCGGGGCACCCTCGCTTCGATTCGCGCGTTCGACACCGGCCCGGGGAACATGCTTCTGGATGCCCTGGTTCGTCGCCTGACGCGCGGCCGCCGGTCGATGGACCGTGAGGGGAAGCTCGCGGCCAGGGGAACAGTGGACACCGGGCTGCTGCTCGCGCTCCTGGCGCACCCGTTTTTCCATCAGAAACCGCCCAAGTCCACCGGACGGGAGCAGTTCGGCGACGCCTTTCTTCTTCGTCTGCTCGCTGCGAGCCGCGTGCGGCGCCGCGCGCCAGAAGACCTCTTGGCCACCTGCTCCGTGCTCACCGCGATCACAGTCGGAGGGGCGCGCCGGTGGCTCACCGGCGAGGTCGATGAGCTCATCGTGGGCGGCGGCGGCGCCCGCAACCGCACGCTCATGGCCGACCTGGCCGCCGTGTTCCACCCGACCCCGGTGAAGACGCTCGAGGCTCTCGGGTGGGATAGCAAGGCGTTTGAAGCGATCGCCTTCGCCGTCCTGGCCTACCAGTCGATCCACGAGTCCTGCGCCAACGTGCCTGCGGTGACCGGGGCTGCGCATCCCGTGGTCCTGGGCACACTCGTGCCTGGGAAGCGTGGCTGGCGGCCAGTGTGGTGCTGAGCGGAGACCGGTGTGATGGAACCTGTCCTTGCGCTCCTCGGGGCCGCGATCGGGATCGTACTGGTATTCTGGGCCGGTCGCCGGTCGGCAACGACCGCGGAGCGACGCCGCGATCGCCACCCCCACCAGCCGCTCATTCCTCCAGGGGTAACGCTCCGATCACAGCCCTTGCTCACCGGGGCCGAGGCAGGCTTGTACAATATGCTTCGTTTGGCGGTCCAGGAACAGTACCTGGTGTTCGCCCAGGTGCCGCTCTGGTGTCTGGTGACGGTCCAGGCCAGGGAACGCCTGGCGCGTGCGGATTTTCTGACGAGGATCGCGCTGAGGCGCGTGGATTT